>NZ_JAPNKC010000001.1:9487142-9806071 GCF_026626705.1 Pyxidicoccus sp. MSG2
CCCGGAGCGTTGAGGCTGGCCACCCGGGTGCGCACCCATGGGTGATGCCTCCCGAAAACCTGCTCCCCGAGCCCGCCTGGGTACACGACGCCGACTTCATGCACGTGTACCCGCTGGGGGCCTGCGGAGCTCCCGCCACGAATGACTTCCAGAGCGTGCCCGCCGCGAGGCTGGACCGGCTGCTGCCGTGGCTGGACGCGTGGGCCGCGCTGGGTGTCAACGCCGTCTACCTGGGCCCCGTCTTCGAGTCGTCCACGCACGGCTACGACACGGCGGACTACTTCAGCGTGGACCGGCGTCTGGGCGATGACGCGGCGCTCGCCCGCCTGGTGGACGGGCTGCACACGCGAGGGATGAAGGTGGTGGTGGATGCCGTCTTCCACCACGTGGGGCGGGCCTTCTGGGCGTTCCGGGACGTGCGCGAGAAGGGCGAGGCGTCGCAATACCGGAACTGGTTCGCGGGCCTGCGCTTCGGCGCGCGCAACCGCTTTGGCGATCCGTTCGTGTACCAGGGATGGAATGGCGTGGAGGAGCTGGTGAAGCTGGACCTGCGCCAGGACGCGGTCCGCCGGCACCTCTTCGACGCCGTGTCCCATTGGGTGGCGCGCTTCGGCATCGACGGCCTGCGGCTGGACGCAGCGGACTCCATCGACCTGGACTTCTTCGACGGGCTGCATGCCTTCTGCGCCGGGCTGGAGCGGAAGCTCTGGCTGATGGGCGAGGTCATCCACGGCGACTACCGCAATTGGGTCCGGCCCGGGCGGCTGCACTCCACGACGGACTACGCGCTGTGGAAGGCGCTCTGGTCCAGCCACAACGACAGGAACTACTTCGAGCTGGCCCACACGCTGAAGCGCCAGTACGCCGCGGGCGAGGGGATGTACGAGGCGCTCACGCTCTACACCTTCGCGGACAACCACGACGTGAATCGGGCCGCGATCCTCCTCAAGGAGCCCCGCCATCTTCCGCTGCTCTACCTGCTGCTCTTCACGCTGCCGGGAATCCCGTCCCTCTATTACGGCAGTGAGTGGGGCCAGCAGGGACGCAAGGAGGGCGGTGATGACAGGCCGCTGCGTCCGCCACTTCCCGAGCCGCCAGGACCTCCGGACCAGCCGCCCGGGTTGCGCGCGGCGATTGCTCGCTACGCCGAACTCCGGCACCAGCACGAGGTGCTCAGGCGCGGGAGCTATCGGGAACTTCTCGTGCGCTCCGAGCAGCTCGCCTACGCACGGGAGCTGGGGACCGAGAGCGTGGTCGTGGCGGTGAATGCATCGGACAAGCCCTCGGACCTCGTGGAGCTGGCGATGCCGGGGGTCGTGGAAGGGGAGTGGTTCGACCTGCTGGAGCCGACGCGGCGGTTCTCGCTGCGAGGAGGACGGTTGTCGTTGGGAGTCCTGCCGCCCACGACGGGCCGGGTGCTACGCCGGGCTTGAAGTCGCGGCCGCGTCACCGCCCGGGGCGGCAGGGGATACCGCGGGTCAACGAAGGGTCGTCTGCGGTGGCGCCTGGGGAGAAGGCGGCTCTACCGGGGCGATGCTGACGGACTGCACGCGGAGCACATCGCCAGTCCGGGTGATGACGAACGTGGCGCGGGACTTCCGCACGTTCTCATCCCGGTGCTGGATGAGGACGAACACCCCGGGGGCAACAGCGCGAACGGCCTCGAGGTCCGTCCGCATGGCGAACATCTCCGGGCGCCCCTTTTCCACGAGCCACTGGAGCTGCTGCTGGAGGGCGGCCCTGCCCCGGAACCAGGTGCCCGCGCGGTTCACGAAGTCGGCGTCCTCGGAGAAGTGCGCGAGGTACGCGGGCAGGTCTCGCTGATGCCAGCGCTGGTCCAGCTCGGTCATGAGGGCCCGGAGGGCCTGTTCATCCTGCGGAGACAGTGTGAGCGACGGCTGGGACATGGCGGGAGTCCTGGGCACCGCGCATGCCTGGGCGGAGACGACTCCCAGGAGCAGCGGCCCGAGAAGGAGGAAGGGCTTCGCGTTCAGGTTCATGCACAGCCTACGCGGCCCTTCCGGGGCGCATTGCTGCCGCGGGTGTGAAGAAAGGTGAAGGCCTGACCGCCGCACCGGCCGGGAGCACTCGTCGCGCTCTGGAGCAACTGGCTATGGACTGTCGTCTCGCTTGGCGGGGTCCGAGGTGGAAGGGCGTTGCCGAATCATGACGGGGATGTAGCACGCGCCTCGGTACTCAACGCCGCCCCAATAATCATCACAGTCCTTCACGTCCGCAGGCAGCTTCGTCCAACAACCGCCGTTGATGGCGAGCTGCACCTTGCTGGGACAGCGGCCATTGCCGTCCGGGCGCCGTTGCCCTGAGAAGGGCTTCGGTGGCACGTCGACCGTGATGGATGACCACGCGGAGGGGGCTCGCTCGAGCGCCACCGGCGCCGTCAGTGCCGAGTCCCCCACTGCCACGGTGCCGGCATCCCTTGCCTCGTCCTGCTCCGCAAGCTGGGGCGTCGCGGGCTCCTCGGAGCCACTCACGCTCATCAGTCCCCCAGCGCTCAGCGCCAGTGCGCCTCCGAGGCAGGTGGCCGCGAACCAGGGCCGCGTCCGCACGCGAGGATGCGGACGCACCACCGTGACGCGCTGAGGAATGGGAAAGAGGCCCGCGGGCCTCGGTTCTTCTCCCGTGAAGAGCGGCACGTCCGCTTCGCGCCCCGCACTGCGCGCAGCCCGTTCGAGTGCTTCCGCCACCTCCCGCGCGCTCCCTCGCGCCTCGGGGCGCTCCGAGAGCATCCAAGACACCAGCGCGCTCAGTTCCGCACTGCAGCGGGGGTTGATGACTCGCGCCGCCCAGGCCGCCAGCTCCTCGGGGCGCCAGAGCCACACATCCTCTTCCCACGGATGCGCCGAAGGTGGGTACTTCCCAGTCACCAGTCGATAGGCAGTGACACCCAGCGCGAAGACGTCATCCGAGGGCCCCGGGGGATACGCGACCGCGGGAGGCTTGCGACGAGTCTTGCGGGAGCCGAGGACGAAGCGCCACGCCTCGGGCGCGCGGTAGAACGAGGTGCCAGGCGCAAAGGGCTGCCACGTCAGCGTAGCGGCCCCCAGGTGGTGTCCGGAGCCGAAGTCCAGGAGGACGGCCAGGTCGTCTGCCCGCCGGACGCGGATGTTGTCACCCTTCACATCCCGGTGGAGACCTCCGGCCGAATGAGTGGCGTCCAGGGCTCGCGCCAGCCGGGCAAGCAGCTCGAGCACCTGCCTCGAAGACGGGCGCTGGGCCTGAGCCCACTCATAGAGCGGCAGGCCCTCCACCCACTCCATGACGAGCCAGGGATGGGACACGCCGTTTCGGGGCTGCCAGTGGCCATGGTCTATCAGGCTGGGGACGGCGGGGTGGTGGATGCGGGAGAGCAGCTCGGCCTCACGCGCGAAGCGCGCATCCCCGGGGTACAGGGCCAGCTTGAGGGCCACGGCATCCGCGGCCTGCGACTCGGCGGGCACGGCGCGGTAGACGACGCCGTAGGCGCCGTGGCCGCGCTGGTCCACCAGACGCCACGGGCCGATTTGCGTCCCCGGGGGCAGGCTCAACGGATTGAGGTCGACAGACTCCATGAGGTCCCTCGTGAGGCGGTCCGCACCGCACATGCGGAGACTACCGGTGAGGTAGTCGAACTCCAACGTCATCCGGCAGGTGGACGCCGGCTTTCCGCACAGGACGGACGTGGGAATCCCGGAGGGCCACGGGGCAAAGCGCGGGCTTCACCGCCGCCGCGGGGTGCGCAGCAGCCGAGGAGGGAGCTCCAGGCCTCCGGATGGCCGCTGAGCCCAGGTGCTACTGCGCGGCCCAGCGCACCTCGGCGGCCGTGTGCGGCCCCACCGCGAGCTCATCCAGGCTGTTGGGCAGCCGGCCCGCTGCGGCCTCCAGCGGCACTTCGCCCACCATCACCTCCGCCTGCTGTTGCGGCAACACAGGCGCGAGCTCGGGGGCCACCAGTCCCTGGGGCAGCATCGCGTGGCCCTGGGCATCGTACTTGTCCGTGGCCCCCAGGCAGTGCAGCAGCTCGTGCGCGAGCGCGGTCAGGGCCAGCGTCGCGTCCTCCCCCTGCACCCGCGCCCGAACGAGACCCAGCTCGCCACCGGTGGCACCTACGCCTTCCGCGAAGGTGCCGGACGTGCCCGACTCCACGACAACATACAGCCGCGCGTCGTAGGCACGCGGCTCCAGGTCCACCGTGGCGTCCAGTGGCGCGAGTGCCCCCTGCAGCGTGCGCGCGTAGCTCAGCCGGGCAAGCCAGCCGGAGGAGGAGTCCTCGGGCCAGGGCAGCGGCGCCTCAGGGCGGACGGGGCCGAACACCTGGAATTGCACCGGCTGCTTCAGGCCCTCGGGCCGGTAGCGCAGGTGCTCGCGCGCGAACCAGGCCTCCAGGCGGGGCATGCCGTCACGCAGCACCTGGGCCGCCGGGTCATCCTCCCCGAGAAGCACCACCGCCACTCGCAGTGGCCGCGTCCATGTGGTGCGCGCATCGCGCTGTCGCTGCACGGAGAAGCCCCAGATGAGCGCCACGCACAAGCCCGTCAGCAGCACCGCCACCCGGAGGCGCTGGAAGCGGCGCGAGCGCGCCAGGCGTCCCTCACAGGTGCCGCAGCGGCGAGCCCCACGCGCAAGCACACACACCGCACAGATGCGCGCCCCGCATATCTCGCAGGGGCCTTCGTCCTCGAGCGACGGATGCTCGGCGCACCGGCTCCCGGATGCCGGAGCCTCCAGCACGCTCCCGTCCGCTCCCGCCGCGCGCAGCGTCTCCAGAAGGCGCTGCGCCGCGTCCAGAGGCAGGCCCCGCGGGAGCACGCGAGGCGCGGCGGACAGCAGCAGGGCCGCGTCCGCGCGAGGGATGCCGAGCGCACGGGCCAGAGCGAGTGCCGCGGTCCCCGAACGAGGCCCGGCTTCCGGAGCGCGAAGCAGCTGCACGCGGTGCGTGGAGGAGGACATGCGCCACCCATTCTGCCCCGGCGTCCAGGGCGCCGCACGCTGCCTGTCGGAGCAACCTGCTCCTACTCCCCGCTCATTTCCAGCCGCCGTACGGGACGGTGATGGCCTCCATGTAGTGGCCGGATGGGTCCTGGAAGTAGACCCCTCGGCCTCCGTCGTGGGTGTTGATTTCCCCAGGGTGGTGGCCGCGCGGGTCGGCCCAGTGCTGGATTCCCCGGGCTCGAATCCTGGCGATCAGCGCGTCGAACACGTCCTCTGAAACGAGGAAGGCGTAGTGCTGGCCCGGGAAGTCATCCGGGGTCTGGACGTAGTCGAGCGTTGCTCCATCCGACAGCTGGACGGCCAGGAAGTGCCCGAAGGGTTGTGGCTCGGGGAGCCCGAGAAGCTCGGCGAGAAAATGCGCGGAGCGCACCTTGTCCTTCGCGGCGACGATGGTGTGATTGAAACGGACGGTCATGGGCGGGCCTCGTCAGTGTACCGCCGCCATCAGCTCACAGGCTCCATGCGGAACCACCGGTAGCCATAGCCCTCCAGCGTCAAGCGGTGCCTGCTGCCCTTGAGAGGCTGCGAGTGCGCATCCGACAGCGCATGGACGAGCCGCGCCGGAGGCCCGCCGGGATTGAAGCTCACCTCGCACGCCTTGCCGGACAGGTTGTGCAGCGTCACCAGTGTCTCGTCCTTCCAGTCGTACCGCAGCGCGAGCACGTTCCCCGGCTTCACGCGCAGGAGCTTCCACGCACCCCAGCCCAGCTCGGGACACTCCTTGCGCATGCGCACCATGCGCTCCATCCAGTTGAGCATCGACGCAGGGTCTCTCCGCTGCGTCTCCACATTCACGCGTGGGTAGCCGAAGGCACCCTCCGCCACCACGGACCGGAAGGGCTCGGCCGCGCGGGTGAAGCCGGCGTGTGGCTCATTGGCCCACTGCATCGGCATGCGCACGCTCGCGCGCTCGTGCTGCGACAAATCTTCGCCCATGCCCAGCTCGTCGCCGTACCAGAGCACCGGCGTGCCCGGCAGGGACAGCATCAGGCTGAAGGCCAGCTCCAGTCGGCGCCGGTCTCCGGACAGCATCGGCGCCAGCCGCCGTCGCAGCCCGCGGCCATAGAGCTGCATCTTCGGCTCCGGGCCCAGCTCCGCGAACACGCGCTTGCGCCCGGTGGCCGGCAGGCGGCCCAGGTCCAGCTCGTCGTGGTTGCGCAGGAAGTTGGCCCACTGCGCCGTCTGCGGCAGGCGCGGCGCGGAAGCCAGCGCCTCCGCCAGCGGCATGGCGTCCTCCGTCACCAGTGAGAGGAAGAGGTTCTGGTTGGCGGCGAAGTTGAAGACCATCTGCATGCGGTCTCCGTCCGCGCCGAAGAAGTTCATCACCTCGTCCATGGTGACGTTCGCCTCGGCCAGGAGGATGGCGTCCCCGGTGCGCCACGAGAGGAACTCGCGCATCTCGCTGAGCAGTTGGTACGGGTCCTTGATGCCGTGGTTCTTGAGCCCCTTGAGCTCGATGAGGAAGGGCACCGCGTCCACCCGGAAGCCGGACACGCCCAGCTCCAGCCAGTAGCCCATCACCTTGAGCAACTCCTCACGCACGGTGGGGTTGGCGACGTTCAGCTCGGGCTGGAAGGGGAAGAAGCGGTGGAAGTACCAGGCCTTCGCGTCCCGGTCATACGTCCACGTGCTCTCCTGCGAGCCCGGGAACACCATGCCCTTGTTCGCGCCCTTCGGCTTCTTGTCGGACCAGACGTAGAAGTCGCGGAAGCGGCTGGCCGGGTCCTTCCGCGCGGCCTGGAACCAGGGGTGCTTGTCGCTGGTGTGGTTGACGACCAGGTCGATGATGACGCGCATGCCGCGCTGCTTCGCGTGGTGGGTGAATTCCACGAAGTCCCCCAGCGAGCCCAGCCGCGGGTCCACTCCGTAGTGGTCGGTGATGTCGTAGCCGTTGTCGCGGTTGGGCGAGGGGTGGAAGGGCATCAACCACAGGCAGGTGATGCCCAGGCCCGCCAGGTAGTCCAGTCGCCGCTGGAGCCCGATGAAGTCGCCCACGCCGTCGCCGTTGCCATCCATGAACGTCTCGACGTCCAGGCAATAGACGACGGCGTTCTTGTACCAGAGGTCCTGAATCATCCTGTCTCCCGGGACGGGAGGGTGGGGCGTCTGCCCGGAATGCGGCAGCACGACGTGCGCGGTGCGTGTGCCAGCGCACAGCCCGTGGGCGGGGGCTTCCATCAGCGGACACTCGCGAGGACGGCACGGTCGCGGCAGCGCGAGGGCGGCTCCAACCTGCGCCGGGACATGCTCACCCTCGGCTATCACGCATCACACGAGCAGTTCCCCCCGAGCGAGCTGCTGCGCCTCGTGCGCCAGGCGGACGCGGCGGGCTTCATGGCGGCGCTCAACTCGGACCACTTCCACCCGTGGAGCGAGGCGCAGGGACAGAGCGGCTTCGCCTGGAGCTGGATGGGAGCGGCGCTGGCCACCACGAAGCTGGCGAGCGTGGGCGTGGTGAACGCGCCGGGGCAGCGCTACCACCCGGCCATCATCGCGCAGGCGCTGGGCACGCTCGCGGAGATGTTCCCCGGACGCGCCTGGGCGGCGCTGGGCAGCGGGCAGCTCGTCAACGAGGGCATCACCGGCGAGCCCTGGCCCGCGAAGGACCAGCGCAACGCGCGACTGAAGGAGTGCGTGGAGGTGATGCGCGCGCTCTTCCGAGGCGAGCGGGTGACACACCGGGGGCTCGTCACGGTGGAGGAGGCGAAGCTCTACTCGCGCCCCGCGAAGCCGCCGCTGCTGGTGGGCGCGGCGATTACGCTCGAGACGGCGGAGTGGGTGGGAAGCTGGGCGGACGGTCTCATCACGGTGAGCAAGCCACCGGCTGAACTGCGGAAGATGCGGGATGCCTTCTGGCGCGGCGGCGGCGAGGGCAAGCCGATGTTCCTCAAGGTCCAGCTTTCGTGGGCCCGCGAAGAAGCGGCGGCGCTCCAGGGCGCGATGGAGCAGTGGGCGCCAAACATCTTCGCCAGCTCCGTGCTCACGGACCTGCGACGGCCCGAGCAGTTCCAGGAACTCGCGAAGACCGTGCAGCCCAGGGACCTGGAGGCCCACGTGCGGATCTCCTCCAGCCTTCAGCGCCACGTGGACTGGCTGGCGGAGGACGTGCGACTCGGCTTCAGCCACCTGTACCTGCACAACGTCAACCGCGGGCAGGACGCGTTCATCCAGGCTTTCGCGGAGAAGGTGCTTCCGGCGCTGCGCTCGGCGTGAGTGCCGCGACGCCGTGCGGCATGTGCGTCCCGCACACGGAGTCGCGGACGCGGTGCTCGAAGTGTGTTGGTTGACGCTTTCGGTTCGCGGGCGTCTTCTTGGAGCCATGTCCGAGCTCACTTCTCCCGCGGCGCCTGCCGGGAGCACCTCCGAGGCCCGCCCGGTGGCTGCCTCCGAGCGGGTCACCCTGCTGGACGCGCTGCGCGGCTTCGCGCTGTTCGGGGTCTTCCTCTCCAATGCCATCACCTGGTTCAGCGGCCGGACGCTGCTGCCCCGCGAGCAGGCGCAGGCGCAGGCAGCGCCGCTGCTCGAGGTCATCGTCAACTCCGTCTACCAGACGCTGGTGAACCAGAAGTTCATCACCATCTTCTCGTTCCTCTTCGGGCTGGGCTTCTCCATCCAGCTCGCTCGGGCCTCGGCGCGGGGGGGCGCCATCGTCCCGCTCTACTCGCGGCGGCTGTTCATCCTGCTGTGCATGGGCGTGGTGCACCTGTTCGGCATCTGGATTGGCGACATCCTCCACACGTACGCGATGGTGGGCTTCCTGCTGCTGCTGTTCCGCGCGCGCTCGAACAAGACGGTGCTGGTGTGGGCGGTGGGGTTGATGGTGGTGATGTCGCTGCTGCTGCCCGTGCTCCAGCGCTACGGGCCGGTGCTGCTGCACGGCGCGGAATCGGCGGCGGAGATGGCGAAGGCGTCCCAGGCCGAGGAAGCCGGCCACCGGACGCAGTTGCTGGTGGCGCTCTCCAGCCCCTCTCCGTTGACGGGGATGGCGGGGCGCGTGACGTACTACGTGGACACGTTCTGGCGCATCAACCGCATCAAGTGGATGGGCCTCATCCTCGCGCGCTTCCTGTTCGGCCTGCTGGCGGGACGGCTCCTGCTGCTCCAGGACGTGGAGAAGAACCGCCCGCTGCTCCGCCGGATGCTCGGCTGGGGATTCGGGGTGGGCGGGGCCATCAGTGTCGCCGGGCTGGTGATGACCCGCCTGCGCGCCATGGGCCTGCTGACGTCCCAGGACAGCGTGTGGCAGTTCGTCGTGAACAACCTCCAGGAGATTGGCTTCCTGGCGCTGGGCGCGGGGTACGTGGCCGCCTTCGCCCTGCTGTTGCAGCGCGTGCGCTGGCAGCGGGTGCTGGGAGGGCTCGCGCCCGTGGGGCGCATGGCGCTCAGCCAGTACCTGCTGCAGTCCGTCGTGAGCGTGTCCATCTACGACGGCTGGGGATTGGGGCTCATCGGCAAGCTGCCGCCGTCGCGCGTCGTCGCCATCTGCTTCGTCGTGTTCGCCGCGCAGGTGGCACTCAGCCACTGGTGGCTGGCGCGCTTCCGCTTCGGTCCGGCCGAGTGGCTCTGGCGCTCGCTCACCTACGGCCGCGCGCAGCCCATGCGCCTGGTGGCGGGGGCGAAGGCGGCGGATGCCGCGGCGTCGTGAAGCCGCGGCCCGTCAGGGAGGAAGGGAGTGAGCGCGCCCGAGTGAACAAGCCATTTGGGGTTCTGATTAAGAGTCAGATGCCGAACCCTCGGCAGCGCCCCCGTGGAAGTGGAGGCGGACGGAGTTGAACCGTCTTCAAAGCGTGTAGGACCTCTTCGGCCGGGCGCGCTCAATCCAGAGTGACGGGGCGGCGAACAAATCCCTGACACGGTGCCCGTGCCAGGGGCCTCAGAGCGACTTCAGGAACGCGAGCAGCGCCTCCCGGTCCTCGCGACGCAGGCGCACGTAGCGCTCCTGGGCGGAAGCGGCCTCGCCCCCATGCCACAGGACGGCCTCCTCGGCGTTCCGCGCCCGGCCGTCATGCAGCAGGCGGGTGTGCCCGTTGACGGCCTCCTGGTGCCCGAGGCCCCACAGCGGTGGGGTGCGCCACTCCTGGCCGGTGGCGAGCCCGTCCTTGCGGCCGTCCGCGAGCCCCTCGCCCATGTCGTGCAGCAGCAGGTCGGTGTACGGATGGATTTTCTGTCCGGACAGCTCGGGGAAGCCGGGCACGGTGCCCGTCTCGAAGGCGGTGGACACGTGGCAACCGGAGCAGCCGATGGCGCGGAACACGGCCTTGCCCCGCAGCACGGGCGGCGCGTCCCAGTCCCGCCGCTTCGGCGCGGCGACGAGCCGCATGTAGAAGACCAGGCGCTCCAATTCCTCCGGTGTCACCTCCGGCCCACCGGGCGCGGCGGCGGCGTCATGTCCCTGCTCCTTCGGGAAGAGGGCCGTGGTGAGCCCCATGTCCGCGACCAGGGCGTGGGCCACCTGCTGCTGGAGTGAAGGCTGGTTGGCCTTCCAGCCGAAGCGGCCCGTCTTCGTCCGCTGCTCGGCCACGTCCAGCACCTGGTTCGGCCGTCCGGAGATGCCGTCGTGGTCCGCGTCGTCGGGGTCCGCGAGGGCGAGCAACGTGTCCTCGGGAATCGCCTCGAGCAGCCCCAGGCCGAAGTTGGCCGGGGCCACCCGCGGGGAGAAGGGCGTCTTTTCACCGAGCGGGCCCTGGGAGAGGTCCTTGAACCGGTAGCGCGGGCGCAGCAGCGCGTAGTCCTCGCCCGTGGCGAACTCGCCGCGCACCTCGTCGTAGTCCACCTCGACGCTGCCCTCCGCGGTCCGTCCGTCCACCGCGTGCAGGTCGAGCTGCTCGCCGTAGACGGGATGCGGCCCACGTCCTTCCGGCGCGGTGAGCTGGAAGACGATCGACTCAGGCGCCTGCGCCGGTGAGGCCGGAGGCCGGCCGCGCCCGTCCTTCACGTGGCACGTCATGCAGGAGGCGGCACTGAAGAGCGGGCCCACGATGACGGGCCCGGTGCGTGTGTCGTTCCAGTCGCGGCCGAACACCTTCTTGCCCGCGTGGAACTCCGGCCAGCGTGCCCGGTCCATGTTCATCAGCGAGCGGCCGAAGGCATTGCGTCCGGGGTCCGTCACGGTGGTGGTGCCACCGGAGAGCTCCTCTCCCGGCTCCACCACGGACGTCAGGTCCCCCAGCTCGAGCACGGGCGGGCGCCGCCCCGGGGCTGCCCAGACGACGGTGAGCAGGAGGGCGCCCACGGGAATGCCAACAAGGTACAGCCGCCCGCGCATGGGGGAAGTCTCCTGGAGGCCCGGGGGGCGGGCCGCCAATGGTGGACGCCGGGCAGGATACACCGACCTGCCCGGCGCTGCGCCTGTGCGGGGCACAGGCGGGTGAGGCTACTTCGCCGGGACGAAGGTCTCGCCGGTGATGGCGAAGCTTTCCGCGGCCGCCTTCACGTCGATGGCGGTGAAGTCGGTGTACGGGTAGTGGCCGTCCTCGATCTGCTCGACGAACTCAACCATGTTGCCCTGGAGCACGCGGCCGTCCGACATCTGCACGGAGAAGGTGCCCAGCTGGTTCTGCACGCGCCACACGCAGGCGCCGGGGATGTACTGGGCGGACTGCGTGGCGCCGGGCTTGTAGATCTCGATGTCGTAGCCGTTGTCGAAGGAGTAGACGGCGAGGACCCAGCGCAGCAGGTCCCACCAGTCGCGGATGATCATGAAGCTGCCGGCCGGCTGGTTCCCGCCGCCCTGGAGCACGCCGTTGTTCCACACGTTGACGCGGTAGGCGGAGCCGCCCGGAGCGCCGCTGCCGCTGAAGGTCGGCTGCGCCACCATCGACGTCCCGTCACGGCTCGGCGTGAGCTTCAGCGTGCCGACCGTCTGGTCGCCCGCGCGAGCCGCCAGCGACATGCCGCCCTGCGCGGCGCCGAACTTGATCTGCGCGGTCTGCGTCCAGCTCGTGGACCGCGCGAAGGTGCCGGAGACACCGTCCGTGCCCGCGTTCTTCAGGCCGGAGACCTGGAGGCCCGCCTGCGTGGAGGTCATCTGCGCGTTGCCCGTCGCACAGCTCGTGATGCCCTGGAAGCGCTGCACACACTGCGTCCCGGCCGCGGCCTCCTGGGCACCCAGGTTGTCCTCGGTCGTCTGCGACTCGTCACCCTGGCAACCCACTACGCTCAGGAGCGCGGCAGCCATCAGGCTGCCCATCATCTTCATCTGCATGTGAAACCTCGTCGTTTGGGGGAGGTGCTGCCGTCTCCGCCACACGCGGGCGACCACCTGCGTCATCCAGGCGGGAGCTCCGCGTGGGCCCGGCCCCGGAGGGCAATGCACTGTCCACGCCACGACGACAGGGTGGGGGCAGGCTTCGGTTCAGAGGAGAGGAGACCTGCGGTGCCGGAGCGCTGTGGCGTGCGCTGTTACATCACCGGAGGGGCTGTAGCGTGCCTCGTCACAGACCCGGAGTGATGACGACTTGCGGCGAATCAGCGGCGTCCACGCCGACCCATGAAGAGGGTGTGCCGCGTACCCTTCGTGCCATGAGCGGCCGGGTGCAGCACCTGGACGGTGAAGCCGGCCTGCTCCATGCGGCGCTCGAAGCCGGGCGCGGGGCCCGCGCTCCAGACGCCGAGCATTCTCCCGGGGCGCAGCGCGTGGAAGGCCCGCGCGAGCCCCGCCAGCCCATACAGGCCCTGGTTGTCGGGGTGGGTGAGGGCGGTGGGGCCGTTGTCCACGTCGAGCAGGATGGCGTCGAAGGTGGCGGACTGGCGGGCCATGAGCGCGCCCACGTCTCCCTCCACCACGGTGACGCGCGGGTCCTCCAGCGGCGCACCCGCCAGCGCGGCGAGCGGACCCCGGTTCCAGGCCACCACCGCGGAGAGCAATTCGGCCACTGTCACCCGTGCGCCGGGCGCGACGCGGTCCAGCACGGCCCGCACCGTGTACCCGAAGCCCAGGCCGCCCACGAGCACCCGGGCGCCGCTCTTCCCCGCGAGCTCCGCGCAGCCGGCCTCCGCGAGCGCTTCTTCCGAGCCGTGCCGCCGGCTGGACATCAGCGTCTGGCCGCGCACCCGCAGGACGTACTCGTCCCCGCGCCGCACCAGCGAGACTTCCCCCACGTCGGGGACCTGCGCGGTGTCGAGCGTCTCCCAAGGCTTCATGCGTCCGGCTCTTCGCGCGGAAGCCGCACCCGGGTCAAGACGCCCGTTGCCCCGGCTGCGCGTGCCGCTGGCGGTAGTCCCCCGGCGAGACGCCCGCCCAGCGCTTGAAGGCGGTGCTGAAGGCGGACTCGGACTCGTAGCCCGTCTGCTGGGCCACCTCGAGCAGCTTCGGCCTCCCGCCGCGCAGCAGGGCCGCGGCCTTCCGCATGCGCAGCCGGGAGAGGTACTCCATGGGGGACTCGCCCACGCCCTGGCGGAAGCGCTCCGCGAAGCGCGAGCGGGACAGGCCCGCTGCCTCCGCCAATTCCTCCACGGACCAGCGGCGCGAGGGCGTCTCATGGAGGAGTCGCAGCGCCTGACCCACCTGCGGGTCGGCGAGCGCGCCCAGCCAGCCCTGACTCTTCGGGCCCGAGGCGTGGAGGTACGCACGCACCGTCTGGAGGAAGACGAGGTCCGCCAGCCGCTGGAGCACCACCTCCGTGCCGGGCGTGTCGCCGGAGAACTCGGAGGTGAGGAAGCGGAACGTGGACTCCACCCACTGCACCGCCTCGGGCGAGCGGCCGCGCACCAGCACGAGCGGCGGCAGCATGCGGGCCAGCGGAGCGTCGTCCGGGGTGTCGAACTCGAAGACGCCGGTGACGGCGAGCACCTCCTCGCCACCGCCGCCGAAGGAGAAGCCCGGGCAGGCGCCGGGGCTGGTGCCCACCTGGCCCACGAGGTCCATCGGCGCTTCGGCACCGGGGGTGCTCACGGTGTGCACGTCCCCCCGGGGCAGCAGGACGATGTCACCCGTGCCCAGCGCGTGTGTCTCCCCCGAGGACTCCATCGCCAGGGTGCAGGTGCCCGAGAGGATGGCGTGGAAGAAGGCCTTGTTCCCGCCGCCCATGCGCAGGGCCCACGGCGCCGAGGCCCGTACCCGCGCCACGAAGGTCTGCTGCATGCGAGCCATCTGGAGCACGTCGGAGAGGACGTCCACGGTGGGCCTCCGGGAGGGGGGCCCTCACTGTAGTCACGCGGGCGCTGCCGGCGCCAAGACGGGGGTGGCCGGAGTCGCCAGATGCCGCAGGCCCTCGCGGTACGTGGGGAAGGCGGGGCGCCACCCCAGCTCGCGCCGGGCCTTCGCGTTGCTGACCTTCTGGCCGTGCGTCAGCGGCTCGCCGAGGGCGCCGGTGACGAGCGACGCGAGCCAGGCCGGCAGCCCTCCGGGAGCGGGCGCCCCGAGCTGCTCCGCGAGATAGCCCATGTACGTGCGCATGGGCACGGGCTCGTCGTCGACGATGTTGTAGGTCGCGTACTCATTCTTCTCCACCGCCAGGGCGTACGCCTGCCCCACGTCGTCCACGTGGACGAGCGACGTGTGTTGCAGGCCCGAGCCGAACCAGCGGACCCGCTTTCCCGCGCGCATGGGCTGGAGGAAGAACTTCTCGAAGGAGCCGGTGGGGCCATACACCGTCCCGATGCGAAGGACGATGACCGAGCGGTAGCCCAGCCGCCGCGCCTCCTCGGCGACCTTCTGCTCCGTGGCGACCTTGGACTCCACGATGCGGAACGGGCGCGGTGTCGAGGACTCGTCCGCGAACGACTCGCCCGTGTCGCCATACACCCAGATGCCGCTGCTGAAGACGAAGGTGGAGGCCGCGCCCGCGCCCGCCCGGAGCAGGCGCAGGGACCAGTCCAGGTCCAGCTCGGCGATGCGGCGCTGCTCCGCGCGGCTGACCCGCAGTCCCTTGAAGGGCGCCATGGCGCAGTGGACGATGGCATCCACCTCCCGGGCCGCGGGGACATGGTCCGCGGACAGGTCCCCGTGCACCACCCGCACGCCGGACGCGGCCAGCTCGCGAGCGGCCCGGCTCTCCCGGGCGAGCGTGAGCACCTCGTGGCCCCGCTGCCGGAGCGCGCGGATGGCGCCCCCACCGACGAATCCCGTGCCGCCCGTCACCAGCACCTTCATGACGTGTCTCCTCCGTGAGTCCCCTGTGGGACGGACGCAAAGGTGCTCGCGCGCACGCCCGACTTCCATGCGCGGGCGTCCGATTCGCTTGCGCGCGCGTCCTGGCTCCCGACACGTCGGGCCGACACGTCGGGCCGACACGTCGAACCCCTCTTCCCGGGGATGGCCGGGGCTCGCTCCAGAGGAGAGCCCTGCCCGGCATGTCCGGTGCAAAATGGGCGGGGATACCTGGACCGGGGGCTTCGAGCCCTCACCGAAAGGAATCACCCATGGCCTCCACGCCCTCCACCGCGCAGCTCGCCATCACCCTGTCGGCCATCTCGTATCTGGGCCAGCTCAACACCAACACGGAGCGCTTCACGCTGATGAACCAGGCCATGGCGGCCACGGTGCAGAACGGCTGGGGGATTGTCTGGGGTCCGGCGACGCAGGGCGAGGACCTGGTCTACGTGGCCTCCAACAACGCGGGCCAGTACGCGGTGGTGGTGCGCGGCACGCTGTTCGACCGCATCGAGGACGTCATCCAGGACAAGAATGTCGCCACGCAGGAGGCCCTGCCCTTCACCGCGTCCTCGTTCCCTGGCGCGCAGGTCTCCAAGGGCGTGGTGCAGGTGTGGACCAACATCGACAACATGGTCTCCTCCGTGCCGGGTTCGGGCACGGGCTCGCTGCTGGCCTTCCTCCAGGGGTTGTCCGGCTCACCCTCCGTGCTGGTGACGGGACACAGCCTGGGAGGGCAGATGGCCACGGTGCTCGCCGCGTGGTTCCAGAGCGCGCTGTCGAATGTCTCCGGGGTGCTGCCCATCACCTTCGCCGCGCCCACCGCGGGCAACACGGCCTTCGCGTCGGCCTTCGACACCGTCTTCGCGTCGGCGATGCGCTACTTCAACGCGCTGGACGTCGTCCCCCGCCTGTGGACGACGGAGGGGCTGGAGTCCATCAAGTCCCTGTACCCCGGCGGACCGCAGTGCGGCCTCGTGTGCAGGACGGCCGTCGACCGGACCCTCAATGCGCTCCAGAAGGCGGACCTGACGTACACGCAGCCGAGCGCCAACACGAGCCTGCCGGGGCAGCTCTACTCCACCGGTTGGGTGGGCGCGTTCGAGTCCGAGGTGAATGACCAGCACCGGGCGCTCTATTACATGTACCTGCTCGGCATCCCGCTGGCGACCATCCAGCAGCTCAACGCGAAGTGGGCCCCGCCGTCCCAGTCCGGCGCCCTGTCGGCGGGCTGAGCGCGGGCCATCGAAGGATTCTTGCCCTTCGACGGAAAGGTTCGATTGGCTTTTGGGGGAATGGCCGGGCAGCCTGTACGGGCAAAGGACACCCCATGCCCCGCCTGCGCTCGCTGCTCGCCATCCCCGCCTTCCTCGCGCTGTCCTGCCGGAGTGTCCCGGCCGCGGTGCCCCAGGCGCATGCCGCCCTTCCGAAGAACGTCGTCCTCATGGTGGGGGACGGCATGGGCCCTTCGCACTTCGCGGCGGCCCGGCTCCTGCGGGGCGAGGACTTCGCGGCGGGCCGCTTTCCGGTGACGGGCATGGTCTCCACGCGCTCGGCGAACTCGGTGGTGACCGACTCGGCGGCGGCGGCCACGGCGATGGCGACCGGGACGAAGTCGAACAACCGGATGCTGGGCGTGGACCCGGAGGGCCACCGCCTCACCACGCTCCTCGAGCTGGCCGAGGAGCATGGGCGGGCGACGGGCCTGGTGACGACCACCTTCTTCGGGGACGCCACACCCGCCGCCTTCGCCGTCCACACCGCGCGCCGCGACCAGGTGGCGGACATCGTCAATCAAATCCTCGGCAGTGAGGTGGACCTCATCGCGGGAGGCGGTGCGGAGCTGTTCGGCACGGAAGGGCTGCCCGTGCTCTCCGACGCGGCCGCGCAGCACGGCTGGTCGCTCATCACCGAGCCCGCCGGGCTTGCTTCGGCGCCGACGTCGAAGGCGCTCGCCGTCTTCCCCTCGCAGAAGAACGCCGCGGACGTCCCGGGCGCGCGGCTGCCGGACCTCGCGCGGTGGGCGCTGTCGCGCCTGTCCACGGACCCGGACGGCTTCTTCCTCCTGCTGGAGCACGAGGGCACGGACACGGCCAGCCACGAGAACGCGGCCGACGACTTGCGCAACAGCCTGTGCTCCTTCGACGAGACGGTGGGCGTGGTCGCGGACTTCGCGCGGCAGCGCGGCGACACGCTGGTGCTCGTCGTCGGAGACCATGAAACGGGAGGCCTGCGCGTCCTCGCGGACAGCGCCGGGGGCGTGGCGCTGGAGTTCGGCACCAGGACGCATACCGGCTCGCTCGTGCCGCTCTTCGCGCTCGGGCCGGGCTCGGAGCAGTTCGTCGGCTTCTACGAGAACACGGAGATTGCCCACAAGGTGGTGCAGGCGCTCTACGGCGTGGGGGCAGGGGAGGCGGAGGCCACGTCCCACGCCGCCCGTGTCACCACGGGCAGCGCCTCCGGCGGCTTCTGAGCGCGGCCCCGGGCGTCAGGCCTTCTCGGCGTAGACCAGCCCGTACTCGTCGGTGTTGTAGTGCAGGTGCCAGAAGAGCTGGCCGGGGTCCGTCTCCCGGGCCTTGCGCACATTCTCCCGGACCTGCTCCAGCGACATCGCGCCGGGCTCGCGCTGGTGGCGCGTCAGGCTGTGCAGGGCCATGAACGCGGTGTTGGCGCCCGGGTACACATCCAGGGCGATGGAGTCCAGCCGGGCGTTCTTGAAGCCCGCCCGCTGCATCTCGGCGACGTAGCGCTGCGACGTCCACACGTTCGACTCGGGCATGGCGATACGGCCGCGCCAGTAGCGCAGGTGCAGGCGCTGCCGCAGTCCCAGCCCGGCCTCGCGGTCCGTCTTCATGCACATGTCCGCCATCACCAGCCGGCCGCCGGGGCGCAGCACGCGGAAGGCCTCGCGCAGGAAGTCCCGGCGCGTCTTGAAGTGCAGGGCGGACTCCAGCGCGAAGACGACGTCGAACTCGCCGGCCCCGAAGGGCAGGCTCGTCGCGGAGCCCTCCTGCAGCCGGATGACGTTGTCCAGGCCGACGAGCCGCGCGCGCTCGCTCGCGATGCGCACCTGCGTCGGCGTGACGTTGATGCCGGCGATGCGCGCCGGCTTGTACGACTCGGCCCAGAGCAGGTCCTGGTCCCCATAGCCGAAGCCGCAGTCCAGCACCGACTCGCCCGCGCCCAGCTTCGCCGTGCGTGCCAACAGGTGCGCCATCTGCGCCTGGGCGGCCGGGAACAGCTCACCCACCCGCTCGCAGTTGTTCTCGTCCACCTTCTCCACGTCGCGCCAGTAGCCCAGGTTCAGCCACAGCGGCTCGCGCCCCGTCCCGGCGCTGACCTGCTGGGGCGTGGGCATGCCCGGCACCCACGGGCCCACGTCCTCCGTATAGAAGCGCGCCGCGTCCGCCAGCAGCGCATTCTTCAGCCGCGTTGCCACCTTCACCACTTCGAGCATCAACTCCTCCCGAGTCGTGCGGGCAGCATATCCGAGTCACTGGATTTGCATGAATAGCGAGGAGCACCCGGAGATAGACGAAGGGCCCGGACGCCGGGAGTGTCTTCCTCCCGACACCGGGCCCTTTCACCGCACCGTGCCGTGACGCGGGCTACGCCGAGCGCTTCACGTTCTTCGCGGTGTCCACCAGCACCTTGGCGAACACGAGCCCGTCGGGGCCCGCGTCGGCCTGGATGTGGTCACCCGGGAGGAACTCTCCGCTCAGCACCTTCAGGGCCAGCGGGTCCAGCAGGTACTTCTGCACGGCCCGCTTCAGCGGCCGGGCGCCGTAGGTCGGGTCGTAGCCGCGCTCCGCGAGGAAGTCGCGCGCCTTGTCCGTCAGGTCCATCGTCAGCCGCTTGTCGGCGAGCAGCTTCGACAGCCTTCCGAGCTGCAGGTCCACGATGCGGTAGATGTCCTTCTTGCGCAGCGGCTCGAAGACGACGATTTCGTCCACGCGGTTGAGGAACTCCGGGCGGAAGTGGCCGCGCAGCGCGTCCATCACCTCGTTGCGCGTCTTCTCGTCCAGCTCGTCCTTGCCCGCCATTCCGGCCTGGATGTCCTGCGAGCCCAGGTTGGACGTCATGATGAGCACCGCGTTCTTGAAGTCCACCGTGCGGCCCTGGCTGTCCGTCAGCCGGCCCTCATCGAGAATCTGGAGGAGGACGTTGAACACGTCATGGTGTGCCTTCTCGATTTCGTCGAAGAGCACCACCGTGTACGGCCGCCGGCGCACCGCCTCGGTGAGCTGGCCGCCCTCCTCGTAGCCGACGTAGCCCGGAGGCGCGCCGACCAGTCGCGACACGGCGTGCTTCTCCATGTACTCGGACATGTCGATGCGGACCATGGCCGAGTCGTCGTCGAAGAGGAACTCCGCCAGGGCCTTCGCCGTCTCCGTCTTTCCCACGCCCGTGGGGCCCAGGAAGATGAACGAGCCGATGGGCCGGTTCGGGTCCTGCAACCCACTGCGTGCGCGGCGCACGGCGTTGGACACGGCCTCAATCGCGCTGCGCTGGCCGATGACGCGCTTGGCGAGCCGGTCCTCCATGTGGACCAGCTTCTGGACCTCGCCCTCCATCAGCCGCGAGACGGGGATGCCCGTCCACTTGGCCACGACCTCGGCGATGTCCTCCGCGTCCACCTCCTCCTTGAGGAACTTCTGGCTCTTCTGCAGCTCGGCCAGCTTCTCGTTCTGCGCCTTCACCTCCTTCTCCAGCGAGGGAATCACGCCGAACTTCAGCTCCGCCGCGCGGTTCAGGTCTCCCTGACGCTCGGCCGCCGCCTGGTCGTTCTTCGCCTTCTCCAGCTTCTCCTTCAGGCCGCGGATGGCACTGATGGCCGTCTTCTCCGCGTCCCAGTGCGCCTTGAGCGCGTTGAACTTCTCGCTCAGGTTGGCCAGCTCCTTTTCAATCTGGCCCAGGCGCTCCTGCGAGTGCGGGTCCGTCTCCTTCTTCAGGCCTTCCTTCTCGATTTGGAGCTGCGTCACCTTGCGGCGCACGTCGTCCAGCTCCGTGGGCATGGAGTCGATTTCGATGCGCAGGCGGCTGGAGGCCTCGTCCACGAGGTCGATGGCCTTGTCCGGGAGGAACCGGTCCGCGATGTAGCGGTGGCTGAGCGTGGCGGCGGCGACCAGGGCGTTGTCCTGGATGCGCACGCCGTGGTGCACCTCGTAGCGCTCCTTCAGGCCGCGAAGGATGCTGATGGTGTCGTGCACGCTGGGCTCGCCCACCATGACGGGCTGGAAGCGCCGCTCCAGGGCCGCGTCCTTTTCAATGTGCTTGCGGTACTCGTCCAGCGTGGTGGCGCCAATGCAGTGCAGCTCGCCGCGCGCCAGCGCCGGCTTGAGCATGTTGCCCGCGTCCATGGCGCCTTCCGCCTTGCCCGCGCCGACGATGGTGTGCATCTCGTCGATGAAGAGGATGATTTCCCCGGCCGCGTCCGCGATTTCCTTCAGGACGGCCTTGAGGCGCTCCTCGAACTCGCCGCGGTACTTCGCGCCGGCCACCATGGCGCCCAAATCCAGGGACACCAGCCGCTTGTTCTTCAGCCCCTCGGGCACGTCGCCGTCGATGATGCGGCGCGCGAGCCCCTCGGCGATGGCCGTCTTGCCCACGCCCGGCTCACCGATGAGCACCGGGTTGTTCTTCGTGCGGCGGCTGAGCACCTGGATGCAGCGGCGAATCTCCTCGTCGCGGCCGATGACGGGGTCCAGCTTGCCGGAGCGCGCCGCCTCCGTGAGGTCCCGCCCGTACTTCTCCAGCGCCTGGTAGGTGGCCTCCGCGTCCTGGCTCGTCACGCGCCCGGAGCCACGCACTTCCTTGAGGCCCGCGAGGACGCGATCTCTCGTCACGCCCGAGGACTTCATCACCTCGCCCACCGCGCCCTTGTCGTGCGTCAGCGCGAGCAGCAGGTGCTCCGAGGAGATGAACTCGTCCTTGAGGGACTTGGCCTCGTCCTCGGCCTTGTCGAATGTCTTGAGCAGGCGCTGGCCGAGCATCGCGCTCTCGCCGCCCTGCATCTTGGGGAGCTTTCCGAGCGCCTCACCCAGGCGGGCCGCGAACAGCTTCGCGTCCGCGCCAATCTTCCGGAGCAGGGGCTCGACGATGCCGTCCTTCTGGCCCAGGAGCGCCGTCGCCAGGTGCTCAGGCTCGTACTGCGGGTTGTCCGCCCGCCGGGCAAGCGACTGGCCTTCCTGGATGGCCTCCTGCGCCTTCACCGTGTATTTGTCGAGTCGCATGTCAACAACGTAAGAGCCGAACCCCCCTTGGCAAGTTGGCGCGGCGTGTCATGAATGTCTGCCTGCCATGGAATACTTTGGACTCCTGGTAGCGACCGGGCTTTCAAGGAGCCGGAGTTGCCATGTGAGCGCGGGCCGGGTATAGGCGGCGCCAATCCTCGGGGGGCTGAACCTGGAAGCGCACGGCGGTTATCTCGTACGAATCGAAAGCCTGGGCGGGCTGGAGCTGATCCGGCTGGCGCGTGAGGCGCTGGCGCTGGACGGCGCCACTGGCGCCAGCGGCCTGCACGTGACGGTGAACCGGCGCCGCAAGGTGGTGCGGTTGGCGTACGTGGGCCCCTTCACCGCCGGCCGCCAGGGCGCGCACTGGTACGCGGCGCACCACGCGCTGCCGAGGCTCCTGTCCCGGGCCGCCAACGTCACGGTGCATGCCTACGTGTTTGATCCGGACGAGGGCGAGGAAGTCATCGCCTACGGCAACGGCCGGCGCGTGGGTGGCGAGCGGGTGGTCTACGAGGACGTGGAGCTGCCCGGCCGTCCGGAGGACGTGGACGAAGCGGCCTTCAAGCACATGCAGGAGCGCTGGCCGATGGGGCACCTGGCCTACGTCTTCGGCCTCACGCGCAAGGAGTTGCTGCGCCTGCCCCTGGCGGTGCCGGGCCGCGTGCTGGCGCTGGATGGCTCGGAGCAGGACAGCGCGTCGGCGCTGGAGGCCCTGCTGCCGGGCGCGCAGGTGCCGCACCTCGGTCCGGACGCCCACTGAAGGGCGCCCGCACCGGGGGACTACTCCTCCTCGGGTGCCGGGTCCCTGGCGAGGACGGCGTCCCGCACGGAGTCGCTGCGGAAGTACTGGCCGAGCAGGGCGAAGGTGCCCGCCACCAGGGCCGTGCCGAGCACGGAGAGCCCCACGGCGAACCACGGCGCGAGGGTGTTCACCATGTCCGCGGCCGCCGGGTCCTGGTACGCCGGCAGGTTGCGCATGCTCTGCGCCAGTGCGGTGCCCATGCGCCGCGACACCACGGCGAACTGGGCGCCGTCGATGGTCCGCAGCACGGCCACCACGATGGCGGCGCGGCCGAGCAGGCGGCGCATGCCCTCTCGAGGCAGCCCGTCCGGACGGAGCATGCGGGCGGAGGCCACGAAGACGAAGGCACACGCGATGGAGAGCACCCCCATCAGGACGGTGCGCGGCTCGCGCATGGGCTCGAGGGCGGAGTACTGCGTCCGCACCACCGTCTCCATGACGGCCTTGTCGCCCATCCAGGCGGGGAACTCGTTTTCCAGCTGGCGCTCGCGCGCCTCGTAGAAATGGGCCAGGTGGGTGGCCTCGCTCAGCGCGGACCAGCCGGTGAGGGCGGCCAGCACGAGGCCCACCATGGCGGCGAAGCGGATGCCCCGGGGGAGCCCGCTCGAACGGGAGGCGGACACCGTCACCGCTTGCTCGCCTCCACGAAGCGCAGGCGCAGGTCCGTGAGGAGCCCGTCGAAGAGCTTCTCTTCCTCGACCGAGAGGTTCCCCTTCGTCTTCACGCGCAGCATCGAGAGCAGGTCCAGGTTCTGCCGGGCCAGCGGCAAGTCGCGCGCCGTCTGGCCCGTCTCCGGATTGGGAGCGTCACCGAGGTGGATGAGCACCGCGGTGCCCAGCCCCACGATGAAGGTGCTGAAGGAAATCGACTCCTCGGACGCGGAGCGCGCTTCCCCCCGCATCACGAAGGTCTCGCCGCGCTTCTCGTCCCCGGAGCTCATGCGGAGGCCGAACCCTCGTCCTCGGAGCCCTCGTCGTCGGACTCGTCTTCGTCCTCGTCGATGTCGTCCTCGTCATCCTCGTAGTCGTCGACGTCGTCGAGCATGAGCGTCTCGATGGGGACGGACTTCTCCTGCACGTCCGGCAGGCCCTTGATGTGGCGCTCGTACGCCTTCTCGTCCAGGTGACCGGAGCGCAGGTACCGGTCCGCCGTGCGCTTGTCGAGGTACTTCGGGTCAGCCGAATCCGCCATGTTCAAATCCTCAGAATTGCTTGGAAAACAGCGCGCCACCTTATAGCAGGGAGGGCGCCTGTCAACGCCGCCGAGCCGCCATCCAGAGCCGATGAACGCACCGCCCCGCTCCATGCTTCCCCGCGGCCCGTACCTCCTGTGTGACGACACCGTCCTCCCGGAGGTTCCGCTGGTGGACAAGGCGGCACGGCTGGTGGCCGGTGGGGCCCGGGTGGTGCAACTGCGCATGAAGCGCACACCGCCCCGGGAGGCACTTGTGGCCGCGCGCGAAGTGGCCGCGCTGTGCCGGCGCGCGGGAGCGCTGTGCCTGCTGAACGACAGGGTGGACCTGGCGCTGCTGGCGGGGGCGGACGGGGTGCATGTGGGGGACGAAGACTTGCCTCCGGAGGCCGCGCGCGAGCTGCTCGGGCCTGGCCGGCTGGTGGGCGTCACGGTGCGCGGCGTGGAAGGAGCACGGGCGGCGCGCGAGGCGGGCGCGGACTACGTGGGCGTGGGGCCGCTCTTCGGCACGACGACGAAGCAGGTGGCGGCGCCGGTGCTGGGGCTGGAGGCGTTCGCCGCGGTGGTGAAGGGCAGCCCGCTGCCGGTGGTGGGCATTGGCGGCGTGGGGCTGGCGAACATCGCCCGGGTGGCGGCGGCGGGGGCGCATGGCGCGGCGGTGGTGTCCGATGCCCTGCTCGCTGGGGACATCGCCGAGCGGGTGCGGCAACTGGTGGCCGCGTTTGAACGGGGCGGGGCGGGGGACTAGCCTCGCCCGCTCAGGAGCCCCATGAACAACCATCCGCGACACCACGGGCCGCCGCCGCGCCGCCCGAACATCGGCATCACCCCGGACTGGAGTCAGCCCGAGGACCAGGCCTTCGCCCGCTACGAGCTGAAGGTGCCGTACTCGGACGCGGTGCTGCGCACGGGGGGCCTGCCCTTCGTGTTGCCGTACACCGATGACCCGTCGTGCGTGGAGGCGTACCTGGACCGCGTCTCCGGGGTGCTCGTCACCGGTGGCGCGTTCGACATCCCTCCGGAGGCCTACGGCGAGGTGGCACGCGAGGGGCTGGGGGCGTTGAAGGAAGGGCGCACCGCGTTCGAGGCGGCGCTGATGCGCGGCGCGCTCAAGCGCAACATGCCGGTGCTGGGCATCTGCGGCGGCATGCAGTTGCTCAACGTCGTGCTGGGCGGCACGCTGTTCCAGGACATCGGCCGCGAGGTGCAGGGCGCCCGCGAGCACGAGCAGAAGCATGACCGCACCCAACCGCAGCACCCGGTGGAGGTGAAGAGCGGCACGCTGCTGGCGGAGGCGGTGGGGCACGGCCAGTTGATGGTCAACTCCACGCACCACCAGGCGGTGCGCGGGGCGGGGAAGGACGCGGTGGTGTGCGCGGTGGCGCCGGACGGTGTGGTGGAGGCGATTGAGTCCACCGTGCATGGCTTCGCGGTGGGCGTGCAGTGGCACCCCGAGTACATGGCCACGACGATTCCCGTGCACATGGGCCTGTACAAGTCCTTCGTGCAGAAGGCGCGCGAGCACCGGCGGTGAGTCCGCGCGTCCTCCTGCTGGCCGGGCACGAGCCCACGGGGAGGGCGGGGTTGCTGGCGGACGTGTCGGCCGTGCTCGCAAGGGGCGGGCAGCCGGTGGCGGTGCCCATGGCGCAGACGGCGCAGGGCACCACGACGTTTGGCTGGATGGCCGCTGCTCCGCGCATGCTGGCCGCGCAGGTGGCCGCCGCGCGCGAGTTGGGGCCGCTGCACGCGGTGAAGTGGGGCATGGTGCCCGGCCCCGCGCAGCTGTCCGCCGCGCGTGCGGCGCTCGAGGGCACGGACGCGTGGTGGGTGGTGGACCCGGTGGTGCGCACGTCCCGGGGACAGGTGCTGTCGAGCCTGTCCGCGCGGGCATACCTGGCGCTGGCGGGCCCGCGCGTGGTGCTCACGCCCAACCTGGACGAGGCGGGGTGGCTGTTGCGCAGGCCCGCGCCCCGCTCGGTGGAGGAAGCCGCGGAGGCCGCCGCCACGCTGGCGCGGTACGGCTTTGGCGCGGTGCTGGTGAAGGGCGGGCACCTGCCGGGCGACGCGGGACTGGCGGACGTGCTGGCCACGCCCGCGCGCGTGCGGGTGCTGCGAGGCGAGTGGCTGGAGCGCGCGCCGGGACGCCGTGGCACCGGGTGCCGGCTGGCCTCGGCGCTGGCCACGGAGCTGGGGCGGGGCCGGACGCTGGAGGCCGCGGTGCGCGCGGCGCGCGGGCTGGTGGTGCGCTACCTGCGAGCGGGCTGACGCGGGAGCCCGCCGCCCGAGTGGCGCGGGTCCGGCTCCCGAAGCGGGCCTCCTCCGCGAGGTGCCGCGGGCCTACTCGCCGCCGCGGCTGCGGCTCTCGAAGCGGGTGTATTCCGAGAGGAACACCAGGTCGACGGAGCCAATGGGGCCGTTACGCTGCTTGGCGACGATGAGCTCCACCGGGATGACGGTGCTGGTGGGCGCAGCCGGCTGGCCGTCGGGGCCCTCTTCCGTCTCCTCGCGGTGGATGAACATCACCACGTCGGCGTCCTGCTCGATGGAGCCGGACTCACGCAGGTCCGACAGCATGGGCTTGCCGCCCTTGCGCTCCTCCACCTTACGGTTGAGCTGGCTGAGCGCGATGATGGGCACCTCCAGCTCCTTCGCCAGCTGCTTGAGCGCGCGGGAGATTTCCGCCACTTCCAACTGGCGGCTCTCCACCTTGCCCTTCTGGTGCATCAGCTGGAGGTAGTCGATGACCAGCAGCGACAGCCGCGGGTCCTTCTGCTTCACGCGTCGCGCCTTGGCGCGCAAGTCGAACGGGGACAGGCCGCCCGAGTCGTCGATGTAGATGGGGGCGTTGTAGAGCGCGCCCGCCATCTCCTGGAACTTCTCCTCGTCATGCGGCGACAGCCGGCCGCCGCGCAGCTTCTTCATGTCCACGCGCGCGGTGGACGCGAGCAGACGCATGAGGAGCTGGTCGGCGGGCATTTCCAGGCTGAAGATGCCGACGGCCTTGTTCTCCTTCAGCGCCGCGTGCACCGCGATGTTCATCGCGAAGGACGTCTTGCCGATGCCGGGACGCGCCGCGAGGATGATGAGCTCGCCCGCGTGCAGGCCGGTGAGCTGGTTGTCCAGGTCGATGTAGCCGGTGGACAGGCCCGTCACGCCCGTGGCCGCGGCCTTCATCTTGTCGAGCAGGTCGAGCGTCTGCTCCATCAGCTCGCTGACCGGGCGCAGGTCGCCCTCGCGCTTCTTCTCCGCGAGGAGGAACACCTTGCGCTCGGCCTCGTCGAGCAGCACCTCCAGCTCGCCCGTCTCCGAGCTGGCCAGCTCCTGGATCTCCCGGCCCACGTTGGCCAGGCGCCGGCGGATGGCCTGGTCCTTGACGATCTGCGCGTACTGGACGGCGTTGGACGCCAGCGGCACCACCTGGTCCAGCCGCATCAGGTATGCGGGGCCGCCCACGGCGACGAGCTGCCCGAGGACTTTCAGCTCCTCTGCCAGCGTCAGGTGGTCGACCTGCTTGGACTGGCCATCCAGCTTGAGCATCGCCGCGAAGATCTGCGCGTGCGCGGGGCTGGAGAAGTCGTCCGGGAAGACCACCTCACCCACCGCGGCGATGAGCGTGTTGTCCGCGAGCACGGAGCCCAGCACCGCTCGCTCTGCGGCCAGGTCCTCGTGAACCCGCCGGCCTTCTCTCATTTCGAGGACGTTTTCCATGGCTGCCCGCCCACTCTACAGGCGGCCCTGACATGTCCCCAATTTTCGGAAACAGACCTGTAGCACCGGGTGGGTGGAGGAGAGGGCCTACCTCCTGACTCACCCCGCCATTCCCCATCTTTCGAGGAAGGCTTCACGCCACGTGCGGCTGAGTACCACCGTGGTGCCGTCCTTGAGGACGAGGATGCCGTCGCCGTGCGTCCAGGGCTCCAGCTTCGCCACCGCGTCCAGGTTGACGATGTCGCCCCGGTGCACGCGCACGAAGCGCTCCGGGTCCAACCGCTCCTCCAGCGCGCGCAGGCTCTGGCGGACGAGGTGCTCGCCCTGGGCGGTGTACAGCCGCACGTACTTGTCCTCGGAGGACAGCCGCCAGACGGTGTCCAGCCGCAGCGGCACCCAGGCCTCGCCCACCTTCACGACGAGCCGCTCCAGCGGGCGCGCGGGCGTGGCGCGGGACACTTCCTGCAACAGCGTCTGGAGCCGGTCAGCCTCGCTGTCACCGCCGATCAGCAATGCATGGGCCTTGTCGAGCGCCCTGCCGAAGCGGGCCGCGTCGTAGGGCTTGAGCAGGTAGTCCACCGCGTGCGCATCGAAGGCGCGGAGGGCGAAGGCGTCGTAGGCAGTGGAGAAGATGACCGCGGGGCAGTCTTCCGGCCCGAGGGACTCCAACACCTCGAAGCCGGTGAGCCCCGGCATCTGCACGTCGAGCACGAGCAGGTCCGGCCGCAGCGCCTCCACGCGCGCGAGGGCATCTGTTCCGTCCACCGCTTCGCCCGCGAGGAGGAAGCGCGCGTCGTCCGCGAGCAGGCGCTTCACCTTCGCCCGCGCGGGGGCTTCGTCGTCGACGACGAGCACGCTGAAGCGCTTCATGTCGTCACCCCTGGCGGCAGGGGCGCGTCATCCTCCAGCCACCTCACGTCGGAGCGCTTCATGCCGCCACCTCGCGAGGTAGCCACAGGGACACGCGCGCGCCACCCTCCGGTCCCTGCCCGCGCTCCAGCCGCGCCCGTCCGCCATGCAGCAGCGCGAGGATTCGCTCCAGGTGTGCCAGCCCCACGCCGGGCCCCTTCGCGGGAGAGGACTCCCCGAAGCCGCGTCCGGTGTCCTCCACTTCCAGCAGCACGCTCGCACCGTCCGCGCGCGCGCGGATGCGCACCTCCAGCGGCTCGCGCCGGTCCTGGTTGTGCTTCACCGCGTTCTCCACCAGCGCCTGCAGCGCGAAGCACGGCACGCGCGCGCCTTCCATTCCGGGCGCCACGTCCCAGCGCACCGTCACGCGCTCGCCGAAGCGGGCGGCCAGCAGCGCGATGAAGCGCTCCGCATGGGCACGCTCCTCCGCCAACGTCCACGTGGCCTCCTGGCGCTCCAGGCTGGCGCGCAGCAGGCCGCCCAAGTCACTCAGCAGCCGGTCGGTGCGCGCCAGGTCCTCGTACATCACCGCGCTGATGGTGTTCAGCGCGTTGAAGAGGAAGTGCGGGTGGAGCTGCCCGGTGAGCGCCTGGAGCCGGGCCTCCCGCAGCTCGCTCTCCAGGGTGGCCTCGCGGACGGCCCGCGCCTGCCGCTCCCTCCAGGCGATGAGGAGACCCCAGAGCACCCCACCCACCGAGTACGCGATGAGGTCCTTCTGGGCCTCCATGGGAATGCGGAAGGACAGGTCCCCATAGTCATAGTGCCCCAGGCCGAGCAGCGCGTAGAGCGGGTACCTCGGCGGCACCATCGCCACCATGTGCAGCGTGGTGAAGAGCACGAAGCCCACCACGTGGATGCCCAGGAAGCGCGCCCAGCCGACGCGGGGGCCCGGGGCGTTGAGCACCGTGGTGTGGAGGATGGGCAGCACGACCCAGACCCCCAGCGCTCCGGTGATTTCCCAGACGAACGGCTCCAGCACCGGGATGCTGCCGCCATTGCCGAGGATGGTGAGGAACACCGTCAGCCCGTTCCACAGCCCGATTCCGAGGAAGAGCACGAACAGCCCCAGCACCGTCCGCGCACGGAGGCGCGGCCACTGCCAGCCGGAGGCATGAACGGAAGGGCTCTCGGTGGGAAGGGAAGCCATGGGCGCGTCAGGCAGTATGCCCCGCCTCCGCGGTCCGGAGCGCGGTGCGTCGGGTGCCGCGCGGCTTCATCCCGAAGCACGGCCTCAGGAAGGGCACCCGCGCCACGGCCTCGGTCAGCCCCCAGGTGACGCCGAAGGACACGCCGAGCACCAGCCCGAACAGCGCCAGGGTGCTCACGGGAAGCCGTAGGAACGCGTAGCCCACGACGACGATGACCGTCTGGTGGAGGATGTAGAACGGATAGGACAGCTCCTGCGCGTGCTTCAGCCAGGGCCGGCGCACGTGGATGCGCGCCCGTGCCCAGGCCAGCGCCGTCAGGATGAAGAACCAGAGCGCCGCCTGCGCGCCGAGCACCTCCGGCACCAGGGGGAATTCGCTGTCCGGCATCATCACGGCGAAGAGCACGACGCTCGCCATCAGCAGCCCGCGCCGCCGCTCCACCAGGTGGTCCCACACGCGCGGGCAGCGGCCCAGCAGGTGCCCCAGGAGGAAGAGCAGGCCGTAGTGGCCGAAGGTCCTCGGGTCATCGAGGAGCGCGTGCGTCTCCGGGTGGTGGCGCAAGAGCAGCCAGTTGAGCGCGAGCGGTGCGAAGAGCCAGGCCACGTTCCACCCCCGGCACAGCCAGCCCTCCACCCGCGCGAGCAGCGCCTGCCCGCGCGCCGTGCCCAGCGCCGCGAAGAGCGGCAGCGCGAGCATGCAGAAGACGAAGAGGTACGCGACGAACCAGAGGTGGTGCCAGCTGAAGCTGCCGGCGGGGTAGGGCACGAAGTCGAACACCGACGGGTAGAACTCCGCGTAGCTCCCGTGGAAGCGGCCGCGGAACAACTGCTCGACGTAGATCTGCGGCGGCACCACCAGGAACATGCCGAACACCAGCGGCCCGAAGAGCCGCTTCACGCGGTCCTTCTCGAACACGCCCACCGAGCGCCGCCGCAGCGCCAGGGCCGTGCCCACCCCGGAGATGAGCATCAACAGCGGCATCCGGACGTGGTGCAGCACCTCCATGGGCGGCTCCAGCCACGTCAGCGCCTGGGCGCTCTTCACGTGCCAGTCCCACCGGTTGAACATCATCCCCGTGTGGAACAGGTGCAGCAGCAGGATGGCCACCACCCGGAGCCAGTCCAGGTCGGGGCGGTGCTCGTCAACGGCGTGCGGCGCGGCAGTGGTGCTCATGGGAGAGCCTCCTTCCACTCCGGGATACGCATGGCGCGCACGACGCTCCACGCGGATGTCGTGGGACGGACCGGGCGCGGCGCGAGCCGGACGGGAGGGGGCACGGGAAAAGCGAAAGGCCGCCCGGGTCTCCCCGGACGGCCTTCCGAACTTCAGCGACGAGTGGCGAGGACTACTCGGCCACCACGTCGACCTTGATCTTCGCCACCACGTCGCGGTGCAGCCGCAGCTCCACCTCGAAGTGGCCCGTCGACTTGATGGGCTCGGGCAGGTGGAGGGCACGGCGATCCACCGTCTGACCCTGGGCGGCAACGGCCTCGGCGATGTCCAGCGCGGTGACGGAGCCGAAGAGCTTGTCCTGCTCGCCGACCTTGCGCTTGATGGTCACCTTGATGTTGCCAATCTTCTTCGCCTGCTCCTCCGCAGCGCCCTTCAGCTTGGCGTTGCGGGCGGTGAGCACCGCCTTCTCGTGCTCGAGCTGGCGCATGTTCTGCTCGCTCGCGAGAACCGCCTTCTTGCGAGGCAGCAGGTAGTTGCGGCCGAAGCCGTCCTTGACGGTGACGAGGTCCCCGGACTTGCCGAGGTTGTCGATGTCCTCACGCAGAATGACCTTCATGTTCAGTCTCCTGTGCGGACCGGCGGCTAGCCGACCACCGCGTTGTAGGGGAGCAGCGCGATGCCACGGGCGCGCTTGATGGCCACCGCCACCTCGCGCTGGTGCTTCGCGCAGTTGCCGGAGATGCGGCGGGGGATGATCTTGCCGCGCTCGGTGACGAAGTACTTCAGCGTCGCCTGGTCCTTGAAGTCCACGGAGGCGTTCTTCTCCGCGCAGAAGCGGCAGACCTTCTTGCGGCCGAAGCCGCGGCCACCACCGCGCTTGTCGTCATCGCCACCCATCCCGCCGCCGCGGTCATCACGACCCCCGCGGTCGTCGCGGCCACCGCGATCACCACCGCGGCCGCCACCACCAAAACCACCGCCGCCGCCACCACCACCGAAGCCGCCGCTGCGGCCGCCCGGGGCAGAGCCCGTCTTGCTGTCAGTTCCGTTGCTCATGAGCGTTCTCGATTCCTGGGTTGGTCCCTAGGGAATTGACCCGGCGGCCCTCAGGCCTCCTCGGTCGACTCCTCCTCCGACTCGACTCCCGGCTCCTCGCCACCACGGAAGCCGCCCTCGCGCTCCGCCGGAGCGCCCGGACGGGTCTCCTCGACGTCGCCGGCCAGCTTCAGGTCCTCGAGGACCGGACGCGTCTCGGGATCCACCTCTTCGGCGATCTTCACGGAGATGTAGCGGGTGACCTCGTCGAGGTTGCGGAGGTTGCGCTCGATCTCGGCCACCAGCTTCGAGCCGCCCAGGTAGCTGGCGTGCACGTAGATGGCGCGGGGCTGCTTCGCCACGGGGAACAGGGTCTTCTTCTTGCCCCACACCGTGAAGCGAAGGAGCTTGCCGCCCTCACGACCAACGATGCCGCGGACGCGCTCCTTGAGCTTGTCCACGTTGTCGTCCGTCAGGTCAGGCTTGACCAGGAAGATGGTCTCGTACTCACGAAGCCGCGTCGCGGCCTGCGTCTCAGCCATGTTTTCTCTCCCCTTGGGGTCGAGTGCCCCCCGGACAATCCGAGGAGCGGGGAAACGGTCAGCAAAGCCAGGAGGCCCTGCCGCCGGGGACGGGAAACCGCGCGCCCGTCGCCTTCGCGCTACGTCCCGTGCTCGAACACGGGAAGCTGTGAAAGAACATCCCACCGGGCCTGCACCCGCTGGGGGAACGCGCCTTCTAGGAGGGGGCCCCCTCCAAGTCAAGCGGCCGGAGGGCCCGGCAGCCTGCCTGCCCCGCCTGGAAGTGCCAGGGCGGGCCCGGCTCGAGGCTACGCCTTCCGGTTGAACCGGTTCATGGCCACCGACAGCCCGTCCCGAATCCAGGTCTCCGTCACGTCCACCGAGCGGCCGATGAGCTCCTCCAACTGCCGGCGCTCCCCGTCGTCGAAATTGGACAGGACGTAGCCGGCCACGCGCTCGCGGGCGTTGGGGCCCTCCGGCTTGCCGATGCCGAAGCGCAGGCGGATGAAGCCCTCGTCGCCCAGGCTGGAGACGGTGCTCTTGAGGCCGTTGTGGCCGCCGCTGCCGCCGCCCGCCTTGAGCTGGAGCCGGCCGAAGGGCAGGTCCAGCTCGTCGTGGATGACGAGCACGTCCTCCACCGGCACCTTGTAGAAGCGCGCCGCCTCCGCCACCGAGCGGCCCGACAGGTTCATGTACGTCTGGGGCTCCACGAAGAGCACGCGCTCGCCGGCCAGGGTGCCCTGGCCCACCTTCGCGGCGAACTTCTCCTGGTTGAGCTGGGCGCGCGCCCGCGGCAGCAGCGCCTCCACCACCATGAACCCGATGTTGTGCCGGTTCTGCTCGTACTCGCGCCCCGGGTTGCCCAGCCCGACGATGAGCTTCATGAGAGGCTCCGAAACGAGAACGGGGCCAGCCCCTGCTTCGGGCCAGCCCCGCTCCAGAAGGGTTGCGTGGGAAGAAGACTACTTCTTCGCCGGGGCCTTCGCCGCTGCGGCCGGAGCCGCCGCCGCCTTGTCGCCCGCCTTCGCAGCCGCCGGAGCCGCCGCCGCCGCCGCCGGAGCCGCCGCGGCCGCCGCCACGGGGGCCGCCTCGGCCGCCTCGGGCGCGCTGAGGACCGCCACCGTGTAGTTGACGTTGGTCTTCACGGACACGCCCGCGGGGAACTTCACGTCGTTGACGTGGAGGGCCTCGGCGATCTTCAGCGGCGTCACGTCCACCTCGATGCGCTCGGGGATGGCGTTCGGCAGCGCCCAGACCTCGAGCTCGCGGCGAATCTGGGTGAGCAGACCGCCGTCGGCCACGCCCGCGGCCTTGCCGACGAGCGTCAGCGGGACGTTGACCTTGACCTGCTCGTTCTCACGCACGGCGATGAAGTCGACGTGGAGGATGTCGCGGGTCAGCGGGTCCATCTGGTAGTCCTTCAGGAGGACCTGATGGGTGTCCGCGCCCAGCTTGATCTGGATGAGGGTGTTGAACTTGTGCGGGGTGTTGATGGCGACGCGGACCGACTTGGGGTCCACGGCGATGTGCACCGGCTTGGCCAGGTGCTTGCCGTAAACCACGGCGGGAACCACGCCCTTCGCGCGCAGGCGGCGGGCAACGCCCTTGCCGGAACCTTCACGCGCCTGGGCCTCGAGGGTGGTCTTGTCGACGGACATGGAAATGCCTCACGAAAGGGGACTGCGGTTGCCACTGGCCACCCTGGCGCCCTCGGCATCCCGCCCCAGTGGCGGGCCCCGAAGACGGCGCCCTGGTTGAGGGAGCCAATGGAGGAGGCTGCACATGCCAGCCGGAGGGCCCGGAGTCAAGCCGTCCGGCAGGCGGGCGCGTCCAGGCCCAGGCGCTCAGACGAAGAGCGAGCTGAGCGAGTCCGCGCGGTGGATGCGGGCGATGGCCTCGCCGAAGAGGCGCTCGGTGGTGAGCACGCGAACCTTGGGGCAGGACTGCGCCGCGGGTGACAGCGGCACGGTGTCCGTGAAGACGACCTCCTCCAGCACCGAGTCGGTGAGCCGCTGGATGGCCGGGCCGGAGAGGATGGGGTGGACGGCGTAGGCCACCACCCGGCGCGCGCCCTTGGCCTTCAGCGCGGCGGCCGCCTGGGTGAGCGTGCCCGCGGTATCCACCATGTCGTCCACCAGCACGGCGTCCTTCCCATTAACATCGCCGATGAGGTTCATCACCTCGGAGGCGTTGGGGCGCGGGCGGCGCTTGTCGATGATGGCGAGGCCGGTGTTCAGCCGCTTCGAGTACGCGCGGGCGCGCTCCACGCCACCGGCGTCCGGCGAGACGATGACGAGCTCCTGCGAGTCGGGGAAGCGCTTGCGCAAATCCTCCAGGAACACCGGCGAGCCGTAGAGGTGGTCCGAGGGGATGTTGAAGAAGCCCTGGATCTGCCCGGCGTGCATGTCCATGGACACCACGCGCTCGACGCCGGAGGACTCCAGCAGGTCGGCGATCAGCTTCGCCGTGATGGGCGTGCGCGGGGCGACCTTCCGGTCCTGCCGGGCGTAGCCGTAGTAGGGGATGACGGCGGTGATGGAGCCTGCGCTCGCCCGCTTGAGGGCGTCGCACATGATGAGCAGCTCCATCAGGTGGTCATTCGCCGGAGGACACGTCGACTGCAGCACGAAGATGTCGTGACCGCGGACGTTCTCTCCTATCTCGACGTGGATCTCCCCGTCGGAGAAGCGACCGACCTCCGCCTTGCCCAGAGGGCGCTTGAGGTACTCGCAAATGCGATGCGCCAGGCCGGGATTCGAGTTCCCGGCGAACACCTTGAAGTCACGCGGCTGCATGGTGGGGCCGCTGACTAACCTGGACACGGGTGGAAGGGAAGTCCTAGTCCATGTCAGCCGGCGCTGAGACGAGCATCCCGGCTTGCGCCTGGTGCAGGTGTCTCTCGTACTCAATGAGGATGACGCGCTCCATCTGGCTGCGCGTATCCGCGTTGAGCGGGTGGGCTATATCCTTGTACGTCCCATCCTTCCGTTTCTTTGCCGGCATCGCGATGAACAGCCCGGAGGAGCCGTGGATGACCTTCAAATCGCGAATGACGAAGCAATGATCCAGGGTGATGGTGACGTACGCCTTGAGCTTGTCCTCTTCGACCGGAAACACCCGGACGTCGGTGATGTTCATGGTCCCCCCCCGAACCCGAAAGGTCGGAGCTGAAGGGAAGCCTGGGACATACCGGGTGTAAAATGCAAGCGGGGACCCGAGTGACCCGGGTCCCAATGTTCAATTCACCCACAGTCCAGTGCTCTACCGGTGGAGTCAGTGAAAGGCACCGGGCCAGTGCAGGACCAGGTGGGTCAGGAAGGCCAGGTGATAGACGACGATGATGCCGTAGACGACGGCGCCCGCCCGGATGGCGATGCGGCTGGCCTTCAGCCGCCGGTGGAGGCACAGCAGCCACAGGCCCGCGTTCACGATGACCAGCTTGGAGAACATGAAGACGAGCGGAGACTGCTCGTACGCCACGCGCATCAGCGGGTTGAGCTCCTCCGCCACCCCGAGCTGCAGGAACAACAGGGTGAACAGCCCGTCCATCAGGTTCAGCATCAACAGCGCCACCGACGCGGGTGACACGTAGAACGAAGCCCTGCTGGCCCACGCCGCATCCTGCGTCTGCTCGATTGTCGCCGCCATGCCCGCCTCCCACGCCCGTCCACCGGAACCGGGAGCAGTCCCTTTCAAGAGGCTTGCCAGCGCCGCGCGACGCGGCCTGGAGCGGGCGGGCGAGCGGGCTCATACGGGGCGTGGAGGGCGTGTGGGATGGGCGCGTTGAAAGTTGACTCCCCTGGGGGTGTGGCAGACTATCCGCGCCCCTTCCGGCCCCTCTCCGCGAGCGCTTCCTTGCATCAATTCCCCAAAGATATCGGGTGGATAGAGGTCATCTGTGGCTCCATGTTCTCCGGCAAGACGGAGGAGCTGATCCGCCGCGTCCAGCGGGCCCTGTACGGCAAGCAGAAGGTGCAGGTCTTCAAGCCGCGCATCGACAACCGGTACGACGACACGGCGGTGGTGAGCCACTCGCAGCTCAAGGTGACCTCCACCCCCATCGACCGGGCTGAAGAGATTTTTTACCGGTTGGCCGCGGACACCCAGGTGGTGGGCATCGACGAGGTGCAGTTCTTCGGCGCGGAAGTGGTGGCGGTGGTGCAGGCGCTGGCCAACAAGGGCCTGCGCGTCATCTGCGCGGGGCTGGACCAGGACTACCAGGGGCGGCCCTTCGAGCCGATGCCGCAGTTGATGGCGGTGTCCGAGTACGTGACGAAGGAGCTGGCCATCTGCGTCGTCTGTGGGAATCCGGCCAATCGCTCCCAGCGGCTTGTTTCCAGCGGGGAGCGCGTGGTGGTGGGCGCGGCCGGGGCGTACGAGCCGCGCTGCCGCAAGTGCCATGTCACGGAGCCGACGGAAGGCACGCCGCCGCAGACGCTGAAGCTGTTCGACTGAAGGACACGTGTCGTCCGCCTGACGGGCGACAGGAGCCGACCGGATGCGCGACACCCTGTACGCGAACGTGCCCTTCAAGCTGAACGAGATGACCCACCACTATGGACCGCACGTCCACCTGGTGGGAAATCCGTTCCTCCTCTCGCAGCTGGCCACGTTGTGTTCGAAGGGTGTCATCCAGCCGCAGATCAACCGGCTGGTGGAGCAGCTCTACGCCGACCTGGTGAAGACGGTGGTGAACGCCGAGTTCCCCCGGAAGATGGTGAGCCTGCCCACCCGGATGATTGATTACACCCCGCAGGGCCTCTACCAGGGCGAGGTCATCGACCCGCAGGTGCGCGTGGTGACGGTGAACATCGCCCGCGCGGGCACGCTGCCGTCGCAGGTGACGTACGACTTGATGAACACCACGGTGGACCCGTCGCTGGTACGGCAGGACCACATCATCATGAGCCGGATGATTGACGCCGCTCAGGCGGTGGTGGGCTCGGAGATTGGCGGCGCGAAGATTGGCGGCGACGTGGACGACGCCTTCGTGCTCTTCCCGGACCCGATGGGGGCCACGGGCGGCAGCCTGTCCACGGCGATTTCGCTCTACAAGTCGAAGGTGCCGGGGCGTCCCCGGCGCATCATCACCCTGAACCTCATCGTCACGCCGGAGTACCTGCGGCGCATGACGACGGAGCACCCGGACGTCATCATCTACGCGCTGCGGTTGGACCGGGGCATGTCCCCGCCGGAGGTGTTCGGCACGGAGCCGGGCGCGCTCTGGGAGCAGGAGCGGGGACTGGATGACCGGCAGTACATCGTTCCCGGAGGTGGCGGCTTCGGGGAGATCATGAACAACGCCTACGTGTAGTGGAGGAGCCCTTGGCGTTCTACGAGCAGCAAGTCGGCGTGATGATTTCCGAGGAGAAGTTGCAGGCTCGCGTGCGGGAGCTGGCCGCGGAGATTACGCGCGACTACGCGGGCAAGGACCTGACGCTCATCTGCGTGCTGAAGGGCTCCGTGTTCTTCGCCATGGACCTGGCGAAGAACATCGACCTGCCGGTGAAGCTCGAGTTCCTCGGCGTGTCCAGCTACCAGGGCGGCACGGAGTCGACGGGCGAGGTGCGCATCACCACGGACGTGAGCAAGCCCATGGCGGGCAAGCACCTGCTCATCATCGAGGACATCATCGACACCGGGCTCACCATGCAGTTCCTGCTGGAGAACCTGCGTGCCCGGCACCCGGCGTCCCTGAAGCTGTGCTCGCTGCTGGAGAAGCCGGCGCGGGCCCGGACGAAGGTGGACATCGACTACAAGGGCTTCGTCATCGATGACCACTTCGTCGTGGGCTACGGGCTCGACTACGCCGAGGTGTACCGGAACCTGCCGTTCATCGGCGTGATGAAGGGGAAGTAGGCCCCTTCCCGGCTGGGAGGCGCGCGCCCGGAGGCGGCGCGCCTTCATGACCCCTGGAGCGCTATAGCGGGCAGAAGGTCTGCGACGTGCCCGGGCAGTAGGTCTCGACGTTGTCGCAGACGACCGAGCAGCTCGTCCGGCCCGGGATGCACAGGGTGTTGCTGCGCTTGCAGCCGATGGAGCCGCCGGACGGGCAGGTGATGCGAACGGTGTCACAGCCGGGAGGCCCTGCCTCGTTCCCGGGCTCGGAACGGAGCGCCGCGGCATCCTGGGCCGGGTTCGTGTCGCTCGGGGACTCCGGGCTGGAGGCGGGGCCACAGGCGGTCAGGGCCAGCAGCGCGAGCAGGCGGACTGCGTTCTTCATGCGAGCACCTCGGGGTAGGGGAGACGTGCGAGCGTCATTCCGAGGATTCCGAGCGTCAACGGTTTTATGGGTCGGCGGAGCGCCGAGGGCTCCTCGCGGGCGCCGCCCCCCGGGCATGGAGCGGTGGCTTCTGTTGCCATGTGGTTGCACATGCACACCGTCCTTGAGGGGACTGCTCGTGCCGTGAGGCGCCAGCCGTGGGCAACCGTGGCGCGGGCCATCGCGGAAGAGAGGCTGCGCATGCCTGCATCCATGGTGAAGTCCGCTCCGGCGCGCGCCGGTGGCGAAGAGGCGCTCCGGAAGTATGTGGCGGAGCTGATAGGCACTTTCGTGCTGGTGCTGGGAGGTGTGGGCGCGGCCGTGCTGGCGGGGGAGCGCATCGGCTTCCTTGGCGTGTCGCTCGCGTTTGGCTTGTCGCTGCTGGCGATGGTCTACACGGTGGGGCCCATCTCCGGCTGCCACGTCAACCCGGCGGTGACGCTGGGGCTCTTGCTCACGGGGAAGATGGAGTCCCGCCACGCGCTCGGCTACGTGGTGGCCCAGTGCGTGGGAGCCATCGCCGCGGCCGGGGTGGTGCTGCTGATTGCCCGGGGGGTACCGGGGGGCTACTCGGCGTCCGTGGAGGGGTTGGCGTCCAACGGCTTCGGCGCCGCGTCGCCCGAGGGGTACGGCATGGGCGCGGCCTTCCTCACCGAGGTGGCGCTCACCTTCCTGCTGGTGCTGACGGTGCTGGGGGCCACGGATGCGCGCGCGCCCGTGGGCTTCGCGGGGCTGGCGATTGGACTGGTGCTGGCGCTCATCCACCTGGTGGGGATTCCGGTGACGAACACGTCCGTGAATCCGGCGCGCAGCCTGGGGCCGGCGCTGTTCGCGGGCGGGCTGGCGCTGAGCCAGTTGTGGCTGTTCATCGTGGCACCGCTGCTGGGGAGCGCTACCGCCGCGGCCGTGTACCGCACCGTGTTCCGCCCGGTGGTGCCGATTACGGCCAGGACGGCGGAGCGGGCCACGGAGCGCGAGCGGGCGGAGCGGGTGGCGAGCAACCGGACGGACACCCAGGTTCCGACCTGAGTCGGCACGTGGGGGCGGCCCGCACGGAATGACGTGACCCGGGCCGCGCTCCCCGGGCGGGCAGCCGTGGAAGGAACGTTCATTCCGTCCGGCTGGCGGCAGAGGGGAGTGCCGCGATTCGGGCCGCCTCCCCCCGACGGTCGCCGTGGAAGGAACGTTCCTTCCGGCAGTTCGCTGGCAAAGGGGAGTGACGTGACTCGCGCCGCCTCCCCCCGACGGTCGCCGTGGAAGGAACGTTCCTTCCGGCTGGCTGCCAGCGGAGTGGAGGCACCTGCGGCGTCTCGAGTGAGACGGAATCGCGGTTCCGGACGGAGCACGCGGCCTGGAGCGCGAGCACCCGCTTGCACGGGCCGGTGCGCTTCACGGGACGCTCGTGCGGGCGTATACGGCAGACGTGGGACGCGGCCGAGGTGTCCCGCACCTCGCTCCGGGTGTCACGGAGTGGAGCCACCGCCATGCTCTTCGACCCGACCCGCCTCGCCGCGTTCATGCTGGCCGGCATCGCGCTCACTCTCACCCCGGGGCCGGACACGATGTACGTGCTGGCCCGGAGCCTCGGCCAGGGCCGCTCCGCGGGCGTGGTGTCCGCGCTGGGCATCGCCACCGGGTGCCTGTTCCACATCGCCGCGGCGGCGCTGGGACTGTCCGCGCTGCTGGCGACGTCCGCCATGGCCTTCACCGTGGTGAAGTGGGTGGGTGCCGTCTACCTGGTGTGGATGGGCGTGCAGATGCTGCGCCGCAATGCGGGCCCGGAGGTCGTGCAGGGACTCCAGCCCACGAGTCTGTGGCGCAACTTTCGCGACGGTGTCGTCACCAACGTGCTCAACCCGAAGGTGGCCCTGTTCTTCCTCGCCTTCCTGCCGCAGTTCGTGGACCCGGCCCGGGGCTCCACGGGAGCGCAGTTCGTCGTGCTCGGGTTGCTGTTCGACGTGACGGGGACGGCGTGGCTCATGTTCCTCGCCGGTGCTGCTGGCGCATTCGGCGCGTGGCTGCGGCGCAACCCGCGCGTGGCCGAGGCGCAGAAGCGCGTGACGGGCGCGGTGTTCATCGCGCTCGGGGCCCGGCTGGCGCTGCAGGGACGGGAGTAGCGGCTTCGCTTCAGAAGATCGTGGTGACGACGAGGTACGCCACGTAGACCGCCCAGGGCAGGGCGACCAGGACGCTCAGGAGGTTGAGCAGTCCGGCCCAGAGGGGGTAGCGCTCGCGCCAGGGCAGGAGCAGGAACTGGCCTCCGGCCAGGATGGGCATGGGCAGGAGGTTGATGGCCGCCAGCTTCGCGCTCAGCAGGCCCCAGACGCGGAGCAGCTCTCCGTTGCGGAGCAGCGCGACGAGGCGCTCGATGCGGCCCGGGAGGGCGGAGAGCTCGAAGGGCAGGGTGAATCCGTGGACGAACTGGTGGAGGCCCTCGGTGGCGCCCAGGCAGACCATGGCGATGGCGACCTGGGTGACCCATGGCAGGAGGATGACGGCGCCGTGCATGGGGAGTGAGAGCTGCTGGAGCCGGTTCACCTTCGGTGCGTCCGCGGGCTCTTCCGTGAAGCCCACCGCGCTGGCGATGGCGAAGGGGCGGAAGGCCCAGACGATGCCACCCAGGCGCCCGGTCAGCAGGACGGGGCCGATGCCCAGGTCCACGAGCACGGGCCGCGCGCCCAGGGTGCTCGCCACCGCTGCCTGGGCCAGGGCCCAGAGCACGTTGACGGCGAAGAAGAGCAGCCAGAGCCAGAGGAAGGGGACGAGGCGGTCCATGGGGTGCCTTCCGTTCTACCACGGTGGGGAGACAGTGCTTCCGGGCCTGGAGTAGCGCGTTGCAACCCTGATACGCCTTCATGGCGAGGGCAGCATGGGCTACGGCGTCGTCAGTCATCTTTGGATTCATGGGAACCCGGACGGCACCACCGTCAGCCAGTGGCTGGACGTGGCGCTCAGGACTTCATTCCAGAGCGGGTACGAGTTCGAAACCGTGGTCGCGGATGCGTACCGTTTCGGGCCGGCGCTGACGCTCGTCGACGTGCAGCCCCTGGGGAAGTTGACCCGGAGCAGGTCTGCTTCCAAGGCGGCTGAGGCCGGATCGAAGACCGACTTCCTGACCCGAGTGGCCGAGCTCGCGGCCGGGACGGGACTCCGGTGCACACGCATCTGGATGGGTGACCTCGGAGACATGTCCTGGGAGCTCGAGGTCACCGGCACGGGAGCGCGCCCCATCGGAGCCCGCATGCAGGACGCGGAGTTGTCCACGCTCGGGCCGCGAGGCTGGAGCGAGGACTCCAAGAGTCCCTCGGTGGCCCGGGACATCATTCGAGGCGTCGTCAGCCTGCCGCTCGTGGAGGTCCATCACTACATCGACTGGGCGCTCGCCACCCGGGATGCCATCGAGAAGAGCGCGCCGGTCGAGGGGTTTGATTCAACGCTCATCGCGCGGCTGCTCTCGACCCGCTATCTGGTCTGGAAGGGCAGGGCGCTCCAGAGGGTCATGACGGCGGAGGAGATGGCACCCGAGCTCGCTGGAGCTCTGCGGCTTCGCACGGCACGGAGTCTCGTGCAGCCGGTCCTGGTCTGGAGTCTCGTCGTGACGGTGGCCGTCATCGTGCCGGCCGTGCTGTACCACTTCATCTTCGCCCCGCCCGTGGAGGGCCCGAAGGTGGGGCTCGTGCTCGGCGGCCTCATCACTTCCTTCTGGCTCCTGTTCTCGCTGGTGGGGTTCGACGACTTCAAGGGAGCCCCGGTGCGCTGGCCGCGAAGGGCGGCGCTCCTCGTTGGCGGCGAGCTGGCGATGGCCTTGCTGATGTGGGTGGTGCACGGCGCGCCGTCCTGAAGTGTGCAGGTGCGGCGTCCGGATGGGCCGGCACTCACGGCACCCGCGTTGTGGCGCGGACACTCCTCTCGGACGGCGGCGCAGGTCTGCCTTCCGCGTAGAACCTGATTAACGGCACGCGCGTTACTTCCTGCAACCACAACGTCCGTTCACGAAGGGCGGACACGCAGGAGGTACTCACATGGCGAAGAACAGCAGCCGCGGTGGTGGCGTGCACACCACCCCGAATCCGGAGGGCGCGGGCTGGGTCAACCAGATGAAGGGGAAGGTGACGAGCAAGCACCGGCTCAAGGAGCGCGCGGTCGAGACGGGACGGGTGCTGGCCCAGGAGAAGAGGACCGAGCACACCATCCACAACATCGACGGAAGCATCGGGAAGAAGAACAGCTACGGCAACGACCCGAGCACGTCGAAGGGCTAGCGCCTGGTGCGGCGCAGCCACCCGGATGGGGGACCGGGTGGCTCTTGGCGGGGGCGACGCATGCTTGCGGTCCGGGTGTGATTTACGGAGTCAGGGCGGGCATGGTGGATTCAGGGCATGCGCTTCAGTCACGTGTGGGTCGCACTGGCGCTGCTGGCGGGCTGTGCGTCGCCCCCGCTCGTCAGAGCGCCTTCTTCCGAGCGCCGGGCCGTCGCCCCCGCCACGAGGTCGCCCACGGCCTCGCGCTACCGGCTGGAGAGCGTCGAGGTCTTCGGCTCACCCCGGACCGGGGACCGGGTGGCCGGACGGAGTCAGGTGGAGACCCGAGGGGGAAGTTCCTGGGTGAGGTGATGGAAGAGCTGCTCCATCCACCGGAGCTGCTCCTCCTCATCGGGCGTGATGGGCGTGTGCCTCCAGCCGAGGACGAACGGTCTCCAATGCACCAGCGTCGCCAGCAGCTCGGCCTTGCGATCCAGCTCTTGCGCAGCCCGGCAATATCCGACGAGCGCCACTGACGCCGCTGAGCGGCACCACGGGGCTTCCTTCTGGATGTCCCTGGCCGCGAGCACCTCGAGTGCACTCGCGTAGGCGCGAAAGGCGCCTTCGGTGTTCCCGGCCCGGCGCTGGCGGTCCGCCGCGCCAATCCGCCGGGCCGCTCGCAGCCCCGCGACGAATGAGCGGACCATGGGGCCTCTTGCAAGAAGGCCCGGCCCTCGCAGGATGCGGAGGAGCCGGGCCGGATGGTCAACCTGCGCGTGGGAGCGTCAGAACGCCGCGTCGAACACCACGTCCGTCGCCGCGCCCACTCCGACGGCCACCTGGTACGACGAAACCCGGCGCTCGAAGAAGTTGGTGAGCTCCTGCACGTCCTGCAGGTCCATGAAGTGCAGCGGGTTCTTCGTCCGGAACACCGGCGCAATCCCCAGCATCTGCAGCCGCTGGTCCGACACGTACTCCAGGTAGCCGCGCATCTCCTGCACGGACAGGCCCATGACGCCGCCGCTCAGCAGGTCCTGAGCGAACTGCGTCTCGCACTCCACCGCCTCGCGCATCATCGCCACCACGTCGCGCTCCATCTGCGCGTCGAAGAGGTCCGGCTCCTCCTTGCGCGCCGTCTGGATGCACTCGAACGCGAACGCCATGTGCGCGCTCTCGTCGCGGAACACCCAGTTCGTCCCCGCCGCCAGGCCGTTCAGCAGGCCCTTGCTGCGCAGGAAGTACACGTAGGCGAACGCCGCGAAGAAGAAGAGTCCCTCGATGCAGCCCGCGAAGCAGATGAGGTTGAGCAGGAACTTGCGCCGCTCCTCCTTCGTCCGCAGCTCGTCCAGGCCGTGGACGCTGTCCATCCACTTCATGCAGAAGCGCGCCTTGCGCTGGATGGAGGGGATGTTGTCGATGGCGGCAAAGGCCTTCGCCCGCTCCGCCGGGTCCGGCACGTACGTGTCCAGCAGCGTCAGGTAGAACTGGACGTGCAGCGCCTCCTCGTACAGTTGCCGCGACAGGTACATCCGCGCCTCGGGGGCGTTGATGTGCTTGTAGAGGTTCAGCACCAGGTTGTTGCCGACGATGCTGTCCCCCGTCGCGAAGAACGCCACCAGCCGGTGGATGAGGTGACGCTCCGCGTCCGTCATCTTCGAACGCAGGTCCACCAGGTCCGTGGAGAAGTCCACCTCCTCCACCGTCCAGGTGTTCTTGATGGCGTTCCGGTACATCTCGAAGAACTGCGGGTACGCCATCGGGCGCAGCGTCAGGTTCAATCCAGGGTTCAGCAGCATTGCTTCGGTGCTCCTTGCGCTGCGCGCGCGGGGTTCTTGCCGGTCCTTCGATACGTCCGTGCTTCAGCGTCCCAGGCCTACTGGCAGGCCTCGCACGCCTCGGGGTTCTCCAGCGAGCAGGCCAACGCCTCGGCGTCGGTGACCTCCGCCTTGGCGGCCACCGGGGCAGGGGTCGACGGCATCGTCGTGCCCGTGCCCGCGCCGCTCACCGTGGCCTTCGCAATCCGCGTCGCCGGGCGCGAGCGCAGGTAGTACGTGGTCTTCAGCCCCTTCTGCCACGCGTAGAAGTACATCGACGACAGCTTGCCGATGTTCGGCGTCTCCACGAACAGGTTGAGCGACTGGCTCTGGTCGATGAAGGCCCCGCGGTCCGCGCCCATGTCGATGAGCGAGCGCATCGGAATCTCCCAGGCCGTGCGGTAGATGGCCCGCAGGTTCTCCGGCAGCTCCGTGATGTCCTGCACGCTGCCTTCCGCCATCTTGATGCGGTTGCGGACGTTCTCGTTCCACAGCCCCAGCGACTGGAGGTCGCGCACCAGGTAGCGGTTCACCTGGAGGAAGTCGCCCGACAGCGTCTCGCGCTTGAACAGGTTGGACACCTGCGGCTCGATGCACTCGTAGCAGCCGACGATGGAGGCAATCGTCGCCGTGGGCGCAATCGCAATCATCAGCGAGTTGCGCAGGCCGTGCTTCAGGATGCGCTGGCGCAGCGCGTCCCAGCGCGCCGTGTCCTCGGGCACCACGCCCCAGCTGTCGAACTGGAGCTCGCCCTTCGCCGCCCGCGTCTCCGGGAAGGAGGGGTGCGCGCCGAACTGCTCGGCCAGGTCGCACGAGGTGGACAGCGCCGCGTAGTAGATCTCCTCCGAAATCTTCTTCGACAGCGCCCGCGCCTCGGGAGCGTCGAACGGCATCCGGAGCTGGAAGAACACGTCCTGCAGGCCCATCAGTCCCAGTCCCACCGGACGCCAGCGGCGGTTGGAGTCCGAGGCGGAGGGAATGGGGTAGTAGTTGAGGTCGATGACCCGGTCCAACTGCTTCAGCGCGAGCTGGGCGTTGGCGCGCAGGCGCTCGAAGTCGAACTTCCCGTCCACCACCATCCGGCCCAGGTTCAGCGAGCCCAGGTTGCACACCGCCGTCTCACCCTGGCTCGTCACCTCCAGGATTTCGGTGCAGAGGTTGGACAGGTGGATGACGTTGCCATCCTTGCCCGTCTGGTTGCTCTTGCGGTTGCTGATGTCCTTGAAGGTCATCCAGCCGTTGCCCGTCTGCGCCAGCACCTTCATCATCCGGGCGTACAAATCGCGCGCCTTCACCTTGCGCATGGCCAGGCCCTTGGCCTCGGCCTCGGCGTAGGCCTTCTCGAAGGCGTCGCCGTACAGGTCCGTCAGGTGCGGGACGGCCTTCGGGTCGAACAGGCTCCAGTCGGCGTCCGCCTCCACGCGCTTCATGAAGAGGTCCGACACCCAGTTGGCCAGGTTCAGGTTGTGCGTGCGGCGCGCGTCGTCGCCGGTGTTCTCACGCAGCTCGAGGAAGTCCTCGATGTCCGCGTGCCACGTCTCCAGATACACGCAGCAGGCGCCCTTGCGCTTGCCACCCTGATTCACGGCGGCGACGGAGGCGTCCAGCGTCTTCAGCCAGGGGACGATGCCGTTGGAGTGGCCGTTGGTGGAGCGGATGAGCGAGCCGCGCGCGCGCACCCGGTGGTACGCCACGCCGATGCCGCCGGAGAACTTCGACAGCATCGCGATGTCCGAGTACTTCTTGTAGATGGCGTCCAGCTCGTCCGCGGGCGAGTCCAGCAGGAAGCAGCTGGAGAGCTGCTCGTGGCGCGTGCCCGAGTTGAACAGGGTGGGCGAGCTGGGCATGTACTCCAGCGAGCTGAACAGCCGGTACAGCTCAATCGCGTCGCGCGCATTGTCGCCGCTGAGCGCGCAGGCCACGCGGAGGAAGAACTCCTGCGGCGTCTCCAGCACCTCGCGCGTCTGCGGGTTCTTCAGGAGGTAGCGGTCGTAGACGGTGCGCAGGCCGAAGTACTCGAACAGGTCGTTTCGCGACGGGTCGATGGCGGCGTTGAGCTTGCGCGCGTTGGCCTGGACGAACTGGAGCAGCCGGTCCGCGATGAGGCCGTGCTTGTGGCCCGCGGCGATGGACTGGCTGAAGGAGTGGATCTCCTGGTTGCTGACCTCCTTCTGGATGAAGGCGGACAACAGGCGCGCGGAGAGGCGGCCGTACTCGGGCTCCTCGGCGATGAGCGCCGCGGCCGTCTGGATGGACAGCCCGTCCAGCTCGCGCGTGGTGGCGCCGTCATAGAGGCCGGAGATGGTCTTCGTGGCCACGCGCATGACGTCCACGCGGGGCAGGCCCATGCAGCAGCGGCCCACCGCGCGGACAATCTTGTTGAGGTCCACCGGCTCCGCGGTGCCGTTGCGCTTCTTCACGCGCATCGTGGTGGAGCCGAACTCGGCCGGAGGGGCCTCCGTGGGCGCTGGCGCTGGCGTGGCACTCACGGACGGCACCGGGTGTCCATTGGTGGCGGGCGGGACGGCCAGGTTGACGGCAGCGGGCTTCACGGGCGTTTCGAAGTTCACGAGCGGCTCACTCCGGACAAAGGCATGGCCTCGGACAGACACGGGTGTCTGCCCCCAGGGAGGTGGCTCCCGAGGTCATGCTACTGGAAAGATGTTCAGGGGGGACCCGTCCTGGAGGGGGCGGGTCTAGGGTCTGAAGACGACCGGGTGTCGGCGGTGTTTCATGAGGCAGCAGCTAGCTGTGCGCAAGTAACCCACAACCCCTCCTCTGCCCCACGCCACGGCGACGTCTTTCGGTGGGGCACCGTCGACCGGGCACAAGCTATGGGGGGGTATCGAAGGTGTCAACGCGAGATCTAGTGCTCTCCTGGGCCCGATCATTGCAATCTATGATCGATCTCCAACACGTTTCGTCACGTTGTCCTGACGACACTCCGTGAGACTCCCAGGGACGCCTTGTATGGGGTCCCTGGAATCCAACCTGGACGGCAGGAATGCGGCCGGATTTACGGATTTCCGCCCGCGTCCGGAGCCGCCGGGGCCGGCGTCTCGGGAGGCGTCGTCCCGGTGGGTTCAGGTGGGGAAACCGGCGTCTCCGGGGCAGGCTTCGGCGTGGGCTCGGGCGCGGCCTGGGGACCGCTGAGGGTGTGCACGGCGCGGCGGAGGGCCTCCTCCAGCTCGCGGGCGGGCGGGGTGACGGTGCTGAGCATCTGGTTGGCGCTGCGGGCGTGGCGGCTCTGGCTCTCGGCGGCCATCTTGAGCTGGCTGAGGGCGTCGCTGACGAGCTTGCGGGCGTCCTCCAGCTTCTGGCGGGCCTGGTAGTACGCGACGTCCGTCATGAGCTTCTGGAGCGTCAGGCGCTGCTCCTCGGTGATGCCGGAGAGCTTCTCCGCGCGGCGCAGGTAGTAGAGGCCCTGGTCCACGCGGGCGGGCTCGTCCGAGGCGATGCGCGGGCGGGCCAGCGACTCCAGGAGGGGGAAGAGGGCGCGGTCCAGCTCGTCGCGCTCGGTGAAGCTGCGCAGGGCGAGCGCGGTGACGTCCTGGCCCTCCACGGGGATGGGGGCGTAGGCGTCCGCCAGCCGCGGGTCCCCGGGGCGGTAGGGGACGGAGCCCATGGGGGCGGTGCGGCCCTTCATCACCGTGAGCTGACCGTCCGCGAGGGCCAGGGTGAAGGTGCGCGCGTTGAGCTGGGAGAGGAGGAAGACCACCACTCCGCCCAGGCCGAGGATGAGAGTGAAGACGAGCAGTCGCGTGAAGGTGCGCTTCGCCCGGTAACCGAATCCCTGCTGTCCCGCTGAGTTCATGTCGCCTGCTCTCCTGTCGTCCAGGCGCGAGGCCGATTTCTGGCCCTGGCGCTTAACTTGGGGCTCGGTCGCCCACGGCTATACTCCTACTCCCGAACACACCCATGCATCACACATTCCGCCGCATGGGGCCCAGTGAACTGCTGCCCCGGTACATCTTCGCGGAGAGCCTCTTCGCCCGTCGCCGGGTGCTGGAAGTCGACGCCGTGGCCTCCACGGGCGGCGAGAGCGCGCGCTTCCTCGTGGAACGCGGCGCGCGCGCCGTGATTGCGTGCGACGCCGACGTGACGGCGGTGGAGGCGGCGCAGAAGGCCCACGGAGGCCCCGCGCTGCGCTTCCGCGCCAACGTCTACGACGACTTCGAGGCGGGCAGCTTCGACGTGGTGCTGATCGCCGACCTGGCGCCGTACGTGAAGGCGCCGGAGCTGCTGGCGGAGCTGGCGCGGCTGGTGACGAAGCATGGCTTCCTCGTGGGCGGCCTGCGCAATGTCGCGGGCCTGTCGCTGCCGCAGTTGCTGGAGCCGGAGGAGGGCGTGCCGCCCACGTACGGGCTCTTGCTGGACGCGCTCTCCGTCCACTTCCCGCACGTGGAGGTGGCCACGCAGTCGCCGGTGCTGGGCTACCAGCTCGCCTTCGAGCGCGGCGAGGGGCTCCAGGTGGACGGCACCCTCGTCAATACCAGCGAGGCGGCCTACTTCCTGGTGGTGGCGGGGCAGGAGCCGGCGCGGGTGGTGGACCCCACGTGGGTGCAGCTGCCGCCGGAGCCGCTGGCCTTCACCCGCGGGAAGCTGGACGAGGTGGTGGCGCGCGCGAAGTCCTGGGAGGACCGCAGCGCGCGGCTGAAGGAATCACTGACGAAGCTGCGCGCGGAGCTGACGGACCGCGAGGCGGAGGCCGCGGCGCTGCGGCCGGCGCTGGAGGTGGCTCGCGACGAGGTGGCGCGGCTCACCGCGCAGTTGGAGCTGGCGCGCGGCACCCGGGAGTCGCAGCGCGAGCGGGATGATTTGTCCGGGAAGCTGCGCCGCCGCGAGCTGGAGCTCCAGGTGGCGACGGAGCGGATGGCGGACGCGGACCGCCGGCTCGCGGCGCAGCGGCTGGAGGTGGAGGCCGCGCAGCGCGCCCAGGCGGACGCGGGCGTGCAGGTGCTGGCCGCACAGGAGTCGCTGCGGCTGGAGCGGGCCCGGCGTGAGGAGACCCTCGCTTCGCTGGAGGAGGCCCGGGAGCGGCTGACCCAGGCCTACTCGCAGGTGCGCGAGCTCCAGGACGAGCTGTCCACGCTGCGCATCGACCGGGAGAAGGACCGGCTGGCGGCGGAGCGCGCCGTGGAGCAGTCCGAGGACCGGCGCAGGGCGGCGGAGGCCGCGCGCGAGCGGGAGCTGCGAATCGCCGAGCAGTACTCGGCGGCGCTGGCGGCCGTGGAGCACCTGAAGGCCGAGTCCGCGCGGGTGGAGGAGCTGTCCCGCGACTCCGGCACGGCGGTGGCGGTGAAGGAGGCCGAGCTGGCGCGCGTGGCGCGTGAGCTGGCCGACGCGAGGCAGCGGACCGCTTCCGCGGAAGGGGCGCGCAAGGACGCGGAGGAGCGGCTGGAGGCGCTCCAGGCCGAGTCCCGCGGGGTGGAGACGGAGCTGACCGCTTCGCGCGAGGCGGAGGCCCGGCTTCGCGGCGAGGTGGAGGCGCTCACGCGCGATGAGGCGGCCTCCCGGGCCCTGGCGGCGCGGCTGGAGGAGTCGCTCCACGAGGCGACGGCACGGCTGGAGGCGCTGGAGGCGGAGCGCTCGCGGACCGAGGCGCGGCTGGGGCAGGCGCTGGAGACCGAGCGCGCGGGGCTGCGGGAGCGGCTGGAGTCGCTCGAGCAGGCGCTGGAAGGCGCGCGCGACCGGGCGGAGTCGTTGTCCGGAAAGGTCCGCGACGAGGTGGCGGCCCGGGCGGACAGCGAAGCCCGGCGGCTGGAGCTGGAGGCGGAGCGCGAGGCGCTGGTGCGGCGCGTGGTGGAGCTGGAGGCGGAGTCCTCCGCGCGCGCCCGGACGCAGCGGCAGGAGTTCGAAGAGGCCCTCCAGACCGCGCGGGCGGAGCTGGAGTCGGCGCACGCGGAGCGGCACGCCTCGGAGGCGCGGGCGTCGCAGGTGCGCGGCGAGCTGGACGCGGAGCGACAGGCGCGGACCTCTCTGGAAGAGGCGCTGCGGCTGGCCCGTGAGGGGCTGGAGGATGCGGCGCGGCGGCTGTCCGAGGCCGAGTCCGCCCTGGCGCACACGCGGGAGACGCTCGACGCGGAGGTGCGGCGGCGCACCGAGCTGGAGACGGGGCTGGCCGAGGTCCGGGCCACGCTGGAGTCCGAGCGCGAAGGACGTGCTCAGTCCGGCTCCGCGCTGGAGGCGCTGCGCGCGAAGCTGGAGGCGGAGCGCGAGGTGCGGGGCGGGGCGGAGACGGCGCTGGCGGAGGCCCGCGAAGGATTGGAGGAGGCGCGCCAGGCGCTCGCCCAGGCACGGGACGCGCTGTCCACGGAGCAGGAGCGGCGCGCCCGGTGGGAAGCGGCGCTCGCGGACGCGCAGGCCCAGCTCCAGGACGAGGCGCAGCGGCGGACCCGGGCGGAGGCGGCCCTCGAAGAGGCGGCGCAGGGGCGTGCTCGGGCGGAGGCGGCCCTCGAGGAGTCCCAGGCCCGGCTCCAGCTGGAGACCCGGCAGCGCACCCAGGCCGAGGCGGACGCGGCGGAGGTCAGGGCGCGGCTCACGCAGGACGCCGATGAGGCGCAAGCCCGGCTCACGCAGGAGTCGGAGCAACGCGCTCAGGTCGCGGCGGAAGCGCAGGCCCGGCTCCAGGAGGAGGCGCGTCAGCGGGCCCTGGCGGAGGCCGCTTCGGCGGAGTCGCAGACGCGGCTCCTGGAAGAAGCGCGTCAGCGGGCCCTGACGGAGGCTGCTTCGGCGGACCTCGAGGCGCGTCTCCAGGATGAGGAGGCGAAGCACGCCCGGGCCACGGCGGCGTTGGCGGAGGCGGAGGCCGGACTCGCGGCCGAGGCGCAGCAGCGCTCCCGGCTGGAGCTGGCGCTTCAGGACGAGGCTCAGCAGCGGGCTCGGGCGGAAGCGTCGCTGGTGGCGGTCCGCGAGGAGCTCGCCGCTTCGAGCGAGGCGCGCGAGCGGGTGGAGGCCCGCACCCAGGCGACCCTGACGGAGGCCCGGGACGCCCTGGCCTCCGAGCGCGAGCATCGCGAGCGGGTGGAGGCCGAGCTCACCGGGATGCGCGAGCGCGCCTTCGGTGCCGACGAGGTCGTCACCCGGCTCCAGGCCGAGGCGCAGTCGGAACGCGAGGGCCGCGTCCGGGCCCAGGCGGCGCGCGCGGAGGTGCAGGAGGCGCTCGACGTCGAGCGCGAGGAGCGGGCTCGGCTCGATGCGGCGCTGGCTTCGGCTCGCACGGACCTCCAGGGAGAGCGCGAGGCCCGGACCGGGCTCGACAGCGCCCTCACCCTGGCTCGGACCCAACTGGATGCCGAGCGTGACGAGCGCACCCGCCTCGACGCGGCGCTCGTCTCCGCTCGCGCGGAGCTGGAGGCCGAGCGACAGGGCCGGAGCGAGGGCGAAGCGGGACTGGCGCAGCTCCGTGCGCGCCTGGAGGCCGAGCAGCTCGCCCGGGTGGACGCGGAGGCCGCGCTGGCCCGCGTCCAGGCGGCACTGTCCGCCGAGCAGGAAGCCCGCTCGGAGGCAGGCAGCGCGCTGACCCAGGCCCGGTCCGCGCTGGAGTCGCTGCGCTCCGATGCCGCCGCCCGAGAGCAGGCGCGACAGGAGCGACTGGAGGCCGCCGAGCGCGTCATGGCCGAGCAGCAGCGCGTTCTCGAAGAGGAACGTGCGGCCGCGAAGGCGCGGGAACAGGAGTCCGAGGCGGCGGTGGCGCGGCTGGAGGCCCGGCTCGCGGAGACCCTGGCCACCCGTGAAGCGGAGGCCGCGCGCGGCGCGACGCTGGAGCAGTCCCTTGCCGAGGCCGAGGCCGCACGGCGCGCCACGGAAGCCCAGTTGTCCGAGCGCGACTGGTCCCTCCAGGAGCTTCAGGCGCAGGTGGCCCGGCTGCGCGAGCAGGTCGGGGAGGGCGAGAGCGAGGCCCGTCGCCTCACCGAAGCGGCCACGGCCCACGAGCAGGCGCTGGCCGAGGCTCGCGAGGCGCTGACGCGTCAGGAAGAGCTGTCGCGCAAGAAGCTGGAGGCGCTGGATGCGGAGGTCGAAGAGGCGCTCATCCGCGCGGAGCGGCAGCAACGGCAGCTCGAGTCCCTGGGGGCGGAGCGCGCCCGCGAGCAGGAGGAGGCCCAGCTCGCCCTGGAGGCCGCGCGGCAGGAGGTGGTGTCGCTGCGCGCGGAGCTGGGGCACGTGGTCGCGGCGCGGCAGGAAATCATGCGCCTGGGCGCGGAGCTCCAGCGCGCCATGGCGGCCCTGCACGAGCGGGGCATGCACATCGCCCGGCTCGACGCGGAGCTGGTGGACGCGCAAGACCGGCTCGCCGGCCAGCGGGAGAACGCCGAGCTGCTCATGGTGCAGCTCGAGACGGCGCGGCGCTTCGCGGGCAAGGCCACCGCGATGGAGAGCTCGCTGGAGGCCGAGCGCGCCGCCCTGGACGCGCTGAGGGAAGTGGCCCGGGCCGAGAAGGAGCGGGCCACCGCGCTGGAGGCCCGGCTCGCGGAGGCTCACGAGGGAGCGAGCGCCGCCCGCGCGGACCTGGAGGCCCGACTCGAGGACGTCACCGCGCGGCGTGCCGCGCTGGACTCCCAGTTGGCGGAGGCCACCGCGACGGTCGACGCCCAGCGCGCCGAGCTGGAGACGCGGCAGGCCGACATCGCCCGGTTCGAGGCGCGGCAGGCCGAACTGGAAGCGCGGCTGGCGGACCTCTCGTCCTCCGCCGAGGCGCAACGCACCGAGCTGGAGACCCGCCTCACGGAGGCCACCGCTCGAGCCGAGGCCCAGCGCACCGCGCTGGACGCACGGCTCACGGAAGCCACCGACCGCTTCGAGGCCGAGCGTTCCGAGCTCCAGTCGCGACTCGCCGACGTCAGCGAGCGTGCGGAGGCCGACAGGCGTGAGCTGGAGTCGCGGCTCGCGAACCTCACTGCGCAGGCCGAGGCCGACAGGCATGAGCTGGAGTCGCGGCTCACGAACCTCACCGCGCAGGCCGAGGCCGACAGACGCGAGCTGGAGTCAAAGCTCGCGGACGCCACCACGCGCGCAGAGGCGGAACGTGCCGCACTGGAGCAGCAGCTCGCCGCCGCCACCGCGCGCTTCGACGCAGACAGGGCCGCCCTGGATACCCGGCGCGCCGAGCTGGAGGCCGCCGCCTCCGAGAGCACCACCGCCCTCCAGTCCCTCCAGGAGCGCCTGGGCCGCGCCGAGTCCGAGCGCACCGCCCTGTCCTCCGAGCGCGAGCGCCTCCAGTCGGACCTCACCGTCGCCCGCGCCGCCCGTGTCCGCCTGGAAGGCCGCATCACCGCCCTGGAGACGACGTCCACCGACGCCGTCCGCATCCTCGACGCCGAGCGCGCCGAGCGCGAGCGCCTCGCCCAGTCCCTGGAGGAGACCCGCCAGCAACTCCAGAAGCGCGAGGGCAGCTCCGCCGAAAGGCTCAAGACGCTGCTCACCGAGGTCACCGCCCTCAAGGAGCAGGTGACCACGCTGGGCACGGAGAAGCAGTCCCTCCTCGAGGACCGCGCCGAGCGCGCCCGCCTCGAAACCCGCGTGCGCGAGCAGCAGGAGCGCCTGTCCGCGCTGGAGGCCGAGCGCAAGGACCTCCTCGCGTCCGTGGAGGAGCTCAAGGCCTCCGCCCAGCCCGAGGCCGTGCTCGAGATGGCCGCGGAGATGGAACAGCTCCAGACCCTGGTCGAGGAGCTCCAGCAGAAGCTCGCCGCCCAGGAGACGGAGCTGGGCGCGCTGCGGCGGCAGGCGGCCCGCGCTGGCGCCAACCCCGTCCAGGAAATCTACGAGCGCGCCAACGCCGAGCTGAACGCCGTGAAGAACGAGCTGTCCCGCCGCTCCGCCACGCCCCCCGCGGCGCCCGGGGGCACGGCCGGCCGCCTGCCCACGATTCCCCAGGCGAAGCCGGGCCGCACCGCCATGCCCGCGCTCGACCTGCCGCCCACTCCCGCTCCGAAGAAGCCAGACGAGCGCGAGTGACGACTCGCCGCTAGGATTGCGCCCGTGGACGCTCACGAGCGCATCTTCAAGTATCAGGGCCTGGGCAATGACTTCGTCATCCTGGACCGCCGTCGCACGGGCGTGGACATCGACGCCGCGACGTCACGGTGGATGTGCGACCGGCGCCTGGGCATCGGCGCGGACGGGGTGCTCTCCATCCTCCCCTCGCAGCACGCCGTGGCGCGCATGGTGGTGCACAACGCCGACGGCAGCATCGCGGAGATGTGCGGCAACGGCCTGCGCTGCGCGGTGAAGTACCTGGTGGACCACACCGACGACAGCCCCGGCCGCATCGACGTGGAGACCGGCGCGGGCGTGCTCTCCTGCATCCCCGGCTATGGCGACGGCGGCGTCATCGGCGTGGACATCTCCATGGGCCCCGCGCGCCTCGTCGCGCCCAACCTGCCCTCGGGCGCCACCGGCAAGCCCTTCCTCGACCTGCCCCTGCCGGGCCACCCCGGCCTGCGCGGCTCCGCGGTGAGCATGGGCAACCCGCACCTCGTCCTCCTGGACCAGCCCCTCGAGGACGCCCCCCGCCTGGGGCCCACGCTCGAAGTGCACCCGTCCTTCCCCGACCGCACCAACGTGGAGTTCGTGCGCGTGGAATCGGATGGCCTCACGGTAGTCGTCTGGGAGCGGGGCTGCGGGCTGACGCAGGCGTGCGGCACCGGGGCCTGCGCGTCGGCGGTGGCGGCCGTGCTGGCGAAGCGCCTGCCCCCGGACGCCTGGCTGCGCGTCACGCTGCCGGGCGGAGACCTGCGCATCCGTGTGCCCGCCGACCTGTCCGACATCCGCCTCCGTGGCCCGGTGGCCTTCGTGTTCGAGGGCGTTGTCGTGTTTCCGTCCCCCCGGTAACCTCAAGCGTTCCTCTCCCCCTCGCCCCCAGGTCAGAACGCGCCGTGGCCGGACCCATCCTCGTCGTCGATGACGACCTGTTCTTCCGACAAGTCGCCAGCGACATGCTCACCCGCAACGGGCACCGCGTGGTGGCCGTGGAGAACGCAACGCTCGCGCTCGTGGAGGCGTCCCGCACGCCCTTCGACCTCGTCATCACGGACGTGGTGATGCCCGGCGTGGACGGCTTCGCGCTCACCGCGCGCCTGCGCGAGCGGGACCCGGACCAGGAGGTCATCCTCGTCAGCCATCGCACGGACGTGCGCGGCTCGGAGATGGCGCTGCGCTCCGGCGCCGCGGACTGCCTGACGAAGCCGGTGGAGGAAACCGACATGCTGCTGGCGGTGGACCGCGCCCTGGAGCGCGCCAGCCTCCGCCGCGAGCGCACGCAACTGCGCGACGAGAATCTCGAGTTCGCCCGCTTCCACAACCTGCACCAGCGCTGCCTGGAGCTCATCTCCCATCCGGACCTGGAGTGGTTGCAGGAGCGCATCATCGCGGAGCTGAGCGCCGTCTGTGACGCGCAGAGCGCCGCGCTGTGGGTGATGGACGACCGGGGCGACCTGGTGCTGCGCGCGTACCGGGGGCTGCTCGACAAGCAGTTCCTCGCGGAGAAGATGAACCCCGAGGGGCCGCTGGCCGGCCGCCTGCGCGAGGCCCTGCCGTGGCTCGCGCGCGACGAGCGCTCCGCGGTGATGTACGTGCCGCTCGTGTCCTCCGGGGAAGTCGTCGGCCTGGCGCAGCTGTCGGACCCGCTCGCCGGGGACTTCCGCCCCGAGCACTCGCGCGACGCCAAGGTGCTCGCGGACTTCGCCGCGGTGGGTGTGAAGAACGGCCGGCGGATGCTCGCGCTCCAGCGGCTGGGCCTGAGAGACCGCGAGACGGCGGCGTACAACCTCAGCTACTTCACCGACTACGCGTCCAAGGAAATCTACAAGGCGCGCCGCTACGGGCGGACCTTCTCGCTGCTGACCTTCTCCATCGACAACCTGCCGCTGGTGCGCGTGCGGCAGGGTGCGGCGGACGCGAAGAAGGCGGTGCGCGGCATCATCCGGGCGCTCAGCAAGATCATCCGCGACTCGGACGTCATCGCGAAGGCGAGCGACCAGGAGTTCTACCTCCTCCTGCCGGAGACGGACTTCTTCGGCGCGCTGATGTTCGTGCGTCGCGCGGTGGCGGCGGTGCGCGAGGAGCCGGAGGTGCAGGACGTGGAGCAGCGCCTGCCGCTGGCCCTCGTCGGCGGAGCGAGCACCTTCCCGAAGGACGGGGAGGACTTCGACGAATTGGTCCACCGCTGCCGCCGCCGCATGGACGAGCGGCGCGCGTCCCTGCAGCGCCGGCTGATGCTGGACGGGCTGCCCTTCTGGGACGAGGTGGACCTGCTCCTGGGCACGCCGACGAGCCCCCGGCTGCCGGTGGACGAGCGCTCCGAGCCGAGCCGCCGCGGCAAGGTCTCCGACGCGCTCTTCGACGAGCTGCAGGCGGAGATTGCCCGCGAGCTGATGAGAGACCCGGGCTCACGCGGAATCCTGTACGTGGGCGGGCCGGAGATTCGCACGGACCTGCCCATCGCCTCGGGGCTGGAGTCGGCGCCGCCAGACATGGCGTCGCGCATCTACCTGCTGGGCCGCCGCGTGGACCTGGAGTCACACCCCGCGCTGACGCCCGTGTTCCTGGAAGGGGATGACCGGGTGACGCGGCACGAGTTCATCCTCTGGCTCTCGGAGAACGCCGCGTACGCGCTCATCCAGCGGCGCGGGCTCGGGGCGACCTGGGGCTTCCATACCTCGGACACCGCGGTGGTGGACGGGCTCATCTCCAAGCTGCAGGCCGAGTACGACCTGCAGCCCTACTGAGACGAAGGCAATCCCCGTGGCCCAGGTCCGGAAGATTCTCATCGCCGACCCCGACCTCGAGTCCGTGCGCTCGCTGTCGCGCGCGTTGCGCACCAAGGGCTACCAGGTGCACTACGCGCCGGATGGCTCGCGCGCGCTGGAGGTGGCCGTGTTGCGCCACCCGGACCTCACGCTGTTCGACGAGGGCTGCCGGCTGCTGGACGCGCGGACCTTCATCCAGATTCTGCGCACCAACCCGCGCACCGAAGACATCCCGGTGGTGCTCACCACCTCCAGCTTCGACTCGGACCGGCAGCGCGGCCTGCGTGACGGCTACCTGCGCAAGCCCTTCAACCTGGACGAGGTGCTCAGCCGGATTGAACACATCTTCCGGCGCAGCGAGGCAGCCAAGGACCTCAAGAGCGAGCAGCAGGAAATCGAAGGCTCGCTCAGCCAGCTCAGCATCCCGGACCTGATGCAGCTGCTGGGCATGAACAAGCGCAGCGGCCGGCTGGCGCTGGAGCGCGGCAACGACCGGGGCGAAATCTTCGTCGTCGACGGCCGCCCCGTGAATGCGAAGCTGGGGCGCGTGGAAGGGGAGAAGGCGTTGTTCCGCCTGCTCGCGTGGGTGGATGGCACCTTCACCTTCTCGCCGGGGACGAACGCGGCGCGGCCTCGCATCAACCGCGGCATGGACGACTCGCTGCTGGAGGGCATGCGGCAGTCGGACGAGGTGAACCGGCTGATGCCGGGCCTGCCGCCGCGCCACACGCGGCTGATGCTGGCGCCGGACGTGGACCTGTCGCAGGACCAGCACCCGGTGACGGCGCAGGTGGTGGGCCTGCTGCGCCAGCCGCGCGCGCTGGGCGAGGTGCTGGACCTGGCGCCGGCCACGGACCTGGAAGTGCTGAGCGTGCTGTCCGCGCTGATGCAGCGGGGCGTGGCACGGGCGGCGGACGCGGACGGCTCGGACGCCAACGCAGTGAGTTGCTGGGCGCGGCGGAGGTGCACGCGCTGCGCGGGCGCATCCTCCGGACGCGGGCGGCGCCGGCGAAGGTGGCCACCGCGAAGGTGTTCGTCTGCGGCAGCGGCGCGGCGGCGGCGCGGCGGATTCTCGCGAGGCTGCCGGGGCTGGAGGCGCTGTCCGCCGAGCCCACCGCCGTGAAGAGCGGCTTCGGCACGCTGGGCCGGCTGGTGCTGAGCGAGGTGCTGCGCCTGGACTTCTGCGTGCTGCCCCCCGCGGAGGCGGCCCGTCCCCTGTGGCGGCCCTTCACGGCGGGCGCGGTGGGCGCGCTGCTGCTCGACGTGTCCGAGCCGGCCGTGCGTCTGGCGCACTACCTCTCATGGGAGGTGCGCATGCCCGTGGTGGTGGTGGGCGCGGAGGTGCCCGTGCCGCTGCAAGGGGCGCCCGCGGGCGCGCTGGGCGTGAATGACGACCTGTCCGAGGCGCTGCGCGCGCTGCTCGTCCAGGCGCTCAATCCGGCGCCCACGCTGCCCGGGGTGACGCAGGCGCAGCGGCTCAGCGCGTCCGCGGTGTAGCCACGCCTCACCAGTAGCGGCGCGGCGGAGGCGCGGGAGGCGGAGGCGCCGCGGGCAGGGGCTCGAGCATGCCGAGCTTCAGCAGCCGCTCGACGGCCGTTTTGACCTCCTTCGCCGTGGTGCCGCAGCCATCGAGGTTGCGCGTCGCTTCCGCGACGGTGCGCTCTCCGGAGGCGAACTCCACGAGGTAGAGCCCGTCGTCGGGGGGAAGTCCGAGTGTGGTCCCCCACGTGGCCCGGGCCGCGTCGAACTGGGCGCGCCCGTTGCCGCTCTTGGCCGCTTCAATCATGGCCGCATACGACGCCGCGGCCTCGCTGCCCTTCGGCGAGAGGCGGAACTTCTGCGCGCGTCCGTACCGAACCTTCTCTGTCTCTTCACTCATACCGCAACCTCGATGACGGGCTGTCCCATCCGCTTGAGCCAGCGCACGTGGCTCTTCAATGCCGCACCCACGCTCGTGTTCACCCGGTAGTGGACGCCGTGCTCGCGGCAGGTGTCCTCGACGATGCGCGAGAGCGCCGGGTAGTGCAGGTGACACACGCGTGGGAAGAGGTGGTGCTCCACCTGATAGTTGAGTCCACCGAGATACCAGCTCACCAGCCGGTTGCCCCGCGCGAAGTCCACGGTGGAGCCGATCTGATGGGTGGCCCAGTCGTGGGGGAAGGCGTGGCTGTGCTGGGGCACCTCGGTGAAGGCGGCCTCCTCCACGCAGTGCGCGAGCTGGAACACCGTCGCCAGCGTCAGCCCGAGCACGAAGGCGGTGAGCGCGTAGGCGAGCGCCACCTGCCAGAGCGGATGGAGGAGTATGGGCACCACGAGCGTCCAGCCATAGAAGAGGGCCTTGCCGACGAGCATCCCGGCGAGCTTCCGCCCGGAGGGGCGCGGCATCTTCTGCCGGCCGACGCGGCCGGTGACCAGGTCCTTGAAGTCGTCGATGAAGTGCCACTTCACCGACAAGAGCCCGTAGAGCACCCAGATGTAGAGGTGCTGGAAGCGATGGGCCGCGTGCAGCCGCTGGCCCGGGGCAATCCGGCACAGCGGCTGGATGTCGATGTCCTCGTCCAGGCCGACGACGTTGGTGTGGCTGTGGTGGAAGATGTTGTGCTTCCAGTTCCACACGTAGGAGGAGCCGCCAATGACATCCAGCGACCATCCGAGCAGGCGGTTGACGCTCCGGCTCGATGAATAGCTGCCGTGGTTGGCGTCATGCTGGACGCTGAAGCCGATGCCGGCGATGGCGAGCCCGAGCGACACGCACCCGGCCATGACGCCCCACACGTTCGTCGCGCCGAAGACGAGCCAGGCGTACGAGGCCCCGAACCAGCCGAGGATGACCGCGGTCTTCAGGTACATGCCGGGCAGGTCCCGGGCAGAGCGACCGCTTGATTCCAGGTACTGCTCCACCCGCGCCTTGAGGTCCTGATGGAAGGGCCCTGACTCCAGGAACTTCGCCTTCGTCGCTTGCGACAACGTTCACCCGCTCTCACGCCACCGACGCCACCACCGCTGGAGCGGGAGGCCGCACCGGGAGAATTCCCGCGCGGCCTTCGCCTGCCTGGTGCCGAAGTCCTTCGTAACACATCAGGCAGTGAGGCTGTTCCGCTAGAAGACGACCGTCCAACCGGGACGGGCCTGCGCCTTCACATACGAGACGCCGTCGATCTTCAGGCCCTGGTCATCGAGGAGCGAGATGAGGCCGCCGTTGTTTGACAACTCCAGGGGCTTTGCCACTGGCAATAGCCGCGTGGCGCCCGGCGGCAGATCTCCGCTCAAGGGCTGCTTGTGCTTGTTCTTGTCCACGAGCGCCCACCCGTCGAGCGACACCGGATCGGGCGAGGTGTTGAGCAGGGTGATGGTCTCCCGCTCGGGCGAGCGCGTGTCGTTGACGAGCGCGGCGATGATGCGCACGACGCCGTCGTGGGGGATGGGGATGGTGCCGTCGAGGGTGTGACCCGTCCTGTCGTCGGTGTGCCACGACTGCGACTGGAACTTGAGGAAGATGCCCACCCACTGCTGCGTCGCGGGGAGGTGGATGAGCACGCCGCCGTCCTGGTAGACGCCGTCCTGGTCGGCGAAGGACGGGTCGTTGCCCTGGTTCATGTGGATGTCGTGGATGCCCCGTCCGGGCTTGAAGTGGAAATACTTGTCCTCGGCGGGCTCGGGGCCCCAGGGCTCGCCGAAGGCATAGACCTGGGCCTGCGCGTCCCGCGCGGCGCGCTGGAAGTAGTGGTCCAGCTTCTCGTTCAGGTCATTGTCCGGCCCGGGGACGTTGGGCGGCAGCGGCGTCATGCCGTCGCGGTCGAAGAGGTTGCCGCGGATGAAGTCGAGCGCCAGTCCGCCCGCGCTGCTGGGAATGGGCGTGAAGCCGGGAGGCAGCGCTTCGAGCGTCTCCGCGAGAGGATGCTGGAAGTGCTCGTCGACGAGGAATTGCAGGTCCGAGGGCGGCAGCTTCGAGCTGACGTTGACCGCGATGCGGTAATGCACCCCCCCGGCCACGATTCGCACCTGATAGTGGGGGCTCGGTCCCGAGCCCAGCTTCATCTCGGTGGCCGAGCCCTTCAAGACTCCATATTGCTTCAGCGGCATGTGCGGTCCCTCCTGTTCCTCGGGAGGGAGTGGGCCGGGCGCGGATGTGATGCCGAGAGGCGCCGCTAGCCCAGCAGCCAGCCCATCGCTTCCGGGAGCCGCCGCTGCCAGTCCCGCTCGTGGTGCTGGCCCCCGGGTTCGAGCACCAGGCGCAGTTCGTGGTCCGCGTAGCCCAGGTGCTGGAGGTGGCGGTGGAAGTTCCGCGTGGCCTCGCCGTAGCGCATGACGTAGCCCACGGGGTCCACCGTCTCGTCCGTGCCCGCGTCCAGGTAGATGCGCGACCACCTGCGCGTGTGGGCCGTCCACTCGCCGAAGAGCCGGTCCCAGCTCCACATCACGGAAGGTGACAGCGCGCCGATGCGGCCGAAGAGGTTCGGGTACCGCCAGCCGAGGTGCAGCGACATCAGCCCGCCGAGCGACGCGCCCATGAGGCCGGTCCACTCAGGCCCCTGGCGCGTGCGGTAGACGCTGTCGACCCAGGGCTTGAGCGTGTCGACGAGGAAGCGGACGAAGGGCTCGCCGCGGGCGGAGATGCCGCCGCGCGGCTCGGGCCAGGGGGAGTACTCGGCGAGCCTGTCGTGCGTGGAGTCCACCGCGACGATGAGCCATGGGCCGATGCGGCCCTCGGAGACCAGGCGCTCCAGCGTGTGGTTCGCGCACCAGGTGTCGAAGAGCGCCGACTCCGGGTGGGCGAAGACGTTCTGCCCGTCGTGCATGTAGAGCACGGGGAAGCGCTGCTCCGGCGCTGTCTCGTACGCGTCCGGCGTGTAGATGCGCACGGTGCGGGTGCGCCCCTCCTGGGGAGAGGCGAAGTCTCGGATGATGTGGACGTGTCCCATGGGCTCGCGGCGCGGAAGATAGATGGCGCCCCCGCGCCTCGCCAGCCCGGCCCATGGCGCGGTGTTCACCTGCGACGTCAGCCACGTGCTCCGTCCTGACGGGGGGCAGACAGACACGCCTCTCCGATGCACAGAGGTCGTGCGCTCTCGGCTCGACGGAGGTATCAAGGCGCGACGCATGCCCACGAAGCAGCCGCTGCCCGCAGACATGTCGACGCCCCCTGGCCGGGACCAGGGACGGCAGACTCCGTCCGTGCGCGGCCTTCCGGCGCTGACGGTGGTGGCCCACCCGCAGCTCCAGCGCGTCGGAGACCAGTTGTTGCTGGAGACGCTGGTCACCGACGGCAGGCCCGTGCCGCTGTCGCGCAATGCGCCGGACTTCGCGCGCCCCGGCGGCCTGCTGTCCATGCCGCTCGGGGACCCGTTCATCAGCCGCACGCCCATCCAGCTCGAGCCCGGGCCGCGAGGCGGCGTGCGCCTGCGGGTGCCCGAGGACGCGACGCAGGTTCGCGTGGCCTGGGAGCCCGTCACCGGTGTCCGCGACTTCTCCCCCGAGGAGCTCACGCTCGGCGTGCCGCTCGTGCTCGCCGACCGTGTGGTGTTGCTGCTCCACAAGACGTCGCCTAGCCAGGCCACGGGGCCGGAGGACCTGGGCATCGTGGGGCAGGGTGAGGGCATCCGCCAGGTGCGCGACGACATCGCCCGCGTCGCCGACCTGAACGTCCCCGTGCTCATCCGTGGCGAGACGGGTACCGGCAAGGAACTGGTGGCGCGCGCCATCCACGAGCGGGGCCCTCGTCGCGCCGCCCCCTTCGTCAGCGTCAACCTGGGCGCGCTGGCGAAGGAGCTTGCCGCCGCCGAGCTGTTCGGCGCGCAGCGCGGCGCTTACACCGGCGCCACGAAGGACCGGGAGGGCTTCGTGCGCGCCGCCCACGGAGGAACGCTCTTCCTCGACGAGGTGGGCGAGGCCCCTCCCGAGGTGCAGGTCGCCCTGCTTCGAGTGCTGGAGACGGGCGAGGTCTTCCCCGTGGGCGGCCACGAGCCCGTCCGCGTCGATGTTCGGCTCGTCTCCGCCACCGACGCCGACCTGGAGGCGCGCATCCAGGAGCGGCTCTTCAAGGCCCCGCTGCTACACCGGCTCGCCGGCTTCGAAATCCAGATGCCTTCGCTGCGCGCGCGCCGTGAGGACATCGGCCCGCTCTTCCTGCACTTCGCCCGGCAGGAGCTGGAGGCCACGGGCGAGGCCGGACGGCTGTCGTCCTCGGAGCCTCGCACCCAGCCGTGGCTGCCCGCGGCCCTGGCCGTGCGGCTGGTGCGCTACGCGTGGCCCGGCAACGTGCGGCAGTTGCGCAATGTCGCGCGGCAGCTCGTCATCGGCAGCCGCGGAATGCCGCGCCTGCGCGCTGACACGCGCCTGGAGCAGACGCTCGACGCCGACGCCCTGCCCGTGCCCGGCGCTCCCCTGGACGTGCCCGTGCCGCCCGCCGCCCCGGACGTCCCCGAGGTGAAGACCTCGCGGCGCAAGCCCGCGGAAGTGGGGGAGCAGGAGCTGCTGGAGGCCCTGCGCGCCTGCTCGTGGGACCTCAAGGCCACCGCGGACTGGCTGGGCATTCCCCGTCCGTCCGTCTACGTGCTCATCGACAAGAGCTCGCTGATTCGCACCGCACGGGACTTGAGCGCGGAGGAAATCACCCGCTGCTTCCAGGAGTGCGGCGGAGACCTCGACCAGATGGTGCAGCGGCTGGAGGTGTCCAAGCGCGCCCTCCAGCGCCGCGTGCGCGAGCTGGGCCTGGACGCGTGACACGTCAAGGCGGGGCCCGATGCGCTGGATGACGTGTCCACCGGGCGCCCTCGCGGCCGCGTCACCGTGGCTCCCGAGGGCGATTGCCACTGGTACAATGCCTGCAATATCGCGGTGAACACGTTCGTCAGACCCCGAGTGGGGAGGAGCCACGGCCCATGGGCAGCATCACCATCCACATCCGTCTCAACGAGGACATTCGCTACACCCCGAGTCCCCTCGTCCGGCAAGGCGACGCGGTGACGTTCAAGCTCGAAGACGTCCCCTATGCGGCCGAGGTGCGGTTCCCCGACGGCACCTGCCTCAGCACGCCGGGGCCCTACGAGCTGGATGGCAACTCGCTGTTGCTGTCGTCGTCCCTGCAAACCGTCGCTGCGACCGCCGCCGAGGGGCAGTACCCCTTCACGGTGACCATCTTCGACGGCAGCAGCACCTCGACCTCGCTCAGGGTGGGCGGGCAGCATGAGGTGAAGAAGGGCGGCATCGACGTGTCGACGGAGCCGCCCAAAGACCCCGAGAAGAAGTAGCGGCGTCGGTCAGGGCGTGGGAGGGCCCGCCAGCCGCTCCGGTGACGGAGGGAGCAGGCCCTGCCATGCGGGCACGAGGTGCGGGTTGTGGGCCAGGGCCCCCTCCAGGTCCTCCCGCGCCTCGTTGCTCCACGCCTGCCGTTGTTCGGCGGGCGCGCTCGTCCGGGCCAGTGCCAGCAGCAGGCTGGCGCGCAGCACCCGCGCCCGTGTCCAGCGGGGTCGCGCGGCCAGCACGTTCCCGGCCAGCTCCAGGCCTCGCTGCAACGCCGGGGTCGAATCTCCGCCCTGGCGCTCCTTCCACTCCGCCCACTGACGATGGAAGTGCCCGGCGGCCAGCCGGTAGTCCAGCTGCGCGGGTGCCAGCTCCAGCGCTTGTCGGAAGGCCGCTTCCGCCTCCTCGAAGTCCGCGTCCCGGGCCGAGCCTTGCCGGGCCAGCCACCGGGCCCGCACGGCACGTGCCTCGCCGAGGTACCGCCACGCGCTGCCCAGGCGCGGGTTCAGCGCATGCGCGCGCGCCAGCGCCTCCTCGGCGCGGGCCACGTCGCGCCGCGGGTCTCCTCCACGCTCCTGTGTCCACGTGGCATTCACGCCGTGCGCTCGCGCGAGGTTGGCCCAGAGGTCGGCATCGTCGGGCATCAGCTCGAGCGCGTGCGCGTAGGCCTCCACGGCCGCGCGGACGCTCGCCCCCGGGTCTTCGCGCTGGGCGAGCTGGAACGTGGCGCGCATGGCCCAGACCTCACCCAGGTTGTTGTAGCCGTAGGCCTGCTGCGGGGCCACCGTCCGCGCCTGCTCGAAGGCCCGCTGGGCCGCGGCGAGCAGGGGCTCGGGGTCGCCGCCGTCCTCCCAGTGCAGCTCCGCCTGCGACAGCAGCGTCGAGCCCAGCCCGTTGTGCAACTGCGGAAGCTTCGCGTTGACGGTCAGTCCCTGGCGGTAGAGCGCCTGCGCCTTCTCCAGGTCCGGGCCGGGGTCCTCGCCCCGGTCCAGGTGCCAGCGCGCGAGCTGCTCGGAGACGTCCGCGCCCTGGAAGCAGGCCGCGATGTTGCGTGGGTTGAGGGCCAGGGCCCGCTCGAGCGCCTCCCGCGCCCGCGTCAGGTCGCCCGGCGCATCCGGCGCGTGGGGATGCGCGGCCCGCTTGCCCAGGGCACTCCCCAGGTTGATCCACGCATCCGGATATTGCTCTCGCAGGCGGATGGCCGCGCGGTACTCCCCGATGGCCCGGTCCTGGTGGGCGAGCGGGTCCTCTCCGTGCTCGGCCTCGTAGTCGGCCCACACCTGGTACGTCAGGCCGAGGTTGATGTGGAAGGAGTAGTCACGCTCCTCGGGGAGGAGGCGCTCGAAGGACTCGATGGACAGCCGGAGCTGCTCCCGAGGGTCCTGTCCCTGCCGCTGCCGGTGTCGCGCCCAGACCCGGTACGTCAGGGCCAGCTCCAGTGGCACGCGGGCTCCGGGAGTCGCCACCGCCTGCGCGGCGCTCGCGGCGTCGATGCCCTTCTGCAACAGCGGCTCCACGTCCGTGCTCCCCTTCAGGATGCGCTGCTCCGCGAGCCGGCGGTGGAACCTCGCCATCCCCATCAGCGCGCGGACGTCGTCTGGCGCTGCCGCGAGCGCACGCGACATGGACTCCAGCCCACGCTCGTAGGGAGGCAGGACGTTGCCTTCGCCATACTGCTCCATGACGAGCGCGGCCAGCTCCAGCCGTCCCAGTGCGTAGTGCGCGGCGGGCTGGCTGTCGGCGATGGTGATGGCGGTGGCGTAGGCCTGGCGCCCGGCGTCCAGGTCCACCTGCGAGCCGGCGCCGTCGCCCGTGTTCCAGCGCTGCGTGGCCCGGGCGAGGAGGACGTCGCCGCGCAGCAGCGGCGCCTCGTAGAACCACGGCTGCGCGCGCCCCATCGCGTCCAGGTGCGCCAGCGCCTCCTCGTGGCGGTCCTCGTAGAAGGCGAACAGCGCCCGCACGTAGAGGGGCGGGGCGGGGACGTCCGGCCCTTCCGCCTGGCGGAGGTACACGAGCGCCGGGTCCCTGTAGCGCTGCTCCAGTTCGCGGCGGCGGGCCTCGCGCGCCTCGGGAGTGCGGCGCTCCACGTCCAGGAGGAGCTGCTCGCGGTACTGCTCTCCCAGCACCCACGCGAGCGCCCAGGCCACGCGGGGCTCGCGGAAGCCGAGCGCCCAGGCGGACTCGAGCCGCTTGCGCGCGCCCTCGCGGTCGTCCAGCACGAGCAGCGCGCGACCCATCGCGTACTGGCCGGGGCCCCGCGCCTGCGGCCCGGCCTCGCGCACCTCGTCCTCCAGCGCGTCCATGCTCGCGCGCAGCGCCCGCCGGTCCTCGCGCGTGTCGTGCAGCGGTGAGAGCGCGGAGTAGCGCGCCGAGGCTTCGATTCGCTCCACGCGCTCGGTGAAGCGGCGAGCCAGCCGCTCGCGCTCGGCGACTTCACTTCGCGCCAGCACCGCCTGCCCCAGGGCCAGCGTCACCACCGTCAGCGCGGCGGCGCCCAGCGCCAGGGCCACCCGGTGCTTGCGGGCCTTCCTGCGCAGCCGGTAGCCGAGCCCGCGGCGCGCCAGCACCGGCTCGCCTTCGAGGAAGCGGCCCAGGTCCTCCGCCAGCGCGCGCGCCGAGTCGTAGCGGGCTGGCCGCTCCTTCTCCAGGCACTTGAGGACGATGGCCTCCAGGTCCTCGGGGATGTCCGCGTCCAGAGTGCGCGGCGGCGGGGGCTCCTCCGTCTGGAGGCGGGTGAGGACCTCTGCTTCCGTGTCACCGGGGAAGGGCGGGCGCCCGGTGAGCAGCAGATACAGCGTGGCGCCCAGGGCGTAGACGTCCACGCGGCGGTCCAACCGGGACACCTCGCCCCGGGCCTGCTCCGGCGCCATGTAGTGCGGCGTGCCCAGCACCTGGTGCGAGGCGCCGCCTTCGTCCCGTCCCTCGCGCGCCAGGCCGAAGTCCATGACGAAGGGCGAAAGGCCGCCGTCCTCGGTGCGCTCCACCACGATGTTGCCGGGCTTGATGTCGCGGTGGATGAGGCCGGCGCGGTGGGCCGCGTGCACGCCCTCGGCGGCCTGGCGCAGCACCAGCACCTTCTGCTCCAGCGTGAGCGTGCCCGCGAGCTGCCCCAGCGTCCGGCCGTCCACGTACCGCATGGCGATGTAGCCGCGGCCGCTCACCTCGCCGACCTCGTACACCTCGCATACGCGCTCGTGCCGCACGCGCGCCTGGGCGCGGGCCTCCGACAGGAAGCGTCGGGCCTGCTCCGGGTGTGCGCCGCGCACGAACTTCAGCGCCACGTTGCGCCGCAGCATCGGGTCATACGCCAGGAACACCTGCCCCATGCCGCCCTGGCCGAGGAAGCGCACCGGCTGGTAGCGCTCCCACTCCGGCACGGGGAAGTCGGGCAGCCCGACCGCGCCGACCGCCACCACCTCGCCAGGGGCTCCGGGGGTGGGCGGTGTCAGCGTGTCGGCCTCCTCGGGCTGTACGCCACCGCTGTCCGTGTCCCCCCCGTCCGCGCGCGCCCGGGGTGTCAGCTCCTCGCGCAGCAGGTGCAGGGTGTCCTCCGTGAGGCGGCCCCGCTCCCTCAGCAGTTGCAGGGGGCCGCGTTCCAACCGGAGTGCCTCTTCGCGCAGGGCGGCGGCCTCCTCATGGGAGACCAGCCCTTCATCCAGCGCGAGGAGCAGCTCCTCCTCCAGCAACTCGTTTTCACGGCCCACCGCATGCACCGGGGCAGCATACGGGCTGGCCCCGGTGCGGCGGGAGGCCCGCCGGAAGGTCCTCAGGCCCAGGGGGGAGGTAGGGCCCGGTGAGGGGAGGTGGACCTTCCGGCGGTCTCGACTACTTCCGCGCACCCTCCGGCCGGCGGTTGCGCCGACGGAGGCCGAGCAGGGCCAGCAGGGCCAGTCCGGACGAGGCCGGCGCCGCGCTGCATCCGCCACCCGCGAAGGCGCGGGTGATTTCCTCCACCGTCCAGCTGTAGACGGCGGGCGAGGCATCCACGTTGCCCGCCGTGTCCACGGAGCGCACGCGCAGGGTGTGCTCACCCAGCGCCACGTCGTAGTTGTCCTCGCACGGGGCGTAGGCGCCGCCGTCCAGGCTGCACTCGTAGCGCACGTCGTCCTCGGTGGAGGCGTAGTCGAACGAGGCGTCCCCGTTGGTGGTGAGCGAGCGCGGCCCGCGGGGGATGGAGGTGTCCGGCGCCTGGGTGTCGATGGCGAAGGTGTCCGTGTTCGACACGGGGCTGGTGTTGCCGGCCGCGTCGGTGGCCGTGGCCGTCACGGAGTGCTGGCCGTCCGCCATGGGGGCGGTCGGCACGCAGCTCCATGCGCCGGTGTCACTGGCGACGGCCGTGCAGATGACCGTGTTGCCCTCGCGCACCGTCACCGTGCTGCCCGGCTCCGCCGTGCCCGTCAGCGTGGGCCTGGAGGTGGACAGCACCGAGCCCGGGGTGGGGCCGGTGATGACCGGTGCGGCGGGCGGCGTGGTGTCGACCGGGGTGGGGCCGCGGACGGTGATGTTCACCGCCGGGGCCGGCTCCGTGGCGCTCAGGGTGGTGGAGGTGAGCACCACCGAGTGCGTGCCGTCCGCGACATCTCCCAGGTCACACGTCCAGTGGCCCGTGGCGTCCACGACGGCGGTGCAGGCGGGCGTGTTGCTCCCGTCGACGTAGACGATGACGGTGGCGCCCGGCGAACCGGTGCCGCCGATGGTGCCCTCCGTGGTGCCGCCCGTACCAGGGCTGGTGAGCACCGGGATGAGCTGGCAGATGGACAGCGCGTCCACGCGGTACGTCACCGCCGTCTCGGTGTTGTTGTTCAGGCCGCAGTCGGTGTCCACCAGGGCCAGGCGCACGTCGCCTGTGGCCGCGTTGAAGTCACGCGACAGCGGGAAGCCCAGCGTCATGGCGGCGTTGCGCGTGCTGGAGACAGGCCCACCCACCGGGACGGCGCCCTGCGAGAAGGCCTGCGCCCCGGTGCCCGGGTTGACGTTGACGCCGAAGATGCCCGGGTACCAGCTGCTGGTACCCGAGTAGCTGACGGCGCCGGACACGTAGTGCATGCGGTAGCGGCCCGGAACGGTCAGCGCGGCCTGGACGGCGCCGGCGGGCAGGGACGGGCTGTTGATGTCCGACACCTGCGTGCACTGGCTGCGGCCCAGGCGGGTGAAGAAGGTGCTCACCCCCGTGTTCTTGCAGCCGTACCCGCTCTCGGTGGTGCAGGTGGCGCTGCAGCCGTCGCCCGCGGTGGTGTTGCCGTCGTCGCACGCCTCGGCGGCGGCCTTGACGCCGTCGCCGCACGTCACCGCGCACACCGACGGGTTGCCGGAGCAGCTGTAGCCCGCCTCGAGGGTGCAGGACGCGCCGCAGCCGTCGCCGGTGGCGGTGTTGCCGTCGTCGCACAGCTCGCCCTCGTCGAGGGCGCCGTTGCCGCAGTTGGTGAGGACGTCGCAGCGGTTGGTGGAGGGGTTGCAGTAGCCGCTGTCGCAGACGCCGGAGGCCGCGCACGTCTGGCCAATCTCCCACAAGCAGCGCGGAGAGCAGGTGTCGCCGCTGTTCAGGTTGCCGTCGTCGCACACCTCGCTGCCCGCGACGACGCCGTCACCGCACGAGGTGCTGCAGACGCTGGGCTGGCCGATGCACGAGTAGCCGCTCTCCTGGGCGCAGGTGTTGCTGCACCCGTCGTTGTTCGTCTGGTTTCCGTCGTCGCACTGCTCGCCGGACTGGAGGGTGCCGTTGCCGCACGTCGCCACGCAGGGCTGGCCCGGGGTGGGGCACGTGTAGGGCGGCTCCACGGCGGCGCAGGTCGAGTTGCAGCCGTCGCCGTTGTTGGTGTTGCCGTCGTCGCAGGCCTCGGCGCCCGCGGTGATGCCGTCGCCGCAGAGGGTGTCGCAGTCGCTGGGCTGGCCCGAGCAGCTGTAGCCGGTCTCCACGCGGCAGCCCGGCGAGCAGCCGTCGTTGCCGGCGGTGTTGCTGTCGTCGCACGTCTCGTTCGCGTCCAGCGTGCCGTTGCCGCACGTCTGGGTGCACACGGAAGCGCCGTTCGCCGGGGTGCTGCACGCGTAGCCCGGCTCGACGCGGCACTCGGTGGCGCAGCCGTCCCCCGGGTTCAGGTTGCCGTCATCGCACTGCTCGCCCGGGTTCACCGTGCCGTTGCCACACGTCTTCGCGCAGGGCTGGCCCACGGTGGGGCAGGAGTAGCCCAGCTCCAGGGTGCAGGCGATGGAGCAGCCGTCGTTCTGCTGGGTGTTGCCGTCGTCGCACAGCTCGCCCGAGTCCAGCCGGCTGTTGCCGCACAGGGGGGCGCACACGGACGGGGCGCCCGCGCACTCGTAGCCGCTCTCGATGCGGCACGCCGCGGAGCAGCCGTCCGAGCCGTTCTGGTTGCCGTCGTCGCACTGCTCGCCAGCGTTGATGGCGCCGTTGCCGCACGTCTGCACGCAGGCCTGGCCCGGGGTGGGGCAGGCATGGCCGGCCTCGACGCGGCAGCTCGCGTTGCAGCCGTCGCCCGCGGAGGTGTTGCCGTCGTCGCACTGCTCACCGGGGTTCAGCGCGCCGTTGCCGCACGTCCTGGCACAGGTGCTGGGCGCGCCCGTGCAGCCGTAGCCCGGCTCGATGGCGCAGGTGGCGCTGCAGCCGTCGTTGCTGGTGGTGTTGCCGTCGTCGCAGTCCTCGCGCAGGGAGACGACGCCGTCGCCGCAGCGGTCGTCGTACGCGTCCACGAAGAGGTAGCGGAAGGCGTTGGGCTCGGTGGTCTCGTTCTCGTTGCACAGCTCGATGCGGTTGAGGCCCGTGCGCCAGGGGGCGGTGGTGCCGAACTCGCGGAAGATGTTCTTCTGCCAGGGCTGGCCACCCGGGTCGTTCACCGTGACGGGCGTGACGGCCGTGCCGTTCACCCGCGCGCTGTCGAAGGCGTTGTCGTTGAACGTCGCCAGGCGCAGGCGGAACTGGGCGATGTTCGTCGTCGAGGGAACGATGAAGTCCTGGTACACGCAGGTGCTCTCGCCCAGGGGCGCCCGCATGTAGCGCGCCGTCTGGATTTCCTGCGGCCAGTCCTGGGCGTCGCGCACGTCGGTGACGGCGCCCGTCGTCGTGCCCCTGTAGAACCAGTGCGGGTCCGCGCCGGACTCCAGGCGGCGGTTGTTCTGGTCCACGCCGGTGTTGAACACCGCGACACCCGCCCTCACGCAGCGGCTGGGGCTGCCCGCGCAGGCGAAGCCGGGCTCCACCTCGCACTGGCGGCTGCAGCCGTCGCCCTCGAAGCGGTTGCCGTCGTCGCAGATTTCCTGGTCGAAGTTGGGCCACGGGCGGTTGTTGAAGGCACCGTTACCGCACAGGGACAGGTCACAGGTGGCGGTGCAGCCGTTGGCGCCCGCCGCGGTGTTGCCGTCGTCGCAGGCCTCGCCGGAGTTGGTGACGTCGTTGCCGCACAGGCTCGCCAGGGAGCAGGCGCGGCCGGGGACGTGACAGAGGTAGCCCGACTCGATGGCGCCGGCGGCGGAACAGCCGTCGCCGGACACCGTGTTGCCGTCGTCACATTGCTCGCCGGGCTGGATCCGCCCGTCGCCGACGACCGCCGACGACTGGCTGGCCAGCATGGGGCCGGAGGTGGAGGGCTGCCCGGCGACGTCCGCCTCGCAGCCCGTCAGGGTGGACACCAGCGCGAGCGCCAGTGCCGCCGCCTTCAGGAAGACACGTGTAGTCATGGATTCTGGCCTCACTTCTCGATGGTGTCGGCGGTGGGGTTGCCCTGCTGCGTCGTCACGCCGACGGCGTCACCGACAATGTGGAACTCCACGCGGCGGTTCTTCGCGCGGCCTTCCTTGGTCTTGTTGTCCGCGATGGGCTTCTCGGGGCCGAAGCCCTTCGGCTCCAGGCGCTCGACCGCCACCGACTTGCCCACCAGGTACTTCACCACCGCCTCCGCGCGGCGCTGGGACAGGTCGCGGTTGTAGTCGGCGTTGCCGGTGTTGTCGGTGTGGCCCTCGATGCGCATCTTCTCGATTTCAGGATGCGTGGCGAGGATGTTGGCCACCGTGTCGAGCAGCTTGAAGCTGCGCGGGCTGATGAGGTCCTTGTTGTTCTCGAAGTAGACCGTCTCGAGGACGCGAATCTGGCCCTCGCCAATCTGCGCCAACTGCTTGCTCTTGCAGCCGTGGTTCTTCTCGGTGCCCGGCTCGTCGGGGCAGTTGTCCAGCCGGTCCACGAGGCCGTCGCTGTCACGGTCCTTGTCCGGGCAGCCGCGGTTCTCCTTCGGGCCCGCCTCGTTGATGCAGGCGTCGCGCGCGTCGGCGATGCCGTCCGCGTCGTTGTCCGGGTCCGGGCAGCCGTTGGTGTCCTCGAAGCCGTCCGCGTCCTCCGCCTCGCGCGGGCAGGAGTCCTTGGAGTCGGCGATGCCGTCCTTGTCGGTGTCCGGGTCGTCCGGGCAGCCGTCTTCATCTTCGAAGCCGTTCGTGTTCTCCGGCTGGGAGGCGCAGCGGTCGGCCAGGTTGAGGATGCCGTCCTGGTCGTCGTCGCCGTCCGCGCAGCCGTCGAGCTGGGCGAGGCCCTTGGAAGAGGGGCAGCGGTCCGCGACGTTCTTCACGCCGTCACCGTCCGCGTCGAGGTCGGGGCACCGCGCTACGTCGTACGACTGGCCCTCCACGCAGCGGGCCGCGCTGCCGGACTCCGGGCCGAAGGTCATGCCCGCGAGCACGCGGAAGTTCGGAGTGCCGGGCGTCTGGCCGAAGCCGGGGCCGCCCATGATGTACACCTCGGAGTCTGCGCCGGTGCGCGCACGCAGGCCGAGCAGCACCTCCATGGACTCCGGCGCGTCCGCGAACGGCAGGGTGCCGCGCACCACCAACTCCTCCTTGAGGCCGAAGAGGCCGGCGGAGAGGTTGACGCCGCCGTTCATCTCCACGCCCATCTCGTCGCGCAGCGGCTGCGTCGCGGGGGAAAGGGCGTACGTCTTGGTGCGCACCAGCGCGCCCACGTCCGCGCCCACGCGCCAGGTGCCGCCCAGCGCCTTGCCCAGGCCCACGCGCGGCGAGAAGACGAAGCCGTCGTCCTTGGTGAGCACCTCGGAGTTGCCCACGGGCAGCGCCACGCCCAGGTGCACGGCGAGGTCCAACGGCCCCTCATCCGCCTCGGAGAAGATGCCCGCACGGCCCTGCAGCCACGGGGTGCCGAGTCCCGCCGTCTCCGGCGTCGCCACGCCGAGCACCGAGGTGTCCGGGCCCCACTGCGTGACGATGGGCACCTGCGCGCCCAGCTCCAGCCAGTCGGTGACGGCATACGCGCCGCTCAGGTGCACCGTCACGCGGTCGCTGACGATGACGCCCTGCCGCTCGTCGCGCTCGAGGAGCACCAGCGGCTCGTTCTCGTAGTGCGCGGTGAGGGCGAGGCGATACTGGCCCTTGTCGAGCAGATCTCCGGTGGACAGCACGAGGCTGTCCTTCGCCGCGGGGTTGAGTTGCAGCCGCTCCAGCTCGATGCTGGGAATGCGCTGCGCCTGGGCCTGGACACTGGATGCCCAGAGGACCGCCAGTCCCCCAAGCCAGAAATGATTCCTACGTAGAAACAAGGCTTCCTCCACGTTCCGCGTGCCCCCCTCTGGTGCACGCGTCCCGCTCGCTGCTTACGGGGTTTGCGGCCCCTGTGCACGCATTGAGCCATGCGCAAGGGGGAGGCACCTTCCGAGGGAGATCTGCGCGAAACGGGCACCCGGGGCGCGCGGTGGGGCGGTTCCTGACGTGTCAAAGGCCCGGCGACACGTCACCCCGCGGCGCATTGACGCGTCAGCCAGGTGTCAGGACGGGTCTACACCCGTGCTGGAATCAGATTCTCAAAGACTGGGAGGCCCACCGCCTTGTTTGCGAGAGGCTTCTGTTGTCACCCCATGTCAGGGGCAACCCGGTGGACGGGGCTTCGCCCTGCCGCGAGTAGATGGGGAAGATCCGCGTCCCAGCCCCTCGGGGAGGTGCATCCCGGGCGGCCGCTCGTGGAGGGGAAGGTGGCCTTCGTGGACCGCACGCTGTGGGCCTCCGTGTACCGCGTCGCCATGGAGCCCTCGCGCCGCCGCGCGTCCCTGGCGGGACTCTCCATGGAGGCCCGCGAGCTGCTGACCTCCATTGAGCGGGACAGGGAGGTCCGGCTCGAAAAGGAAGGGTCATGGACCAAGGCCCGCCAGACGCTGCAGGAGCGGCTCCTCGTCCACTTCTCCGAGGCGCAGGAGGAGGACGGGCACCACGTCGCGGTGCTGCGCTCGTGGCGGACCTGGGCCCATCCGGCGCTCCGGGAGGAGGCGATGACGCTGTCCTACGAGGACGCGCTCGCCCGGCTGCGGGAGGCGTGCGGCGGAGCGCCCACCGGCCTGGGCCCGTGGGTGTTCTGAGCGACATCGACCTTTGCTGAGGCATGGCCGAAATCGTGGGCTCCACGTCCTTGCGGCCAGGACGCGAAGGGGCGCAATGTGCTTCGCATGAAGCGAGCACCCCAGCGCCCGGGGCCAGCCGCGTCCGCACGTCCCGGAACGCAGGGCCTCCCGACACTCCAGCGCCAACGGCCCGCGACGAGCAGGCCCCCCGGTACACGGGGCCTTCCCCTGCGCATCGCGCTGCTCGCCTTCGACGACGCGCAGGTCCTCGACGTCACCGGCCCGCTGGAGGTCTTCGGCCGTGCCTCGCGTCTGCTCCGGGAGCAGCACGGGGCCACGGGGGACCGGTATGCGCTGGAGCTTCTCAGCGCGCATGGCCCCGTGCTGCGCTCGTCGTCGGGCCTGCGCCTCGTCGCGGACGCGGTGCTCCCGCGCCGGCGCACGGGCCCCAGGCGCAGCACCTTCGACACGTTGCTCATCGCGGGCGGCCGGGGCGTGCGGCACGTGGCGGAGGACCCGCGCGTCCTCTCCTGGGTCCAGGCGCAGGCCCCGCGCGTGCGCCGGCTCGCGTCCGTCTGCACCGGCGCCTTCGTGCTCGCGGCAGCGGGGCTGCTCGACGGGCGGCGCGCCGTCACCCACTGGAGCGAGTGCGAGCAGCTCGCGCGGCGCTACCCGGAAGTCACCGTGGAGGAAGACCCCATCTTCATCCGGGACGGCCACGTCTACACGTCCGCGGGAGTCACCGCGGGCATGGACCTGGCGCTGGCCCTGGTGGAGGAGGACTGCGGCCGCGACGTGGCGATGGCGGTGGCGCGCGAGCTGGTGCTCTTCCTCCGCCGGCCCGGAGGCCAGTCGCAGTTCAGCGCGCAGCTCTCCGCGCAGACGGCCGAGCGCGAGCCCCTGCGCGACCTCCAGGCGTGGATGGTGGACCACCCTGGTGACGACCTGCGCATCCCCGCGCTGGCCCGCCGTGCCGCCATGAGCGAGCGCCACTTCCGCCGCGCCTTCACCGCCGATGTCGGCTGTCCTCCCGCCCGTTTCGTGGAGCAGGTGCGGGTGGACGCCGCGCGCCGGGCCCTCGAAGAAACAGCCGACGGCGTGGACGCCATCGCCGCGCGCCTGGGCTTCGGCACCTCCGAGTCCATGCGCCGCGCCTTCACACGCATCCTCCACATCAGCCCCACCGCCTATCGCGAGCGCTTCCGCGCCGCGAAGCCCACCCGCGAGCGCTTCCGCGCAGCAGAACCCAGGAGAAGCAGGTCATGACCCGTATCGGAATCGTGCTGTTCGACGGAGCAGAGGAGCTCGACTACGCCGGCCCGTGGGAGGTCTTCGCCGCGGCGGCGTACCTCCGCCCGGAGCTGAACATCGACGTCCGCACCTACGCGAAGGACGCCAACCCCATCCGCAGCGCCAAGGGCCTGCGCGTCATCCCCCACGCGAGCTTCGCGGAGGCGCCGCGCCTGGACGTGGTCCTCGCGCCGGGAGGGGAGGGACGCAAGCGGGAGATGCACGACGAGGGGATGCTCGGGTGGCTCCGCGCGAAGGGCGCCGAGGCGAAGTGGAACACCAGCGTCTGCACCGGCGCCTTCCTGCTGCACGCGGCGGGGCTCGCGAAGGGGCGCCGGATGACGACGCACTGGAGTGCCGTTGAAGAGCTGCGCGCCCGGGGCGACGTCACCGTGCTCGACGGCATCCGCTACGTCCGGGACGGCAACGTCGTCTCCGCGGCGGGAGTGTCCGCGGGCATCGACATGTCGCTGTGGCTGGTGGGACAGCTCTGGGAGCCGGCCTTCGCGCGGCAGGTCCAGCGCTACATCCAGTACGAGCCCGCGCCGCCGTACGCCGCGGAGACCTAGGCGCTACGCCGCCACGTCGAGAATCTCCAGCGCCTCGCGGACGCCGGGCATGGCGGCGAGCAGCTCGAACTCCGCCGCCTGGAGCATGGACACCCGGCGACCGGACATCCGGTCCATGAGCAGCTCGATGCGGTAGTCACCTGCTGGACTGACGCGGCGGGAGATTCGGGCGCGGCGGCCCTCGGCCTGACAGGCGAGGATATCGTTGCGCAGGCTACGCAGACGCCGGAATACCTTCAGCGCAAGACGCCCCTCGGGGGTGTCGAACGTGTGGAAGTGCCGATTTCTCGACAGGGGCTTGCTGGGGTCATGGAGCCTCTCGACGAGGCGCCGAACGAATGGGTCCATCGACGGGGGAGGATAACATCCGGTACCCTCGCGCTCAGCGATGCCCCGGCTTTTTTCGATCCGTCCCTGGACCCTGGCGCTCCTCCTCCCGCTTGCTTGCAGAGAGCCGGAGGTGGCAGCCGTCCAGAACCGTGCCCAACAGGCCCAGATGGCCCTCGCAGAGGGCCGTTCCTACCTGGAGAAGAACGAGCCCAACCAGGCCCTCTCGGCCCTGCGCCGGGCCGCCAGTGCCGCGCCGGAGAGCGCCGAGCCCCTGCTGCTCATGGCCCGCGCCCACCGGATGGCGGGCAACGAGGGCGCCGCCATCCTGGCGCTCAAGCAGGCGAAGTCCCTCGTCGGGGACGACCCGTCGATTCAGCGCGAGCTGGCCGACCTGTACCTCCAGGACGGCCACACCCAGGACGCCCTCGTCGCCCTCGTCCACCTGCGCGACTCGGGCTCGCTGCCGGACGCGGACGTGCTCCGGCTCGCCCGCATCCAGGCGCGCGAGGGGCAGATTGACGCCGCCTTCAAGACGCTGGAGGGCATCCTCCGCGAGAGCCCGGATGACGCCGAGGCCAAGTCCGTGGAGGCCGAGGTCCTCCTCATCAAGGGCGAGGAGTTGCTGGCGGCCAACCTGATGGACCGGCTGCTCCAGGAGGACCCGGGGCTGACGTCCGCGCGGCTGCTGCGCGCGCGCTACTTCCTCAACAACGGCTTCCCGGAGATGGCGGAGGCGGACCTGGGCGCCGTGCAGGCGCCGGAGTCGGCGCGCACGGACGTCATCACCCTGCGCGCGCGCGTGCTGCTGGTGCTGGGGCGCCCCGCCGAGGCCGAGATCGCCCTGAAGAAGCTGGTGGAGGCCGAGCCCCAGAATGCCGAGGCCCTGGCGTGGCTCGCGGAAGCCGCGCTGGTGCAGGGTCGCCGCTCGGACGCGCAGGGGCTGGTGGACCGGGCGCTGCAACTGCGGCCCCGCATGGCGCGGGCCCTGTACGTGCGCGGGCGCGTGCTGGAGGACCAGGGAGACCGCCGCGGCGCCGAGGAGAGCTACCGCTTCGCCCTGTCGGCGGAGCCCCGCTTCGCGCCCGCCCACTCGCGGATGGCGCAGGCCCACCTGAAGGCGGACCGGAAGACGGACGCCCAGCTCTCCCTGGAGCGGCTGCTCACGCTGGGCGAGGCGTCACTTCAGGAGAAGGCGCAGCTCGCCGGGCTCTACGCGACGCTGCAGACGAAGGTACCCCAGGGGCTGAAGCTCATCGAGGAGGCGCTGAAGCGCAGCCCCGAGAACGAGGAGTACCTGCGCACGCAGAAGGCCCTGATGGCGCTCGCTCCGAAGCCGAAGAAGCGCCCCACGGGCCCCGTCATCATCCGCGGAGGCCGCTGACGGCGGCCAGCACGGGAGCCTCCGGTGCCGGCAGCCCGGGGGCCTCCGCCACCACGCGCTCCAGGGCCTTCAGGCCCTTGCGCTGGCCCACCGCCACCACGGTGAGGTTCTCGCGGTTGAAGTAGCGCCGGGCCACCTCGCGCACGCGCGCGGCGGACTGCGCGTCCACCAGGTCGGCGCGGTGGGAGAAGGACTCGGGCGCATTGAAGATCTCATTCACGCCGAACCAGCCGGCCAGCTCGCCCGGCGAGTCCTGCGCGAACTCCAGCAGCATGCGGTGCCGCCGCTTGGCGCGCGACAGCTCCTCCTCGCCCACCTCGGTGTCGCAGAGGGCGCCCAGCACGCGGAAGGCCTCGGCCACCACCTGCGCCGCCTTCTCCGGGGCGCTGGCCGCTTCAATCTCGAACACGCCCGCGTCGTGGTACGTGTCCAGCGACGCGTGGACGGAGTACGCCAGCCCCCGCCGCTCCACGATTTCGAACGGCAGCCGTGACGACAGCCCGTCATCCAGCAGGCGCCGGATGATTTGCAGGGCGGGCTGGTCATCATGCCGGTCCGGCACGGTGCGGAAGTTGATGCGGAACTCCGTCTGCGACTCGTCGTGCGCCACGAAGTGCAGCTTGGGGCCGGGAGGCGTGGAGGGCGGGGCGGCCTCCGTGCTGACCGGGCCGCGCGGCAGCCGGGCGAAGGCGCGCTCCGTCATCTCGAGGACTTCCTGGCGATTGACGCGCCCCGCGGCGGTGACGACGAGGTTGCCGGCGACGTAGTGCCGCGCGAAGTGCTCCAGCACCTGTGCGTGGGTGAGGGCGGAGACGGACTCGCGGGTGCCGGCAATCTTCAGGGCCAGCGGGTGGCTGGGGAACAGCAGCCGCTGGGAGAGGTTGTCCAGGTCGATGTCGCGGCCCTTCTCGTCCACCTCGTCGAGCATCTCCTCGAGGATGATCTGCCGCTCCACCTCCATGTCGGTGAGGCGGGGGCGGGTGAGCATGTCACCGAGGATGTCCATGCCCACGCGCAGGTGCGCGGGGTGCAGGGGCGTGTAGTAGTACCCGTGGTCCCGGGTGGTGACGCCGTTGAGGTTGCCGCCGACCTCCTCGACGGCCGCGTTCATCTTCACCGTGTCCGGCCAGCCCTCGCTGCCGCGGAAGAAGAGGTGCTCCAGGTAGTGGCTGACGCCGTTGTTGGCGGGCGTCTCATGGCGACTGCCCGTTCGCACGTAGATGGCGAGCAGGGCGGTGTGGAGGTGGGGCGTCTCGACAGTGACGACGCGAAGCCCGGAGGGCAGCTCGTCCCGGTACGAATTGAAGCTCATGCGCGTGGGAGCCTTAACACGAAGGAGGTGCCCTGGCCGGGAATACTCTGGCAGGAGAGCGAGCCCCCGTGGGCCTGGAGGATCTGCTGGCTCACCGCGAGCCCCAGCCCGGTTCCGCCCTCCTTGGTGGTGAAGAAGGGCTCGAAGAGGTGACGCCGCACGTCCTCCGTCATGCCCTGGCCGGTGTCACTCACATGGACTTCCACGTCGTGCTCCAGGGGGCGGGTGGCCACGGTGAGCCTGCCGCCCGTGGGCATGGCCTCGCGGCTGTTGCGCAGCAGGTTGAGGAACACCTGGCGCAGCTGGCCCTCGTCCGCGAGCACGGCGGGCGTGTCCTTCGCGAACTCGCGCACCACCTCCACGCCCGCGCGCTCCAACTCCTCGCGGGTGAAGTCGAGCACGCCGTCCAGTACGGCGGTGACGTCTCGCGGGTCCAGGTCGGGACGGGGAGGGCGGGCCATGCGCAGGTACTGCTCGGTGACGTCCGCCAGGCGGTCCACCTCGTGGGTGACGGCGGAGAGGAGCTCCTTCACCTCGGTGGAGTCATTCGCTGACGCGAAGCTGGCGCGCTCCAGTCCGTCCTGGAGCAGCTCCACGTTGAGGCCGATGGAGGAGAGGGGGTTGCGCACCTCGTGGACGATCTGCGCGGAGATGCGGCCCACGGCGGCGAGCTGCTCGGCGCGCATGAGGGCCTCGGCCTGGGCCTTGAGCTGGGCCTCGCGGGCCTGGAGCGAGCGGGCCATCTGGTCGAACTCGCGGGCGAGCACGGCCACCTCGTCGTCGCCGCGCACGCCGAGCTGGGCGTTGTAGTCGCCGCGGCCGATGCGGGACACGCCCTCGATGAGGGTGCGCACGGGGCGCAGGGTGCGGGCGGACCAGGCGATGACGCCCAGGCCCACGATGATGGCCGCGAGTGAGAAGCCGATGATGAACAGACCGGTGGTCCGCTCGCGTTCCTCGGCGCCGTCCACGCGCTCGCGGATGCGGTTGGCGAGCGCGGCGCGAAGCACGCGAATCTCGCGGCCGATGGAGGTCTCCAGCTGGCGCAGGTCCGTGGTGGCGCGGGCCACCTCCTCGCGGTCCGGGGACGCGGTGGACAGCGCGGAGAAGACCGTCTCCGCGGCGCGGCCGTAGTCGCGGTAGCGCGCGTGGATTTCCCCGAAGCGGTTCTCCAGCCCGCGGATGAAGGGGACCTCGCTGGCGGGGGCGAAGGCGAGCACCTCGCGCGCCTTGACCTGGGCGTCCGTCAGTCGCTGGGACATGAGGGGCGGGTAGTAGAGGCGCGCGAGCCGGATGTAGGCGCGGCGGGCCTCCACGCTGCTCTCATCGAGCATCCGCTCGGTGTCCTTCTCCTGCGTGGTGTGGAAGGTCTCCAGCTCCGCGGCGTCCTGCGAGAGCTGGAGGTAGCCCTGGCTGACGAGGCGGATCTCCAGCCGGTTGCGGTGCAGCTCCGTCACGCTGAAGAGCGACACCATCCCGAAGGTGATGAGCACCACCGCGTAACCCAGGAAGATGCGCGTGGCGAGGGAGAGCTTCACGGGGTGTCATCGCTACGCGGACCCGAGCCCGGGCGCAAGTCGCGATGTGCTCCCATGCTCCCCAGGCAGGGCCTCCCAACGGACGCGCAGGGCGTACGAGGTGGCTGCTGGATGCCTTCAAGAGGTGATGAGTCGAACCGGTCCTCGCGAAAGCACTCCTCCGCTGAGGACCGGCTCCACCTTCCCCATCCCTCACGCCCGAGCCGTCCGCCTGGAGCAGGGTGAATCCACCCGCTCTGACCGCCGTGCTGCCCCGACCAACCCGCCGCCCTGTGCTGCTCTGTACTGCCCGTGCTGCGTGCTACCCCGACCTGCCCGCCGCCGCCCGTGCTGCCCCGTACCACCGTGCTGCCCGACCAACCCGCCCGTGCTGCCCCGTGCTGCCCCGTACTGCCCCGTGCTGCCCGCCCAACCCGCCCGTACTGCCCCGTACCGCGACTGCCCCGTGCTGCCCCGCCCAACCCGCCCGTACTGCCCCGTACCGCGACTGCCCCGTGCTGCCCCGACCAACCCGCCCGTACTGCCCCGTACCGCGACTGCCCCGTGCTGCCCCGACCAACCCGCCGCCCGTGCTGCCCCGTACCGCCGTCCTGCCCACCCAACCCGCCGCCCGTCCTGCCCGCCCAACCCGCCGCCCGTGCTGCCTCGCCCAACCCGCCGCCCGCGCTGCCCCGTACCGCCGTGCTGCCCCGCCCAACCCGCCGCCCGTGCTGCCCCGCCCCGCCCGTCCCGCCCACCGCCCCGTCCCGCCCCGTGCTGCCCGCGGTACCCCATAGCAGGGCGCGTGCCGGACTCTTTCCTTGACAGAAGCCAAGCAGTTCCAGGGACTTGAAGGCATGTCGTACGTTTGCCTTCACTCCTGCGCCAGTAAGATCTCCGGTAAGCCCTGCCGGAATACCCAGCAGCCGTCCTGGCGTTGATCCGAGATGCCTCTCAAGACCAGGCGCTGGTGTGTGCCAGCCGAGCCGGATGACGGCTACCGGGTCCTTGTCTGCCGCTACCGTCCCCGCGGCCTGCCCAAGGCCAAGGAGACGTGGGACGCGTGGATGAGCGATCTGGCGCCGAGCCCGGACCTCTTCGACGCCTTCTACGGAAAGGGCCAGTCCCCCATCACCCTCGACGCCTACCGCGAGCGGTACGTCCAGGAGATGCAGTCCCAGCAGGACAAGATTGCAGCCCTCGCCGCCCGGGTGGATCAGGGCGAGTCGGTGACGCTGCTCTGCTCGAAGGACTGCATCCTCGAGTCCATCTGCCACCGCACGCTCCTCGCCCAACTCATCGAGGCCGCGCGCCGCAAATGAAAACGGGGCCCGGGTGGAAGACCCGGGCCCCGTCGTGTGTGACTCGAGAAGGCTCGCGCCTCAGTGCGACGGAGCCGGAGTCGGCACCGCTTCAGCCTCGCCCGTGGACCGCTTCGCCTCTCCGCGCAGCTTCTGCATCAGCACGTAGAGGCCGGGGATGAACACGAAGTTCACCACCGTGGACACGAGCATGCCGCCGAACACCGCCGTGCCCAGCGAGTTGCGCGACGCCGCGCCCGCGCCCGACGCCGTCATCAGCGGCACCACGCCGAGGAGGAACGCAATCGACGTCATCAGGATGGGGCGCAGGCGCACCTCCGCCGCCTCCACCACCGCGTCGACGGCGCTCTTGCCGCCCTCGCGAAGCTGCTCCGCGAACTCCACGATGAGGATGGCGTTCTTGCTGGCGAGGCCCACCAGCATGACGAGCCCCACCTGGCAGAACACGTCATTGGCGTACCCACGCAGCAACTGGAGTCCCAGCGCGCCCATGATGGCCAGCGGCACCGAGAAGATGATGACCAGCGGCAGGCTGAAGCTCTCGTACTGCGCCGCCAGCACCAGGAAGACGAAGAGCAGGCCCAGGCCGAAGATGATCATCGTCTGACCACCGCTCTGCTTCTGCTCCAGGCTGATGCCCGTCCACTCCGCGCTCATGCCCTGGGGCAGGACCTGCGCTGACAGCGCCTCCATCGCCTCCAGTGCCTGACCGGAGGACACGCCCGGTGCACCCTGGCCGTTGACCTCCACCGCGCGGAAGAGGTTGTAGTGCCGGATGACCTGCGCGGACACCGTGGGCTCCACCTGCACCAGCGACTCCAGCGGAATCATGTCCCCACTGTCGCTGCGCACGTAGAAGGCACCGATGTCCTGCGGGCTGTCGCGGAACTGCTGCTCGGCCTGCACATAGACGCGGTACGTGCGGTTCGCGTAGTTGAAGTCGTTGACGTACTGGCTGCCCATGTAGACCTGCATGGTGCCGAAGATCTGCTCGATGGGGACCCCGAGCGCCTTGGCCTTCTGCCGGTCCACCTCCACATCCAGCAGCGGGGTATCGGCGTTGAAGGCGGTGAAGACGCCGCGCAGCTGCGGGTTCTCATTGCTCTTCGCAATCAGCGCCTGGACGGCCGCCGCCACCTGGTCCAGCGAGCTGGTGCCGGCGATGTCCTCGACGATGTACTGGAAGCCGCCCACGCTGCCCACGCCACGGATGGCCGGGGGCTGGAAGGGCATCACCCGCGCTCCGCCAATGCGACCGAGCGGCCCACGCAGCCGCTCCACCAGCGCGGCCACCGTGTGCTCCTTGCCCGGCCGCTCCTCCCACGGCTTCAGGGCCGTGAACATGGTGGCCATGTTGGGGCCCGTGCCCTGGAAGGAGAACCCGCCGATGGCGAACACCGCGCGAATCTCCGGCTGTTTGGCGAGCACGGCTTCCGCCTCGGCCAGCACCTTCTCCGTCTGGGCCAGCGACATGCCCTCCGGCCCCTGCACGGAGATGATGAGGTAGCCCTGGTCTTCATCCGGGATGAAGCCCGTGGGCGCCGCGCGGAACAGCGCCACCGTGCCGGCGATGCAAAGGAGGAACGCCACCAGCACGATGACCGGGTGCTTGAGCAGCTTGCGCAGGTTGCGGCCGTACACGGCGCGCGTCCAATCCAGCGCCTTGTCCACCCAGCGGAAGAACACCCACTTCTCACCCTGCTGGTGCTTGAGCATCCGCGCGGACAGCGCGGGCGTGAGCGTCAGGGCGCAGAAGGTGGAGAGGGCCACCGACGCGGCGATGGTGAGCGCGAACTGGCGGTAGATGGCGCCGGTGGTGCCGGGGAAGAGGGCCACCGGGACGAACACCGCCACCAGCACGATGGAGATGGCGATGACCGCGCCGGACACTTCCTTCATGCCTTCTCGCGCGGCCTGCACGGGCGTCAGGTGCCGCTCCACCATCAACCGCTCGATGTTCTCGATGACGACGATGGCGTCGTCCACCACCAGGCCCGTGGCCAGGGTGAGGCCGAAGAGGGTGAGGGTGTTGATGGAGAAGCCCATCAACTGGACGAAGGCGAAGGTGCCCACCAGCGAGACGGGGAGGGTGAAGGCGGTGATGAGCACGCTGCGCCAGCCGTGCAGGAACAGGAAGATGACGAGGATGACGAGCGCAATCGCCTCCACCAGCGTCTGGAGCACCTCGTGGATGGAGGCGCGCACCGCGAGCGTGGTGTCCGTGCCCGTCTGGAACACCATTCCCGGGGGGAATTGCGCGGACAGCCGCTCCAGCTCCGAGTAGACGCCGTCACGCACGTCGAGCGCGTTGGCGGTGGGCAACTGGAAGATGGCGAGGCCAACGGCCTGCTTGCCGCCGAAGCGCAGCAGCGTCCCGTAGTTCTCCGCGCCCATCTCCACGCGCCCCACGTCCTTCACGCGCACGCTCTTGCCGTCGTTCTGGCGCATGAGGACGATGTCGCCGAACTCGTCCGGCTCCACGAGCCGGCCCCGCGCCCGCACCGCGAGCTGGTAGGGCTGGTCGTCGGCGGACGGCGGCTGGCCCACCGCGCCCGCAGCCACCTGGAGGTTCTGCTCCTGGAGGGCGCGCGTCACGTCCTGCGGGGTGAGCTTGCGGCGCGCCAGCTCCGTGGGGTCCAGCCACAGGCGCATGGAGAACTTGCGCTCACCGAAGATGCGCACCTCGCCCACGCCGCGCACGCGCTTGATGGCGTCCTTGAGATTCACGTCGGCGTAGTTGCTGAGGAACTTCGCGTCGTAGCGCTCGTCCGGGCTGAACAGCGCCACCGTCATCAGCATCTGACTGGAGGCCTTGTTGACGACGATGCCCGTCTGGTTCACCTGCGCGGGCAGGCGCGCGGCGGCGCGGCTGACGCGGTTCTGCACGTCCACCGCGGCCACCTCGATGTCACGCGTGGGCTCGAAGGTGATGGTGATCTGACTGGTGCCGTCGTTGCTGCTGGTGGAGGTGATGTAGCGCATGCCCTCCACGCCGTTGAGCTCCTGCTCCAACGGGATGGTGACGGCGCTCTCCACCACCTCGGAGCTTGCGCCCACGTAGGTGCTGGTAACGGTGACTTGGGGCGGCGCCAGGTCCGGGTACTGGGCGATGGGCAGCGTGGGGATGGCGATGGCCCCCACCAGCGTCAGCAGGATGGAGCAGACGATGGCGAAGACGGGCCGGCGGATGAAGAAGTCGACGAACATGGTGCTCTCCGGCTCAGCGGCTGCCGCCCACGGGCGCGCCGCCTCCTGTGCCGCCGGCCGTCGGCGTGGTTCCCAGGGCCTCGGCAGGCGCCTCGGCGTGGGGGGTGACCTTCACCTTCACGGGCATGCCGTCGCGCAGCGCCTGCATGGAGGAGACCGCGACGAGGTCTCCCGCCTTCAGGCCCTTCTCCACGACGTAGGCCATCTCCCCCAGTGCACCGAGGGTGATGGGGCGGCGCTCCACCACCGTCTTGCCTTCCTTCTCCTGCACCACCAGGGCGAATGGCTGCCCGCTCTGGCGCACCACCGCGAGCGCCGGAATCTGCAGGGCGTCACGGACGGAGTAGACGATGCGCGTGCGCATCAGCTCGCTGGGGCGCAGCCCCCCCGTGTTGCGGAAGGCGGCCTTCACCTCCACCAACTGGGTGCGCGGGTCCGCCTGCGGCGCGACGAAGAAGACGGTGCTGGTGAGCAGCACCTTCCCCTTCGAGTCGAGGACCTCCACCGCCGTGTCGGGCTTGAGCGAGCGGGCGCGCTGGGAGGGCACCGCCACGCTCACCTCGAGCACGTCCGCCTGCGCCACGCTGGTCAGCGGCGTGGTGGCGCTGACGAAGTCACCCAGCCGCACCAGCACGTCACCCACGGTGCCGGCGAAGGGCGCGCGCACCACGTTGAACTGCAACTGCACCTGGCGCTGCGTCACCTGCGCGGCGGAGGAGCGCGACGCGGCGTCGGCGGCCTCCACCTGGGCGCGGGCGGACTCCAGCTCCTGCGCACTCGCGAGGCCCTCCTTGTTGAGCGCCTCCGTGCGGGCCAGGGTGCGGCGGGCGAGCTCCAGGTTCACCTTGGTGGAGCTCAGCTGGGCCTGCGCGCTGTCGAGCGCGGCCGTGTCCTCGCGCGCGTCCACTTCCACGAGGGGAGCACCGGCCTCCACCTGCTGCCCGGGCTTCACGTGGATGCGGCGCACGTAGCCGCCCACCTGCGGCAGCACCGTGACGCTCTGCCGCGACAGCAGCGAGCCGAGGTACTCGCCGGTGTCCCGCACCTCGCGCGGGGCCAGTGACACCACGTCGATTTCACGAGGTGGCGGCGCGGCCGGCGCCGCCTTCTGCCCGGAGCAACCCGCCACCGCGACCAGCACCGCCACACCGCACACCGTCTTCTTCAGCGCCATAAGGGGGCGTACCCGCTTCACCAGTCGCACCGGGCCTCCGTCAGGAATGCGTCCAGGCGTGCCTGGACGAGCTCGAATTCACGCAGCACCAGCGTCAGCTCCGCCTGGCGCAGGGCCGCCGCGCTCTGCACCAGCTCGAGGCTGCTGCCGCGGCCCACTTCAAAAGCACGTCGGGTGAGCTGGTCGGTCCGCTCCGCGAGGTCGCGAGACTCGATGGCCGTCTTCACCAGGGCCTCGGCCACCTCGACTCCGCGGCGGGCCTGGGCCACTTCCAATTCCACGTCGCGGCGGGCGCTCTCCAGCGCCGCGGCCGCCTGCGTCTCCACGCCCGCGCGCTCGCGCACCAGCCCCGCGCGACTCCCGCCTTCCCAGAGGGGGACCGAGAGCACGGCGGCGACATTCCACGTCGCGAACCGGCCGAAGCCCGGCTCCGTGGTGAGGCCATAGAGGGTGCTGGAGACGCCCAGCGTGGGCAGGTAGCCCGCGGCCGCCTGCAGCTTGCTCTCCCGCGCGGACTCCACCTGCGCCTTCGCCGCCACCAGGTCCGGACGCGAGTCGAGGCCGTCCAGCGCGGCGCACTCCTTGCGCGTCTGGTCCACCAGCCCCTGGAGGTTGAAGGACGGGTCCACGCCCATCGCCTGGCCGAAGCCGAGCGCGAAGCCCAGGGCCTCACGCGCCTGGCGCAGTTGCTCGTCTCCGGCGACGAGGGCGCCGCGCGCCACCGCCACGTCCTGATTCACGCGCACCACGTCCAATTGGTTGCCCGCGCCCAGCTCGAAGCTGCGCTGCGTGAGCGCCGAGCGCTCCAGCGCCCTCCGCAGATTCACGCGGTTGATTTCCGCCGCGCGCTCGGCGGCCACCGTCGACACCAGCGTCTGGGCCAGCCCCAGTGTCAGGCGGCGGCGCACGTCCTGGAGGCTCGCCGTGGCGCTCAGCTCCGAGGCCCGCGCCGAGGACAGCCCGCGCCACGCGCTCAGGTCCACCACCGACTGCGTCAGCGTCGCGGTGAGGGTGCCCACGGGCGTGGTGGCGGTGTGGCCGTCGCCAGCGGCGCCCGGGTTCACCCCCGAGGGGACGTCCGGATTGAGGAGGTCATGGGCCACGCCAGCCTGTGCGCGCGCGTTGGGCAGCAGCGCCCCCAGTGCCTGGCGCGAGCGGCCACTGGCGCGCTCCACCCCGGCCTCCGCGCCGCGCAGGTCCGTGGAGCGCTCACGCACGAGGGTCAGCGCCTCGTCCCAGGTCTTCACCAACCGCGACGCCGGCGGGACAGGGGTGAGCATCGCGTCCTCGACCTTCGGCTGGATGGAGGCCGGGGGCAGGGCGGAGGGGGTCGGCTCGGACTGCACTGAGGTGGCGGCGAGCGCCAGGAGGAGGACGGAAGGGGTGGCCATACGCCAGACGTGAGGAAGGAAAGGGGTGACTGCGCGTGCTGCCCGGAATTCCCCCCCAAATGACGGCCTGCGGCGGGCATCGATGTAATTGACAACGGTTGTGGTTCGCAACCATCTTTACGGGCGATGACGCTCGCGGAGCAAGTAGCAACCCTGCGTCGCACCGTGCGCCGGCTGCTGGCCGAGCGGCTCGGAGAGCAGACGGGCAGGCCCTTCATGCAGCTGCTGGCGCTGAAATCCATCGCCCACGGCGTGCGCAGCCAGGCCGCGCTCGCGGAGCGGCTGTCGGTGGACCCTCCCGCGGCCAGCCGGCTCGTGGACCGCCTCGAGGAGGACGGGCTGGTGCACCGCCGCGCGGGCGAGAACCGCCGGTGTGTGCGGCTGGAGCTGGCGGAGAAGGGGCAGGCGGAGATGGAGCTGGTGACCGCCGCGCTGCACTGGGTGGACGGGCAGCTGCGCGGGTACCTGGAGGGCTCCGAGGCGGCCGAGCTGCAGCGCCTGCTGGCGAAGCTCCAGGACGGCCTGACGCGGGATCAGGGCCCCACGCCGCCGGGCGGGTGCGCGACGGACGAGTGACGAGGCCGGAAACGGCGAAGGGCCCGGTCCCCCAAGGAGGACCGAGCCCTTCATGTCCGACGCGGCGTGAGCCGGTGCTTCAGACGGGCGCGGGCTTGTTCTCGGAGTCGGCCGGAGCGGCGGACTCGGAGGCGGGCGCCTCGGACGGGGCGGGGGCGGGAGCCTGCTGGGCGGCGGCGGTCTGGGCCTCCGTCTCGGCGCGCACGCGAGCGGTCTCCTCGGTGCGCTGGTCGCTGGCGGCCATCTCCTCCGGCGTCAGCTCGGTGCGCTCGGCCAGCATGCCCGTCTTCTTCTCCAGGTCCTTGATGGCCCGGCGAATCAGGTCGCGCTCCAGGAGCGTGCGGTTCAGGCGCTTCTCCAGCGCCTTGTACTTGTCCCGCATCAGGTCCAGGTCGTTCTTGGCGGCGGCGTAGACGCGCTGCTGCGTCTCGTTGCGGCCCTTCACCCGGCGCAGCTCCTTCTCCAGCTCCACCGCGCGCGTGCGCTCCTTGTTGGCCAGCTGCTCCAGGCGCTCCATCTTCTCGCGGTCCGCGTCGTTCAGCTCGCGGAAGCGGCGCGCGCCGCGGTCCTGCTGCGCGGCGTCGGCGGCCGGGGCCACCGTCACGGCGGTGGCCACGACGGACTCACCCTCCTTGGCGGGGGCGGAGATCTGCGGAGCCGCCGCGGGGGCCGCGACGGGAGCGGGGGCCGGAGCGGGCTGCGGGCGGCGGCCGCGCGACTCCATCTCCGTCTTCAGGCGCTGGTTCTCCGTAATCGCGTGCGCCAGCTCCTCGCGGGTCTGCTCGAGCTGGAGGGACGCGGCGCGCTCGACCTCGGCGCGGGCCTTGGCCAGGTCCTGCGGCCCCTTGTCCGACTCCTTCTGCTCGAAGAGCTTGCGCTTGGCCTGCTTGAGCTGGTCCTTCACGTCCTGCAACTGGGTGCGCTGCTCGTCCAGCTCCTTCTGCTTCCGCTGGAGCTCCGCCTCTGCCTTCGTGCGCCGCTGCGACTCGGATTCCAGCTCGTTGCGGGACGAGGGCGCGGACGAAGAGGAGGAGGACGGGAGCGCGGCTCGGTTCGAGCCGCCAAAGAGCAGGATGCCGAGCGTCACGGCAAACCCGATCGATACGAGGATGAGTGCAACCAGCACGGGGACGACCTCCACGGGAGATGCAAAAAGCGGGGCAGCCTACCGTCAGACACCGGCCCGTCAAGGGTCCACTGCCGGACGGAGTTCCCTACGAGGCCATCCATGCCCTGCCTCGGGCCGCTTTGCACTCCGGAAATCGACTCCTGGCGTGGGCGGCGTCCGGGCGGGGCGGGGCCTTCCCCGGCCCCCCGCGAGCAGCGATTCTGCGCGCCATGCCGCATCTGGAACTGAGCCCCAAGACGCACGTGTCGAGCTTCCGGAAGCTGGCCATCGGGAGCTGGGAGACGGCGTATGACCCCACGGTCTACGGCACGCTCACGGTGCGGATGGACCTGGCGCTGGCCTACATGGAGGCCTTCCAGGCGCGCACCGGCGTGAGGCTCACGGTGACGCACCTGGTGCTCAAGGCGCTGGCGGAGGCGCTGCGCCGCTGTCCCGACGCCAACGCCGTGCTCCGCTTCAGCCGCATCTACCTGCGCCAGCGCATCACCGTGTCCGCGCTGGTGGCGAGGCCGGAGGGTGGCGGGACGCGGCTGGTGCCCGTGCGGGTGGAGGACGCGGACAGGAAAGGTCTGCGGGAATTGGCGGCGGAATTGGAGGCCGCGGTGCGCGTGGAGCCGGAGGCCCGGCGCGGGTGGCGACTGGTGGAGCGGGTGCCGTCACCGCTGCTGCACCTCTTCACACGGGTGGTGTCGTTCCTCGCGGTGACGCTCAACCTGGACCTGGGGCGGTTCGGCCTGCCGAGGGACGCGTTCGGCGCGGCCGTCGTCACCGACGTGGGCACGCTGGGGCTGGACATCGCGTACCTGCCGCTGGTGCCCTTCACGCGCGTGCCGGTGTTCCTCGCGCCCGGAGCGGTGCGTGAGACGGCGGTGGTGGAGGGTGAGCGCGTGGTGGTGGGGAAGGTGATGAGCGTGAATGCGTCCATCGACCACCGCTTCATCGACGGCTACCACGCGGGGGTGCTGGCCGGCACGATTCGAGAGATGCTCGAGGACCCGTTCACCGCCTTCGGCGAGCCGGAGGCGGTGCGCGTCGGGTGAGCGCTACGTATTGATGGCATTCCAGAAGGCAGTCGCCAGGGTATCTAGTTCTTCCCGCGTCTCACTGCTGAGCAAGACAGCCGAGTGCTGCTGTCCGGCAGCGGCGCTCGACATGCTCTGGCGGGTCCTCTCGTCATAATACGCGCGCAGCCATCTGTTTCCGCTTGGCTTGCTGACATGGAAACTCCTGAATCGGGCGCGTCCAGAGTCGGTATCCGTGACGGTGAAATGTGGCACCGAATTGAACGGCACGCCTGACCTTTTGTAGCAATACGTCGCGGAGTCGAGAGAGTCGTTGGTGGTGTAGTCGTTGCCCCCGACGGTGACGGTGCTCGGCATGTCCCGACAATACACTGCCATGGTGTCTCGCTTTGTAGTCTGCGGGTACCCGTTGACGGATACGCTGGTGACCTTGAGGCCCTCAGGCGGTTGCCTGGGAACCACGCTCACCCAATAGCAAGTGACGTACCAGGATGTACCTCGGAGAGGTTCGAGAGGGCATCCCCTGACATGGCTGCGCGCGCCCGCGCACCTGCGTCTTCGTTGGACGCAGCCGCGTTCAAGGGAAACGCGTCCCCGGCTGGCAGGGCTCGAGCCCACCTCGATGGGCAGTCACATCGTCAGTACGCGTACTCCCAGCCGCCAGGCCCACGTGCCCGGTAGCCACCCGCGCGGGCCCCCAGCTCGCGCAGCCTGCGCACGCGCTCCGGAATGGGCGGGTGCGTGGAGAACAGCTTCATGACACCGCCGTGGTGCAGCGGGTTGACGATGAACAGGTGCGAGGTGGCCGGCGCCCTGTCGTAGGGCATCGCTTCCGCGCCGCGCTCGAGTTTCAACAGCGCGTCCGCCAGCGCATCCGGGTCACCGCACAGCTCCGCGCCGGCCAGGTCCGCGCCGTACTCGCGCGAGCGGCTCACCGCCAGTTGCAACAGCGTTGCGGCGATGGGCGCCACCAGCAGCAGGCCCAGGCTGGCGAACGCGCCGCCGAAGCCCTCGTCGTCGTCACTTCGCGACAGCATGGACCCGCCGAACCAGAACAGCATCTGCGCCGCGTAGCTGATGACGCCCGCGAGCGTCGCAGCCACCGTGCCGATGAGCGTGTCCCGGTTGCGCACGTGGCCGAGCTCGTGCGCGAGCACGCCCTCCAGCTCGCGCCGGTCGAGGATGTCCATCAGCCCCGCCGTCACCGCCACCGCCGCGTGCTTCGGGTTGCGTCCGGTGGCGAACGCATTGGGCGAGCGCGTGGGCAGCAGGTACACCCTGGGCTTGGGCATGCCCGCGCGGGTCGCCAGCCGCTCCACCATCTGGTGCAGCCAGGGCGCACTCTCGTAGGGCAACGGCTTCGCGCCGTGGATGGCCAGGGCAATCCGGTCGCTGAACCAGTAGGAGCCGAAGTTCATCACCACCGCGAAGAGGCCCGCGAACATCAGGCCCTGCGCGCCGCCGAGCCTCTCGCCGAGGAGGAGCACGAGCGCCGTCAGGCCCGCGAGCAGCACCGTCGTCTTGAGCGCGTTGCCCAGGCGGTGCCACCCACCGCCGCCGATGCCTCGCGAGGGATTGTGGGTGCCGCTGTAAGCCATGGTCGTCTCGTTCCTTTCGCCCGTCGCCGGAGCACTTCGGGGCTTCAGAAACGTAAACAGGAGCCCGGATGCCGCAACGGAAGCGGGCGGGCGCCCCGTGGGCGCGCGGGGCACCGGGCACGCCCGGAGGACAGGCGCGGGGCCGAGCGCTTCGTCAGAGATGGAAGCGGTCCGTCACGCCGGCCGTGCGCTGGAGGATGGCGCTCCAGCCCAGCCACACGTCGATGCCGCTCTTCTCCGCCGCCGCTTCTCCGCCGAGCGCGCCCAGCGAGCCCGTGCATCCGGCGAGGGTGCACAGCCCCGAGTCCGTCAGGTGCTCCAGGAGGACGCGCAGCGTGGGCATGCCGCGCGACTCGAAGCGGTCCGTCACGTCGTCGCGCCCCGGGAAGTCCGGCTCGTCCAGCTCGCCCTTCAGGAAGCGCTCCAGGGCCCACCAGAAGAGGTACACCTCCGCCCGCCGTCCCGAAGCGACGGCCGCCGCGGCGATGGACAGCCCCTGGTGGACGCGGTCGTAGTCGCCGCTGTGCAGGAAGACGACCACCTTGGACGCGGGGGCGCTCACGGGGGTCTCATACCGCCCACAAGCGGGCCTCGTCCATTGGCGCCCATGGAGCGACCGCTCGGGGCCCTTTGTCTTGCGCCCCGCCCCCGCCGCTTGCTAGGAAACCCCCGGGCATTCAGGCACTTACACGCTTTGATCAGTTTCGGGCGGACCGGGTTCGAGCACCATGGGTGAGGACATCACAGCCAGGCGCAAGGATGCCCACCTGGACCTGTGCGCCACGGGGGACGTCGAGCCCGGGCAGAACAGCACCCTGCTGGAGTGTGTCCGCCTGGTCCATTGCGCCATGCCGGAGATGGCCGTGGAGGACGTGGACCTCCGCACGCCGTTTCTCGGGAAGACGCTGCGCGCCCCGCTGCTCGTCACGGGCATGACGGGCGGCACCGAGCGTGCCGGCGCCGTCAACCGCGACCTGGCGATGCTGGCCGAGCGTCACGGGCTGGCCTTCGGTGTGGGCAGCCAGCGCGCCATGGCGGAGGACGCCTCGCGGGCCGCGTCGTACCAGGTGCGGCAGGTGGCGCCCACGGTGGCGCTGCTGGGCAACATCGGCCTGTACCAGGCGGTGCGGTTGGGCGTGGACGGGGCGCGGCGGTTGGTGGAGGCCATTGGCGCGGACGGGCTGGCGCTGCACCTCAACGCGGGCCAGGAGCTCACGCAGCCAGAGGGCGACCGGGACTTTCGCGACGGCTACCGCGTGGTGGAAGCGCTGGTGCGCGCCTTCGGCGACCGGCTGCTGGTGAAGGAGACGGGGTGCGGCATCGGCCCGGACGTGGCGCGGCGCCTGGCGGACCTGGGCGTGCGCAACCTCGACGTGTCCGGCCTCGGTGGCACTTCGTGGGTGCGGGTGGAGCAATTGCGCGCGTCAGGCGTGCAGGCGCAGCTGGGTGCCGAGTTCAGCGCGTGGGGCATCCCCACCGCGGCGGCCCTGGCCACCGTGCGGCGGGCCGTGGGTCCGGACGTCCGGCTGGTGGCAAGCGGAGGCATCCGCACGGGGTTGGAGGCGGCCAAGGTGCTCGCGCTCGGCGCGGACCTGGCGGGCATGGCGCTGCCGCTGTTCCGCGCGCAGCAGGCGGGTGGGTACGAGGGTGCGGAGGCGGCGCTGGGAGTCATCCTCGCGGGCCTGCGGCAGGCGCTCGTCCTGACGGGGAGCAGAAGCTGCGCTGAACTGCGGCAGCGACCCCGGGTGGTGACTGGAGAGTTGAAGGATTGGTTGGCGGCCCTGTAGAGCAGTGCCGCGCCGAAGTGGGGAAGGAAGAACATGTCTGAGACCGTGACGTCCCGGCTCGCCGGGTTCCACAAGCTGCCGATGGAGGAGCGCCTCGCGCAGCTCGCCCGGATGTTCCGGCTCACGCCCGAGGAACTGCAGCAGCTGCGCGGCACGGCGTCGCTGGAGCCCGTGCTCGCGAACCAGATGATCGAGAACGCGGTGGGCACCTTCTCCCTGCCGCTGGGCCTGGGCCTCAACATGCAGGTCAACGGGCGCGACTACCTGGTGCCCATGGCCGTGGAGGAGCCGTCGGTGGTCGCGGCGGTGTCCTTCGCCGCGAAGATCGTCCGCGAGGCGGGTGGCTTCACCGCCGAGGCCGACGAGTCGATGATGATTGGCCAGATCCAGGTGACTCGCTACGGCGACCCGACGGTGGCCACCGAGAACATCCTCGCGCACAAGGAGCAGATCCTCGCGCTGGCCAACAGCTTCCACCCGTCCATGGTGGCGCGCGGCGGTGGCGCCCGGGACGTGGAGGTCCGCGTGCTGCCGGCGCCGGAAGGCCCGCGAGGCGAGCCGCTGCTCATCGTCCACGTCCTCATCGACACGCAGGAGGCGATGGGGGCCAACCTCATCAACACCGTGGCCGAGGGCGTGGCGCCGCTCATCGAGCAGATCACCGGCGGCAAGGTGTACCTGCGCATCCTCTCCAACCTGGCGGACCGCCGGCTGGCGCGCGCCATGTGCCGCATCCCGCTGGCGCAGCTGGCGGACTTCAACATGCCGGGCGAGGAGATTGCCGAGGGCATCGCCCAGGCCAGCCGCTTCGCGGAGGCCGACCCGTACCGCGCCGCCACGCACAACAAGGGCGTGATGAACGGCATCGACTCGGTGGCCATCGCCACGGGTCAGGACTGGCGCGCGATTGAGGCCGGCGCGCACGCGTTCGCCTGCCGCGGCGGGCAGTACCGGCCGCTCTCCACGTGGTACCTGGAGGAGGGCCACCTGGTGGGCCGGATTGAGCTGCCCATGGCGCTGGGCACGGTGGGCGGCCCCATCAAGGTGCACCCGGGCGTGCAGATGTCCCTCAAGCTGATGCGCACCACCAACGTGCGCGAGCTGTCCATGGTGTTCGCGGCGGTGGGGCTGGCGCAGAACTTCGCGGCGCTGCGGGCGCTGGGCAGCGTGGGCATCCAGAAGGGACACATGGCGCTGCACGCGCGCTGCGTGGCGGTGACGGCGGGCGCGCGCGGCCACTGGGTGGAGAAGATTGCCAACCTCCTGGTGAAGGCCGGGCACGTGAAGGTGGAGAAGGCCCGGGAGCTGCTCGCCAGCCTTCCGGCCGAAGACGCCGCGGCCGCCACCGGCACCAACGGCTGAGCCCGTGGCCCCGCGCTCTCCACCGCTGACGGCCTTTGGCGCCGGCAAGGTCATCCTGCTCGGCGAGCACAGCGTGGTGTATGGCCACCCGGCGCTGGCCGGGCCGTTGTCCCAGGGCGTGACGGCGCGCGGGGGGCCGGCGAAGCAGTGCCAGCTCTCGCTGCCGTCGAACCTGAGCCGACCACAGCGTGCGCAGCTCACCGCCGCCTTCGCCCGTGCGGCGGAGGCCACCGGCTCGCCGCCGGTGAAGGTGACGCTGGACGCGGACCTGCCGCTGGCCGTGGGCCTGGGCAGCTCCGCCGCGCTGTCGGTGGCGTGCGCGCGACTGTTGCTGAAGGCGGCGGGGAAGGAGCCCACGCCGAAGGACGCCGCGCGCGTGGCGTGGGCCATGGAGCAGGAGTTCCACGGCACGCCGTCCGGCGTGGACCACACCACCAGCGCCCAGGAGCAGCTCGTCCTCTACCGCCGCAAGCCGGGTACGACGGTGGGCAAGGGGCAGCGGGTGGACAGCCCGAAGCCGCTGCACGTGGTGGTGGCGTTGGCGGGTGAGCGCAGCCCGACGAAGGCGACGGTGGGGGCGCTGCGCGAGCGGCAGGCGCGGTGGCCCCAGCGGTACACGCGCCTGTTCACCGAGATTGGGCGCGTGGCCTCCGAGGGCGCGCGGGCGGTGGAGGCGGGAGATCTGGAGGCGCTGGGGGACGCGATGAACGTCAACCAGGGCCTGCTGGCGGCGCTGGGGCTGTCGTCCCCGCCGTTGGAGGAGATGGTGTACCGGCTGCGGGGGCTGGGGGCGCTGGGCGCCAAGCTCACCGGGGCCGGCGGAGATGGTGGGGCCGTCATCGGCCTGTTCCTCGAACCCGGGCCGGCGGTGACGAAGCTCACCCGGCTCGGCGTGCGCTGCTTCAGCAGCCAGCTCGCGGGTCCGCGGGCGTTGTGAGTCCACTCATGAAAGCGACTGCACTCGCGCATCCGAACATCGCCCTGGTGAAGTACTGGGGGAAGCGGGACGACGCGCTCATCCTTCCTCACCAGTCCAGCCTGTCCCTCACGCTGTCGCCGCTGTCGGTGACGACGACGGTGGAGTTCGGCGTGGGCAACGACGCCGTGGAGCTCAACGGCCACACGGCCCGGGGCAGCGAGCGCGAGCGCGTGCTGCGCCTGTTGGAGTCGGTGCGCGCGGCGGCGAAGAAGGAGTTGGGCCCGGCGAAGGTGGTGTCGCGCGGGGACTTCCCCATGGCGGCGGGGCTGGCCAGCAGCGCGGCGGGTTTCGCGGCGCTGGCGGTGGCGGGGCGCGCGGCGGCGGGACTGCCGGCGGAGCCGAAGGCGGCGAGCATCCTGGCGCGCCTGGGCAGCGGCTCGGCGTGCCGAAGCGTGCAGGGCGGCTTCTGCGAGTGGCAGCGCGGAGAGCGCGCGGACGGCGAGGACAGCTTCGCGGTGCAGCGCTTCGACGCGGCCTGGTGGCCGGACCTGCGCATGGTGGTGGCCATCCTCGACCGCGGCGAGAAGGAGGTGAAGTCGCGGGACGGGATGAAGCACACGGTGGACACCAGCCCGTACTACCCGGCGTGGGTGCAGGACGCGGAGAAGGAGCTTCCCCAGGCGCGCGAGCACATCTCCCGGCGTGACTTGCAGGCCTTGGGAGAGTTGTGCGAGCGCAATGCGTGGCGGATGCACGCGACGGCCTTCGCGGCCAACCCGCCGCTCTGCTACCTGAATTCGGGGACGCTGGCGCTCATCCAGCACCTGCGCGAGCAGCGGAAGAAGGGCATGCCCGTGTGGTTCACCCTGGACGCGGGGCCCAACCCGGTGCTGCTGACGGACGCGGCACATGAGGTGGCGGCCGAGGCGCTCGCGCGCGCATGCGGCGCGCTGGAGGTGGTGCGGTGCGTGCCGGGCGGTGACGCGGAATTGAAGGCGGAGCACCTGTTCTGATGGAGCGCGCCCTCTCCGCGCCGGGGAAGTTGTTCGTCTCCGGTGAGTACGCGGTGCTGTGGGGCGGGGTGTCGCGCGTGGCCGCGGTGGCGCCTCGCACGGCGGCCCATGTGCGGCGTCGCAATGATGCCCGCGTGCACGTGTGCCTGGAGGAGGGGACGCTGGGCGGGAGCACCACGCCCCTGGGCGTGCGCTGGGAGCGCGAGGTGCCGGCGGGGTTCTCCTTCGTGGCGCGCGCGCTGGACGAGGCGCTGCGAGCGCACGGCCGCGCGAGCCCGGGCTTCGACCTGGCGGTGGCGCCGTCCGCGGTGGGGCCGAACGGGCAGAAGCTGGGCATGGGTGGCAGCGCGTGCGCGACGGTGCTGGCGGCGGAAGGCGCGCGCTACGTGCTGGAGGAGCGCTACGACGCGCTGAAGCTGGCGTTGGCGGCGCATGCGCTGGGGCAGGGCGGGAAGGGTAGCGGCGGGGACGTGGCGGCGAGCTTCGCCGGAGGGCTGCTGCGCTACCGGCGCTATGACGTGGCGCCGCTGATTGAAGCGAGCAACGCGGGCCGGCTGCGCGCGGCGCTGGCGGAGTCCCCGTCAGTGGACGTGTGGCGCCTGGCGGTGCCGCGCGTGTCCATGGCGTATGCCTTCACGGGTGAGAGCGCATCCACGCGGCTGTTGATTGCGCAGGTGGAAGCGCGGCTCGAGGAGGCGGGGCGGCGGGCCTTCGTGGAGCGCTCGGACGCGCTCGGGCAGGTGATTGAAGACGGCCTCGGGGGTGGAGACTTCCGTGCCTTCTCCGAGGCGGTGAAGGCGCAGCACGAGTTGTTGCTGGAACTGGGCCCGCTGGAGACGGAAGGGATGCGCCGGGTGCTCGCGCTGGCGGCGGCGTACGGCTGCGCGGGGAAGCTGTCCGGCGCGGGTGGCGGGGACGGGTGCATCTTGTTCGCCCCGGATGCGCAGGTGCGCGCGGAGCTGTGCAAGGGCTTGGAGGCGCGTGGCTTCCATACCCTGACGCTGGACGCGGAGCCCGGTGTGCGCGGCGAGGCGCAGGTGGATGTGCGGCTGCGCAACTGGTTGGACGCGCTGGGCTGAGCTGCTCGGAAAAGTGCGGGTGACAGGTTCGAACGCCTCCGGGGTTTGAACGTCAAACGCTCCTTCCGAGAGGTTTTCAGACCATGCTGAACCGTCGCTCCCTCCTCCAGGCCAGCCTTGGCCTCACCGGGGGCCTTGCGCTCCTTCGTACGACGCCCGCCAACGCCGCGGCGCCTCGTCAGACTCCTGCCGCCGCGGAGCCGCGTCCCTGGTACGAGCTGGGGTTGATGGAAGACCCCATCATGGAGAGTCAGCTCTTGCACTTCCTGGCTGGGACGTACAGCGCCCAGTCGGATGTCGGCGAAGTGCTCGACACCGCGCGCCGCATCGTCCCGGGCGACGATTGGAGCTGGCCCACCGAGTGGGTCAGCACGGCCGACAGGCTCCGCATGATGGGCGACGCGAGCCACGCGAAGGGCCGCCGTCACAGTGCCGGCAATGCGTACCTGCGCGCCGCCAATTACTACCGCGCCGCCTTGATTCATCACCCCGAGCCCGGCCATCCGAGCGTGCTCGCCACGGGGCGCAAGGCCGTCGATGCGTACAACAAGGCCGTCTCGCTGCTCCGGATTCCGGCCACCGCCGTGCGGATTCCCTACGAGAACACCACGCTGCCCGGCTACTTCTTCCGGAGCCCCAGCGCCCACGGCCAGGCGCCGCTGCTCGTCTTCCAGCAGGGGCGCGACGCCTGGCCCGAGGAGTCCAAGTATGTGATTGATGCCGCCCTGGAGCGTGGCTACCACTGCCTCATCGTGCACGCGCCCGGTCAGGGCATGGCCATCCGCGCGCAGGGGCTCGCCTTCCGGCCCGACTGGGAGAAGGTCATCACCCCCGTCATCAACTTCGCCACGCGAATCTCAGGCGTGGATGACCGACGCATCGCGCTGCTGGGGTGGAGCATGGGTGGGGCGCTCGTGCCGCGCGCGGCCGCCTTCGAGCGGCGCATCAAGCTGCTGATTCCGAACCCGGGTGTCCTGGACTGGGGGCAGGCTTCGTTCGACCAGTTCAACATGTACTTTCCGGACATCATGCCGCTGCTCGACCAGGACCCGCGGGCGTTCGACGCGGCGATGGCGCAGTTGATGGACGCGGTGTTCCTGTACCGCTGGTACATGCGGGACTCGATGTCCAAGCACGGCGCCAGCTCGCCGTCGGACCTGCTGTTCAAGCTCCGCGAGTTCACCAACGTGCCCGTCGTACAGCGCATCCGCTGCCGCACCCTTGTCATGGACGGCACCGCCGAGGCCTTCACCGTGGGCCAGGCGAAGCTGCTCTTCGACGCCCTGACGTGCCCCAAGGACTACCTGCTCTTCACCGAGGAGGACACCGGGCAACTGCACTGCCAGGAAGGCGCGCAGGCCGTCGCCAACCACCGCATGTTCGACTGGGTCGACGAATACATCTGAGTCAGACGCGCCCCTGCGGGGCCCGCACGCCCGGCTGCACGGCGGGCGGGTTTAATGTCGACAATTCAATCTTTTCTGTGTTTCGCGTTACCCAGTTGCGGCTGTCACGCCGTGCCATGTGCGGGGTCCAAAAAGCCCCGCCGTGGCCCACCTACGCAGGGGGCAACATGAACGTGAAACACATCATCCGTGGTGGCGCTGTACTGGGACTGGTGCTGGCGGGCTGTGGCGGGCCGCAGACGGAGGAGCCGGCGACTCCGGAGCTGGGGAGCACGGAGCAGGGGCTCCAGCTCATCACCAACAGCGGCTTCGAGGCCGCTCCGTCCGGTAGCTACAACTACACGGTTCTCACCACGGGAGCGACGACGCTCACGAACTGGACCATCGGCGGCAGCATCAAGGTGATGCACAGCACCTACAAGACGCCGAACAGCGGTACCAAGTCCGTGGACCTCAACGGCATGGGCGCGGGCAGCATCTCGCAGACGATTCCCACGGTGGTGGGCGGCGGGTACACGGTGAAGCTCTGGGTGGCCAACAGCCCTGGCTGCACGGGCGTCAACCGCTCCGCGAAGCTCACCTACGGCCCCTCCACCGCGAGCTTCACGAACTCGCTCGCGGGGTGGACGCAGCGGACGTACGTGTTCAACGCGACGACGACGAGCACGCTCATCAAGCTGGAGAGCACCTCGACCGGCGTGACCTGCGGCATCGCCGTCGACGACCTCACGGTCGACGGTCCGTGATTCACGCGTAGTCGCGCGCGTCCGGGAGGGGCACCGTGGCTCCTCCCGGATGCGTGCCCCCGTCGATGCCCGTGGCTCGTGGAGGACTTCGGGAATTGTCCTCATCCAGCACGCGCTGCCGTAGCGTCATGCCCTCCAGAAGCTGGAGGACCCTGCATGACGCTCCGACAGGTTGGTGCCGTACTCATGGTGCTCCTGACCGCCTGTGGAAGCGCTCCACGTGTCTCGCGCCCCTCGGAGGATGGCGGCGAGGGGAGCCCAGGGACGGCTCGATACGGCTTGCTCGTCCTCTCTCCAAGAAGCACACCTGTGTCGCCGGTCGAGGTGGATGCGGATGACTTCATGGAGGCGGTGGCGAGGCTGGCTCGCGAAGCCCGGCCCGTCGAGACGCCTCGGGAGCAGGCCCGGCAGTTGCTCGCCCAGGCCTTGTCTCAGGTGGAAGGCGAACACCTCATCCGGCTGGCTCCCGTGAACGTGAGTGCAACCGCGTCGCGCGCCGAAGCGGAGCTGACGCGCGAGTACCTGCGCTGGTGCCAGCGCACGCAAGGCGGTGGTGACTGCCTGCGCCTGCTGGTGGATGGCGCCACTGTGCGCGGTGACGACCGGTATGCCCTGGCCCTGGCGATTTCGCTGGGCTCGGTGCTCGCGGAAACGACGCAAGCGCTCAAGGGCATGGTGCAGCCCTCCGCCGTGCTGGCCCTGTTGGTGTGGACGGCCGTCGTCTACCTGCTGCTGTGGGCACTACCCGACCCGCTCTCCAAAACCATCGCGGCGGGAATGACGGTGGTGTTGCTGGGCTGGCTGGGCGTGGACACGGTGTGGAGCCTGATGCGCGGCTGGGTGCGGCTGGTGGAGGACGCCGACCGGGCCACCACTTTCGACGAGCTGAGCGAGGCCGGAGAGAAGTTTGGCCGGGTGATGGGCGAGAACACCGCGCGTGTGCTGGTGATGGTGGCTACGGCGGCCCTCGGTGGCGCGGTGCCGAAGCTGGCGAAGTTGATGCCGAAGCTGCCCGGCTTCTCGCAGGCAGCCGTGCAGGCCGAAGCACAGGGAGGGCTCCGGCTCGCGGCGGTGGCTGACGTGGAGTCGGTGGCGGCTTCGTCCGAGGGCACCTTCTCCGTCCTGATGAAGAGCCCGGGGAGCCGGGCGGGCGCGGCGGCCGCGGAGTCAGAGGCCGCGGTCACCACCATCCTCCGGCACCAGGGCGGCAACCGGCAGGTGCTCACCCACGGTCAACGCTGGCACGTGCCCGCGAACAAGCTGTTGAAGGACCTCCCTGCGGCGGACCCTGTGGGAGACCGGCTGCAGGCCGCTGCTGTCCGCAGTGCCGAGCGCTGGAGCGTGCGAGGGCCTGACGCCGACGAGCTCATCGCCATCCAGCGTGCCGCGGCACAGGGTAGGACGTGGCTGGCGCGATTGTTGGAACGGCAATCCAGAGGCCGCTTCGTAGAGGGTGAGCTGAGGAGGCAATTCCCAGAGCTGCGGTGGAGCCGGACTGGTGTCGACGCGGTTGATCCTGCAACAGGGTACAGATACGAAGTTCTCTCCGGGACGGCCTCCAACCTGACCCTGCACGGACAGCGCATGGCAGATGCCCTGTTCCGGATGATCACCTTCTGAGCGCGCCAGCGGATTGAGGCTCCATGATTCAGTTCCGAGATACAGAACTCGTGAACGAGCGGCTCGAGCTGACCAGCAAGACCGAGCACTACTACCTCGGTCATCACCTGACCTTGCGCAACTGCACGCTCGTCATCGGGGTGCCGGCCAGCGCGCTGACCATCGCCAGGACACGCCTCATCGACTGCTCCATCGAGGTGAAGAAGCCCCTCAAGCACTTCCGCTGGGACGAGGTCTTCGTGAAGGGCTGTCGCTTCACCGGCACCCTGAGCGGCAATGATTTCGGCCGCTGGCCAGACTCCGAGGCAGGGGGCATCGAGGACTGCGATTTCACGGGCGCACAACTCGACGGGTGTCGGTTCATCGGCTGTGACGCCAGCACCCTGCGATTTCCCTCATGGCCATGCTTCACCGTTCTCGACCCCGCTCGGAGGAGCCGTGAGCTGGCGGCGCTCCCATGGCCCGGTCAGGTCGGAATCGTAGTGGGCACGTTCTCCCAGTACCCGCCGTCTACGGCGGCCGTGACGTTCTCCGCGACAAGGCTCGCCAAGGAGTCTGGCGCCACCGAGGACGAGCTCCGCAAGGTGCTGGAGCAGGTGAACGGCGTGAAGCTGTAGCCGTTCCGAGCCCCAGGCCCGCTTCAGAACATGTGCCCGAAGGTCAGGTAGAACCGCCCTCGCCCGGTCTCCGTCGAGCGCGCATAGTCCGCGCGCACCGTGGCGGCGCGACGGGACAGGCGCACGCCTCCGCCGATTCCCGGGTGCCACTCGTACCACTTGCCGTCCGGCACGCCCGGGTGCCACACGCGGCCGAAGTCCATGAACACCACGGCGCCCAGCCTCATGCTCTGGCCGAACATCTGGAGGTTCGCCGCCTGGAACCGCAGCTCCGTGTTGCTGAACGCCTTGATGTTCCCCGAGAAGCGGTTGCGCTCAATCCCGCGCACGCTGCTCATCCCACCGATGCCCTCGGACACGTTGACGCCGCCCGTGTTGCTCCACTCGTAGAACGGCACGTCGCCGAAGAGCATGTCCAACGTCAGCCGGTGCGCCAGCGTCAGCCGCGACGACAGCTTGATGTAGCGCCGCTCGCTCAGCGTCACGCCCGCATACTGGTACCTGCTCCCCGTCGCGCTGCCCGACACGCGCAGCGCCAGCTCCTCCACGCCGCCCACCGTCGGGTCCGACTCGTCGTCGCGCGTGTCCCAGAGCACGCCCGCCAGCAACTGTCCCGTGGAGCCACCCTCGATGCCGAGCGGCTTCTGCTTCGACAGCATGGACGCCTCATTCGAGTCCACGCTCGTGTACCGCCACCCGTAGCCCACGTACGACTGGAGCGGGTGCGTCAGGCCGAACGGCCGCCCGCGCAGGCGCACCCAGAAGCCCGGCGAACCCTTGTCGAAGTTGTAGCGAGGGTCGTCCTCATCGCCGCGGAAGTCAGGGGCGGACTTGTTGCCCGCGCCGAAGAAGGGACTGCGCATCTCCCGTCGGTACTCCAGCCGCCCCTCCAGCCGCAGCGGGCCGATGAGCTGCGGCCCGTCGTAGCGCAGGTAGTGGGTCTGCACGCCGCGGGTGCTGAAGAACACCTGCGCGCCAATGGCGTGCGCGTACGGCACCTTCCCCGGCGAGTACAGGTACATGCCACCCACGCCGCCGTAGCCGAAGCCGTGGTCCGAGTTGAAGCTCACCAGCGGCAGTGCAATCGCGTCGACACCGGACTCCTTCTTCGCGGGCGGTAGCCCGGGGGCGGGCTGTGGAGGCACCACCGGGGCGGCGGCCAGGCTGGCGAGGATGAGGGCGGCGGGAATGAGCATTGGGGGACCGCTCTGAACTGTCAGAGGAACGAAAACATCCCGAACGGCGGAACGGCCCGGGCTGCTTGCCTACCCACCAGCAGACCAGGCTGCTGGCGAAGGCGAGCGGCCCCCCGAGTGCTCATTTTGCCTCGCGGGGGAGGGGAGGCGTCAACGTGAGCGGTGTCATTACGCCAGCCATGCACATGTGGGCCAACGGCCTGGTACGTCGTATTGGCTCAAAGGTTCCACCGTCGCCACAACGCCGGCCGAGGAATGTGGTCATCGTGCACCTTGACGGTGTGCCGAAGACCCTCCTGGACCAGGCCGTCGTCGCCGGGAAGATGCCGTTTTTCTCGAGCCTCGTCCGCTCTGGCACCTTTCACCTGGAAGACGCGTTCTGGGGCGCACCCACGTCGACGCCCTATTTCCAGGCGGGGCTGCTCTACGGGATGCGGCACTCCAACCTGCCGGCCTACTCCTGGTACGACCGCGAGCTGGGACGCAAGGTGCAGATGAACACGCCGGCGGACGCGCTCGAAATCGACCAGCGCCTGCGCGGCGCGGGGCGCACCAGCCTGCTCGACGGCGGCGGACACGGGTACTTCTCGCTGTTCCGCGCGGGCGCGAACAACGCGCTCAGCATGAGCACGCTGGCCAGCTTCAAGCTGATGGCGCGCTCGTTCTCCTACGAGATGATGGGCCTGTCCGCGGCACGCACGCGCGGTGTGTTCTCCTACCTGCGCTCGCTGGGCATGGACACGTGGCACGCGGCGCGCGAGGTGCGGCACTGGGTGCGCTCCATCCGCGACTGGCGCCACGAGCAGGGCTTCCTCATGAGCCGCGTCCTCCTGCAGCGGCTGGGCTGGAGCTTCGCGCACACCAAGGCGCTCGTGGACATGGTGCGCGGCGTGCCCGCCGTCTACCTCGTCTACGGCAACTACGACGAGGTGGCCCACCGCCGCGGTCCCCGCTCGCGGCTCGCGCTCGACGAATTGCACCGCGTGGACACGTATCTCTCGGAACTCTACGCGGTGGCGCGCACCGTGGAGCGGCCCTACGACGTCGTCATCCTCTCCGACCACGGGCACGTGGACAGCCTGCCGCTGGAGCGGCGCCAGGGCCGGCGCCTGGAGCAGTGGCTGCTCGAAGGCGGCGACGCGGGCCCACCGTCCGAGGACGTGGTGCGCGGCCTCTGCGACGGCCGCGTCCGTCCCGAGCCGGACACCCCCCCGCGCGCGCCCTTCAAGCCGGTGGTCATGGAGTGCGGCAACTTCGCGCACGTGTACCTCTCCGGTGGGCGCCAGCCGCTGGAGGCCCGTGAGCTGCTCGCGCGCTTCCCTCGAGTCCTCGCGCACGTCACGCAGAGCCCGGAAATTGGCATCGTCGCGATGCGGCGGGGCCACTCCGCGGTGGCCGTGGTGAAGGGGGGTGTGTACGGCCCGGACGAGCTGGACCGCGCGCCGCTGTCGCCCGAGTTCAGCAAGCGCGCGGTGGCGGACTTCCTCCGCGGGCTGCCCTCGATGTCGACGGCGGGTGACGTGGTGCTCTTCGGCGAGGCGGTGCAGCGTGGCGGCACCGTGGGCTTCGCATGGGAGTTCGGCTCGCACGGGGGACTCACGCGCACGGAGGCCAACAGCCTGGTCGCATGGCCGGCCAACGCTCCGGTGGACCTGTCCGGGCTGGGCCACTGCGTGCAACTCCACGAGCGGCTGGCGGAGGCGTACCTGGACCCGGCACCGTCCCTGAGGCTGGTGCTGTGAAGGGGAGGGGAATGAGGCCCACGCGCGGGAGTGGAGGCCGTACGCTCATCAAGGCCCTGCTGGCGGTGCTGGGCCTGGTGTTGTCCGTCTTCCTGCTGTCCACGGCCTTCTTCCGGTGGAACCTGCACGACGCGGGGCCGCTGCTCCAGCCGCGCTTCCCGCTCGGCGAGTTCGTGAGGGCGCTCCCCGGCCACCTCGTGTGGCTGGTGCCCTTCCTCCTCCTGCAGGCCTCGGTGATTCCGCTGCGCGCGGTGCAGTGGCAGAGCACCCTGCGCCGGCCGGTGCCGCTGAAGGAGCGCTACCACCTGGTGGCGATTGGCGCCTTCGTGCACAACGCGCTGCCGGGGAAGCTGGGCGACATCATGCGCTCGTTCCTCCTGTCGCGCACGCAGCGCATCCCCTTCCTGCGCTGCCTGGGCTCGGTGGGCGTGTGCAAGCTGATGGAGTTCGCCGCGCTGATGCTGCTCGTCTCCGCGTCGCTGCTGGGCCCCTTCGGCGGGACGCTGGCCCGCTTCCACACCGAGCTGGAGGTGGCCGTCTACCTCTGCATCGGCCTGGTGGCGCTGGTGGTGCTGCTGGCCCACTGGGCCGCGCCGCTCGCGCACGCGATGCACCGGCGCCACAAGCTGCCCCGGGTGGAGAGCTTCCTCCACCACCTGAGCGACGGCCTGGGCACCGCGCGCTCCTTCACCGGCATGGCCCGCGTCTTCGTCTTCTCCGTGGGCCCGGTGCTGGCCTCCGCACTGGCCTATGGCATGGCGCTCCACGGCATCGGCATCAGCGGGGGACTCTTCGCGGGGGCCGTCGTCCTGGGCGCCATCTCCCTGGGCCAGTCGCTCCCCGGCGTGCCGGCCGGCATGGGCCTCTACTACTTCGTCACCAGCTGGGCGGCCCGCAGCCTGGGCGCCACAGCGGAGGACGCCGCGGCCTTCTCCACGCTCACCCACCTGGGCACCGTCATCAGCCAGGTGGCCGTGGGCGCGTGGTCCGTGCACGTGCGGAAGATTCGGATTCGAGATCTGCGCAAGGGCGGCAGTCTGGCCCGCGAGGCCGCGCACCACGTGGCCCACGATGCCGTGGAGCCCGCGCCGCCCTGAGCAGGGGCGACGAAGCGGGCTTCGGAATCCATACCCCAGAAAGCGAAAAGGGGCCCCGGTTCGGAAACCGGGACCCCTTATCAACTTCATGCCCAGGAGAGGACTCGAACCTCCATGCCCTTGCAGGCGCTAGACCCTGAATCTAGTGTGTCTACCAATTCCACCACCTGGGCGGGTGGGGCTGTGCTGCCGTGCTGCGATGGGCGAGACGTATAGATTTCCTGCCCGGCCTCGTCAAGCACTACGTAACAACCCTACTTCTTCAACGGCCATTTCCCCTCGGCCTCGAGCGCGCGGCGCAGGGCGGGGTTCTCGTCCATGAAGGCGGTGAGGGACTCCTCGGTGATCTCCACCTGGATGTCCTCGGTGCCCAGCTCCGTCTGACAGCTCAACCGGGAGTACGGGCGGACGTCGAACCCCATGTCCAGACGGTCGGCCTCCGCGTCCGTCTGCTCGCTCAGCGAGTCGAGGCCCTTGCGCACCCAGATATGGCAGGTGGAGCAGGCGCAGACGCCGCCGCAGCTGTGGCCCACCTGGGCGCCGCACGTTTCGGCGGCGTCCAGCAGGGTGGTGCCGGTGGGCACGTCGGCGCTGACCTCGGCCAGGGCGCTCTTGAAGGTCACCTTCGGCACGTCAGTACTCCTCCACGGAGTGCCCGGCCACCACCTGGGTGATGGCCTGGTTCATCACCCGCTCGATGAAGGGCCGCGACGCCTCGTCCAGCGCGTGCACCGCCTCCTTCAGCTTCAGGTGGTCATCGCCCTTCATCAGCTCGCGCACGCGCGCCATGCCCGCGTCGATGGCGGGGCGCTCGCCTTCCTGGAGCAGGTCGCCGTGCTCACGCAACTGGCGCTCGGCCTCTGCGAGGACGCGCTCGGCGTCCACGCGCTGCTCGCGCACCTGTCGGACCTGGATGTCCTCCTCGGCGTGGTCGATGGAGTCGAGCAGCATCTGCTCGATTTCCTCGTCGGTGAGGCCGTGGCTCGGCTTGACGGTGATGGACTGGCTGACGCCGGTGCTCTGCTCCTTCGCGCTGACGGAGAGGATGCCGTCCGCGTCCACGCTGAAGCGCACCTCCACCCGTGCCATGCCCGCCGCCAGCGGCGGAATGCCGGAGAGGGTGAAGCGCGCGAGGCTGCGGTTGTCCTGCACCAGCTCGCGCTCGCCCTGCACCACGTGCACGTCCAGGCCCGTCTGTCCGTCCTTGAAGGTGGTGAAGACCTGGGCCGCCGCCATGGGGATGGTGGAGTTGCGCGGAATGAGCTTCTCGGTGATGCCGCCCATCGTCTCCAGCCCGAGCGACAGCGGAATCACATCCAGGAGCAGCACGTCGTCCTGGCGGTTGACGGTGGTGAGCAGGTTGGCGAGCACCGCCGCGCCCATGGCCACCACCTGGTCCGGGTCGATGTCACCCAGCGGCTCACGGCCGAACACCTCCGCCACGTACCGGCGCACCGCCGGCACGCGCGTGGCCCCGCCCACGAGGACGACGCCGTCCAACTCGGCCGCCGTCACGCCCGCGTCCTTCAGCGCCCGCCGGCACACCAGCCCCGTCTTCTGCACGAGCGGCTGAATCCACGCGTCGAAGTCCGCGCGCTTCACCGTCTGCGTATGGCTGCCCACGGTGAGCTGCACCTCGGGCGCGTCGGTGAGCGCCTCCTTCGCCTTGCGCGAGGCCGCGAGCACCTCCGCCACCAGCGAGGGTGCGGGCTCCGTCACGCCCATCGTCTGCAGCACGTGCCAGGCAATCACGCGGTCGAAGTCGTCGCCTCCCAGCGCGGAGTCGCCGCCGGTGGACTTCACCTCGAAGATGCCGTCCTCCAGCTTGAGGATGGAGACGTCGAAGGTGCCGCCGCCCAGGTCATAGACGGCGTAGGTGCCCTGGCTGCCCTTGTCCAGGCCGTAGGCCAGCGCCGCGGCGGTAGGCTCGTTGAGCAGCCGCAGCACCTCCAGCCCGGCCAGCCGGCCCGCGTCCTTGGTGGCCTGCCGCTGGGCGTCGTCGAAGTAGGCGGGCACGGTGATGACCGCCTGCTCCACCTTGGTGGAGAAGTGCGCTTCCGCGCGGCGCTTGAGGGCGCGCAGCACCTCGCCGGACACTTCAATCGGCGTCACCGGCGTGCCGCCGGCCACGTCGAAGCGGACCACCTTGGCGCCGGGGACGAAGCGGTAGTGCCCCAGCTTGCGCGTCTCCGCGTCGTCCGGGCTGCGGCCCATGAAGCGCTTCACGGAGGCGATGGTGTCGTCGGGGTGCTCGGGCGCCAGGCGCCGGGCCCGCGCGCCGACCACCACGCCGCCGTCCTTCGCGTAGTGCACGACGGAGGGCAACAGCAGCGAGTCCCCCTCGTCCACCGGGACGCAGCGAGGCTTGTCCTGGACCACCGCCGCGACGAGCGAGTTGGTGGTGCCCAGGTCGATGCCCACCGCCTGGCCCTTGGGCTTCAGCGGGTCGTGGATCTGCAGGTAGCCGTTCTTGCTCACGACAGACTCTCCTCCTCGAACGCGTCCACCTGCTCGAGGAAGCGCGTGAAGTAGCGCACCCGCCCCAGCGCGTGCGATGCCTTTTTCACCAGGTCTGCTTCCCCGCTCCCCCCTTCGAGGGTGCGCAGGGCGCCGGCCGCCTCGGCGAGCGCCGCCTTGCTCCGGGCCTCCACGTCGGTGGCCATGGCCCGCGCGCGAGGGAGGTCCTTCTTCTCCATGGCGCCGTCCAGCGCCTCGCGCAGCTCCATGACCTCCTCCAGGAACTCCAGCGGCATGTCCTTCTGGGCGCCCGCGTCCTCGCGGTCCAGATCGATGCCGTGCAGCTTGAGGAGGTAGAAGGCGCGGCGCACCGGGTCCTTCAGCGTCTTGAAGGCCTCGTTGAGGGCGGTGGTGCCCTCCAGCGCCTTGAGTCGCTCGCGCGCGTCGGCCTGCGCCACCCGGTCCGGGTGCCAGCGCAGCGACAGCTCGCGGTACAGCTTCTCCAGCGCCGGCACGTCCACGTCGTAGGCGCGCGGCAGGCCGAAGACGTCGAAGTGGGTCCTCACGGGGGCTTTCTCCAAGAAGGGTGACAAACGAAAAGGGCCCGGCGGCTGGCCGGGCCCGAGTGACGGTGGCTCCCCGGGGAGGGGAGCGGAGGTCATACGGAGAAGCTCTCTCCGCAGCCGCAGGCGGCCTTGATGTTGGGGTTGTTCAGCTTGAACCCCGAGGCCATCAGCGTCTGCTCGAACACCAGCTCCGTGCCGATGAGGTACAGGTAGCTCTTCGGGTCCACGAAGACGCGCACGCCGTCCTTCTCGAAGACCTTGTCGCGCTCGCGGGACTTCTCGGACCACTCCATGGAGTACTGGAGGCCCGAGCACCCGCCGCCCTTCACGGCCAGCCGCAGGCCGGCCTCGGGCGTCTGGCGCTGCTCCAGCAGCTCCTTCAGCCGGGCCACCGCGCTGTCCGCGATGGTGATGCCCTTGGGGGCGGGCTTCGCCGCGGGCGCGGTGGCAGGCGCCGGGCTCTGCATCGTCTCCTGGGTCGCCTGCTCACTCATGGTGTCCCTCTCTCCCGTCCCGCCTCAGGACGCCTTGGCCTGGCGCGCCGCGCGCTTCTTCTTGAAGTCCTCGATGGCCGCCTTGATGGCGTCCTCGGCCAGCACGGAGCAGTGGATCTTCACCGGCGGCAGCGACAGCTCGCGGGCCACGTCCTTGTTGGAGATGGTCATCGCCTCGTCCACCGTCTTGCCCTTCACCCACTCGGTGACGAGCGACGAGGACGCGATGGCCGAGCCACAGCCGAAGGTCTTGAACCGCGCATCCTCGATGCGACCGTCGTCCGTGATCTTCAACTGGAGCCGCATCACGTCACCGCACGCGGGCGCGCCCACCAGGCCGGTGCCGACGTTGGGGTCTTCCTTGTCCATCGTCCCGACGTTGCGGGGGTTCTCGTAGTGGTCGATGACCTTGTCGCTGTAAGCCATGTCGACTCCTTCAACGGATGCTTCGCACCAAAGGTTCCAGAGGGCAATGCCCCCCATGCGAGGGGCCATGCGCTCCGCTGTATGCCTGGAAAGACGGGCTAATGCGCCGTTCACTCGGAAGGCGCTAGTGCGCCGTCCACTCAATCGACTTGAGGTCGATGCCTTCCTTGGCCATCTCGTAGAGGGGGCTCATCTCGCGCAGCTTGCGGACCTTGTCCACCACCAGCTTCACCACGTAGTCCACTTCCTCCTCGGTGGTGAAGCGGCCCAGGCCGAAGCGGATGGAGCTGTGCGCCAGCTCCTCGTCCACGCCCAGCGCGCGCAGGACGTAGGACGGCTCCAGCGAGGCGGACGTGCAGGCGGAGCCGGAGGACACCGCCACGTCCTTGATGCCCATCATCAGGGACTCGCCCTCGGCGTGGGCGAAGGAGATGTTGAGGTTGCCCGGCAGCCGCTGCTCCAGGGAGCCGTTGATGATGGTCATGTCCAGCGCGTCGGTGAGCCCCTTCCGGAGCTTCTCGCGCAGCCGGAGGATGCGGGCGGCCTCGTCGGGCAGCTCCTTGCGGGCGAACTCCGCCGCCGCGCCGAAGCCGACGATGGCCGCGACATTGAGGGTTCCGGAGCGCATGCCACGCTCGTGGCCGCCGCCGTCGATGATGGGGGCGATGCGCACGCGCGGCTTGCGGCGCACGTAGAGGGCGCCGACGCCCTTGGGCCCGTACATCTTGTGGGCGGTGATGGACGCGAGGTCCACCTTCATGGCCTCCACGTCGAAGGGCACCTTGCCAATGCCCTGCACCGCGTCGCAGTGGAAGAGCACGCCCTTCGCACGGCAGAGGGCGCCAATCTCCGCGACGGGCTGCACGGTGCCAATCTCGTTGTTGGCGAACATGATGGAGACGAGCACCGTCTTCGGCGTCATCGCCGCGGCCAGCTTCTCCAGGCTCACCCGGCCGTCGGGCTCCACGTCCAGGTAGGTGACGCGCGCGCCGCCGGTGGGGCGCTCCGCCCACTTCTGGTAGACGGCGTCGTTCTCCACGTCGTACTTCGCCGCGAGCTCGGCCAGATTGTCCTCGGTGACGTCCTGACCGGACAGCTCGCCCAGGCGCAGCGCCTTCAGCTCGTCCAGGCGCTCCTGGCGCACGCGCTCCAGGCGCTTGCAGGTGTCCAGGACGGCCTTGTGCTCCGTCTTGAGGGTGATGATGTGGTCACCCTTCGACTTGTAGAACTCGATGACGCCCTTGATGGCCAGGTTGTCGGACTCGGTGGCGCCGGAGGTGAAGACGATTTCCTGCTCGGACGCGCCGATGAGCTCGGCCACCTGCTGGCGGGCCTTCTTCACCGCCGCCTCGGCCTTCCAGCCGAACACGTGGTTGCGGCTGGCCGCGTTGCCGAAGTCCTCGCGCAGATAGGGGAGCATGAGCTCCAGCACCCGCGGGTCCAGCGGCGTGGTGGCGTGGTAGTCCATGTAGATCGGCAGCTTCACCATTGGGTCCAACACCTTCCTGTAGGGGGCTTCCACCGCCCCCGCGCCCCGGCGCCTTCAAGGAGGCGCGCCGCAGGGGACTCACACCAGCCCACATGAATGTGGACCGGACTGGTCAAATATAAAAAGGCGTGCCCTCGGGTCAAGCGAACATAAGTCGGACGGAGGACCCGGCAGGAGGTGCTCCAGTGGGGTGCTGGAAGCGCTCCTGATTGAAGCGCCGGGATTGAACGCCGCGCCGCCGTGGATCAGTCCGGCCGCGCCGTCCTGGAGCAGGGTGCGCCGGAATGGCGCGGCCCCTTCGCCCAAAGGCCTGATTTCCCGGCAGGCCATGCCCTGGCCCGCCGCCTGCTCAGAGAGCGGGTCGCAAGGGAGGCAGGCATGAGCGCGAACACGAAGCAGGCGGCCAAGGCGAAGGAGTTCTCCGAGTCCGGCGAGGCAGGTGGCCGGACGCAGCTCGTCCGCGTGGACGGCGGCGGCGGTGGCGACGGGAGGAATCCCCGCCACATCGAGGGGTGGCGCGCGGGCAAGCCGGTGGAGGACCCGGAGAAGATGAAGCGCTGGGGGCTCGTCACCGCGCGGCCGAGCGAGTTCCTCGTGCACATGCGGCGTGGCCGGTTGCGCGAGGTCAGCGGCCAGGGCGCCAGCTGCTTCAAGCTGCCGGGTGACTCGGTGGCGATTGTGCCCACCAGCATCCAGCGCCTCCAGTTCACCGCGGACCAGGTGACGAACGAGAAGGTGGGCGTGGCGGTGACGGGCCTCGCGGTGTACCGCATCGCCGACCCGCTGGTGGCCTTCCGCATGCTGAACTTCTCCTTCCCGGAGCGGGCCCAGGAGAAGCTGGCGGAGCTTTTGCGCGAGATGTTCGTGGGCGCGGCGCGGCGCCTCGTGGCGAACATGTCCGTGGAGGAGTGCCTCTCCAAGCGCAAGGAGGGCATCGCCGCGGAGCTGATGCGTGAAATCGCCCCGGTGGTGGCGGGCAAGGGCAAGCTGGAGGACCAGTCCGACGCGGGCTGGGGCGTCATCCTCGACACGATTGAAATCCAGGACGTGCGCGTCCTGTCCTCCACCGTCTTCGAGAACATGCAGGCGCGCTTCCGCCGCGAGCAGGAGCGGCAGGCGCGCGAGGCGGAGCTGGCCAAGGAGCGCTTCGTCCACCGCGAGGAGACGGAGGCCGAGCGGCAGCTCAGCCTGCAGCGGCTGGAAGCGGAAGAAGAGGTGCGCCAGAAGCGGCAGGTGGCCGACGAGCAGGCCCGGCTGGAGGCGCTGGCGGTGGAGGCGCGCGTCGCCGAGGCGAAGCTCGCCCAGGAGCGCACGCTGAAGCAGGAGCAGGCCACGGTGGAGCGCGAGGTGGCGCTGACCAAGCTGGCCGCGGAGCAGGAGGTCCGCCAGAAGAAGCAGGTCTCCGACGAGCAGGCGAAGCTGGAGGCGCTGTCCGCCGAGGCGCGCCTGGTCGAGGCGAAGATTGTCGCCGAGCGCGCGCTGTCCACCAGTCGCGCGCAGGTGGAGATGGAGAAGCTGCAGCGCGAGCAGGAGGCGGAAATCGCCCGCCAGCGCATGGCGCTGGAGAAGCTCAAGCGCGAGCAGGATGCCAACGTGCACCAGGCGAAGCTGGAGCTGGAGAAGCTCAAGCTGGCGCAGGAGGCCGAGGCCGCGCAGGCCAAGGTAGAGCTGGCGCGCCTGCAGCGCGAGCAGGAGGCGCAAGCCGCGAAGTCACAGATGGAGCTGGCCCGCCAGCAGCGCGAGGCGGAGCTGGAGCTGGCGCGTCAGGAGCGCGAGCAGCAGCTGGAATTGGCGCGGCTGCAGCGCGAGCAGGAGGCGGAGGCCACCAAGGCGCGCATGGAGCTGGCGCGGCAGCAGCGCGAGCAGGAAATCGAGCTGGCGGCCCAGCAGCACGAGCAGGAGCTGTCGCTGGAGAAGCAGAAGCGCGAGCAGGAGGTGGAGCTGGCGAAGCTGCGCCAGGAGCAGGAGGCGGAAGCCGAGAAGGGCCGCATGGTGCTGGAGCGCATGCGCCGCGAGCAGGAGCAGACGACGGCGCGCCACGAGGCATTGCTCGCCGAGCACCAGCAGGAGGCGGAGCGGCTGCACGCGGAGCTCCAGGTGGTGCAGGCCCGCAGGTCCATCGTCGAGACGGAGGTGGTCATCGCCGAGCTGCGCGCGCGCAAGGACCGGGCGCACCAGGAGCTGGAGCTGGGCAAGGCAAGGGTGCTGCGCGACATCGAGAACAGCGTGAGCGCGGAGGTCATCCAGATGACGCTGGCGCAGCAGCTGCCGCAGGTGGCCGCCGCCTTCCAGCAGAAGATGGGTGAGGTGCACGTCACCGCGGTGGATGGAGCGAACCCGTTTGGTTACATCGCCGCCGCGGTGGAGGGCGTCATGGGGCTGGCGCGCTCCGCGGGCCTCAAGGTGCCTGCCTCCTCGCCTGGTGCCACGGCGCAGTAGCCGGTTGCCCCGGGTCTGCGTATAGAGGGGGAGCCCCGGGGCAAACGGAGTCGAGCGCGCATGGATGCGAAGAAGCTGGGAGTCGTGGCGGTGCTGGCGGGTGTGGTGGTGGCCGTGGTGCCCTGGCTGCTGCCCACCGGCCCCAACGCCGGCCTGGACGCGGCCCGGTTCCTCGAATCGGGCAGCCTGGCGTGGGGCGCCGCGGTGGTGTTCGCCGGCGGGTTGCTCACCGCGCTGACACCCTGCGTCTACCCGCTCATCCCGATTACCGTCTCCGTCTTCGGTGCGCGCAAGGCGGAGGGACGGGGACGCGCGTTGCTCCTCACCTCGGCCTACATCGTGGGCATGGGGGTGGTGTTCAGCGCGTTGGGAATCCTGGCGGCGAAGACGGGGCAGGCCTTCGGCGCGCTGCTGGGGCACCCGGCGGTGGTGACGGGGCTGGCGGTGTTCCTGCTGCTGTTGGCCACGTCGATGTTCGGCGCCTTCGAGCTGGCGCTGCCGTCCACCTGGCAGTCGAAGCTGACGTCGGTGGGCGGCGCGGGTCTGGCGGGCGCGTTCCTCATGGGCAGCGTGTCGGGCTTCCTCGCGGCGCCATGCACCGGGCCGGTGCTGACGGGCCTCTTGGCCTTCGTGGCGAAGACGGCCAACACCACGCTGGGCGCGACGCTGCTGTTCATCTACGCGCTGGGCATCGGCGTGCCCTTCTTCCTCATCGGCGTCTTCACCGTGCGCCTGCCGCGCGGCGGCGTGTGGATGGAGTGGGTGAAGAGCGTGCTGGGCATCATGCTGGTGGCACTGGCCTTCAGCTACCTCAAGGACGCGATGCCCTGGGCGCGCGACGCCGTGAAGGGGCTGGGCGCGCAGGTGGGGCAGTTGCCGGGCGCGGCGCTCGCGGCGGTGCTGGTGGTGGCCGGCGTGGCGGTGGGCGCGGTGCACCGCTCGTTCAAGGAGGGCGCGCGCGACTTCTCGCTGAAGGCGCTGGGCGTGGCGCTGGTGGTGGTGGCGCTGGTGCTGCGCGGCGGCGCGCTGGACGCGGGCCCGGTGGGCGCGCTGTGGGTGCGCATGGGGCTGGCCGAGCCGCCGCGGGCGCCGTCGTGGCAGTGGAACCACGTCATGCCCGCGAAGCAGGCGACCTTCTCCCCGGACGAGTTCGAGAAGGTGCTCGCGCAGGCGAAGGCGGAGGGGCGTCCGGTGCTCATCGACTTCTTCGCGGACTGGTGCGCGGCCTGCAAGGAGCTGGACCGCGAGACGTACCCCGCGGAGGAGGTCATCTCCCAGTCGGCGGAGGGGCACTTCCTCACCGTCAAGATTGATGCGACGAACAGCGAGGACAACCTGGATGCGCTGATGGAGCGCTTCGGCGTGGAGGGCCTGCCCACCGTGGCCTTCGTGTCGCCCCAGGGCGAGGTGCTCAAGAAGCCGCGCGTCACCGGCTTCCTGGAGCCCAGCCCGTTCGCCGCGGAGATGAAGAAGGCGCGCTGCGGCGCCGGAAGCGCCTGCTAGTCCCCGTCGTCCTCGTCACAGCCGGGGAGCGCGAGCCGACCGCGGCTCATCATCACCCGGTCGATCATCACCTCGTGCAGGGCGTAGAGGGGACGCGACACCTCCTCGCCCTCCAGGTACGCCAGCGCTCCGGCGATGGCTTCCAGCGTGGACATGCCGTCCGGGTGTGGCGGCCGGCGCAGGCGGCGCGTGTCCGGCAGGGGCGGGGGCAGCTTCAGTCCCGGAAGCCGCCGCAGCGCTGGCACCCGCTGCACCATGCGGCGTGCCTGACCCCAGCTTCCGTCCAGGACGATGAGCCGCGCGGGCCGGGGCGCTTCCGTCGCGGGCGCCTGCTGCGCGTCCGGGAAGAGCAGCCACGTGTCCGGCGCCTCCAGCACGGAGGCGTCGAAGGGGAGCCCCGGCGAGCCATACGAGACGATGCGGCAGCGGGGCAGGGCGAGCGCCGCCATGCGGGCCGTGTTCGTGGACTTCAGCGTCTCCTTGTGGTGGCGGATGACGAGCAATTCCGTGCGCGTGGGGACGCTCGGAACCTCCGCGCAGAGACACAGGGACGTGGGCAGGAAGCAGCGCGGGCAGCGGCCCGCGAGGTCCTCGGGGGTTCTCGACCTCATTTCCCCTGACGGTAGCGCTCCATCAGGGTGCGCGCCTCGCGCAGCTTCTCCTCGACGAAGCGGTCGTCCGCATCCGGCTCGTAGTCCGCGTCCGGCAGGTCGAGGTGGAAGAGGGCGGACAGGCTCGTGGGGGCCACCTCCAGCCACTCCGCCGTGCGGTTGAGCGCGGCCTGCCGGCGGCCGGCGAACGTCTCCGGCCCGTCCTCGGGGCCGCAGCGGCAGATGCGGGCCGAGTCGCCCGACACGTCCACGTAGAGGCCCAGCACCTCCGCGTCCAGCTCCGCCGCCAGCGCGCAGGTGGCCTCGCTGACATAGGCGGCCATGGCCTGGGCGGCGGAGCGCTCGGTCAGCGAGCGGACGAGGAACACCTGCCACCCCGCCTCGGTGAGGGGGCCCGCCTCCTGGAGCGGGGCCAGTTCCGCGGGCGGCGCCTGGATGCGCGAGAGCAGCCGCCGCACAGGCGCCTCCAGCCGCTCGAGCCGGGCGCTCGACGCGGGGCAGAAGAAGACGACGCGGTACTCTCGGCTGTCAGCTGCGGTTTCCATAGGCATACGGCGTCGCCAGGAACAGAGAAGGTGCCCGCGAGGCGCGGGGCCCCAAGAGGACCAAAGGATTCCCCGCGCACGCAAGGGGGGATTTGGAATGAGGGTTCAGGGTGTGGCGGACGGCACCGGGACGCCCCGCGTGGGTGCCCGGCGCTCGGCGGCCACCCAGGCCCCCGTCACCAGCACCAGCACGCCCCCCACCATGCCCGCTGGCGTCAACGACTCCGCGAAGAAGACCTGGCCCACCACCGACGCGGTAAGGGGTTCCAGGTACGTGAGGGCGCCCGCCGCCGCCGTGGGCACGTGCCGCAGACCGGCGTTGAAGAGGATGTTTCCACCGAGGCCACACACCAGTCCGCCCACGAGCACTCGGAGTGTGGCTCCGTCCAGCGCCGGAGGCAGGGCCTCCGCGCCGAAGTACAGCAGCAGCGCCACCACGGAGATGGGCGCATGCAGCGCGGTGACGGCGAGCGGCGAGTACGCGCGCGCGGCCTCCTTGGAGCCCAGGACGATGATTGCGTAGAAGATGGCGCTCGCCGCGCCCAGCGCCGCCGTCAGTCCGGAGAAGGCGGTGCCGGGCTGGATGATGAGGAGGGCCAGTCCGAAGAGCGTCACGGGCACGCCGATCAGGGCCCGCGTCGAGGGGCGCTCGCGCAGCACCCACGGTGCGGATAGCGCCAGCAGCAGCGGGGCGAGGTAGTGCGTCAGCACCGCGACGGAGACGGGCCCGTTGCGCATCGCCGCGAAGAAGCAGGCGACGTTGGCCGCGTCCGCGAGTCCGATGATGGCGAGCGCCAGCGTGGCGCGCCTGTCACGCAGGGCCTCACGGCGCAGCAGGAAGGGGGCGGGGAGCGACATGGCCGCGAGCACCAGCAGCCCGTTCTGCGGCCCGGACAGCCCCGCGGGCCGGAGGAAGAGGGCCCAGCATCCCCAGAGGATGGCCCCGGCCGCGACCATGGCGAAGTACCGCACCGCGTGACTCCTGGTGACACCGGTGCACCCCAAGGCTCCGGCGGGCGTGCAGCGTACACCAGGTGTCCTGGGCCGCGCGGGGAACGGGGAGGCCTGCTTCCCTGCCTGCGCCCGCCGAACGGCTCGGAGCGCCATGGCGTGTTCCTCGCCCCGGGGTGGAAGGGCGCGCCCGCTCCGCATGACGAAGCGGGCGCACGGAATTGCAACAGCGACTACTTCACCTGCGAGACCTTGTTGCCCATGCCGGTACGGGAGATCTTCGGCTTCGACTTGCCGTGACCGCGCTTCCACGTGACGGTGTTGCTCGTGCCCGTCACGTCGATGACGCTGGTGGCCTCCACCTTCACGGTGTTGCTGGAGCCGCTCACCTCGACGCTCTTGCACTCGCCCGTCAACGTCACGTTGTTGGACGCGCCGGTGATGTCCACCTTGGTGCCCGGCGTGCACTCATGCGTCGCCGTCTCGCCCATGCCGGTGACTTCGATGAGGTTCTCGTCCTCCGCGGCGGCCGTCATCGGCCCGAAGGCACACGCCACCATCATGAACACTGCCGTGCCCAGCTTCCTGTTCATTCGTCGATTCCCCTGATGAGAGGTGCGGGCCCATCCGGGCTTCGCACCCTCCCATCTACGTGACGGCCGGCGCGATATTCAACCTCTGGGCGAGGGCCTGCGCCTTCAGCCCCTCCATGTCGGGGACGAAGGTGCGCTCGGGTACGAGGCGCGCCCTGCGGATGCGGTCCATCCGGAACATTCTCGCGGCGGACTTCTCCACGTCCCGCGCGAGCACGTACCAGGCCGGTGCCTCCACCAGCAGTCCATGCGGCTCCACCAGGCGGCGGCTCGCATGGCCATGACGATCCCGGTACTCGAAGGACAGGCACACCTTCTGGGCGAAGGCGCGCTCGAAGACGGAGAGCAGCTCCTCGGGCGGCGTGCCCAGCTCCGCCAGGACGCGGGGGCTGGCGGCCCGTCCCACCACCACGCGGCGGCAGAGCTCTCGCATGCTCCGGGCCCGCTCGCGCGGAACGCTGGCGAAGAGCTTCTCCAGCCCCGAGCGCGCGGCGCGCCCCCACGGCAGCGACGTGGCCGTGGCCGACAGGTTCGCGGCCAGCCACAGCGCCACCACCTCCTCCAGGGACAGGTGGACCGCCGTCAGCCCGCGGTCCCGCTCCAGGCGCACGCCTCCGCCCGGTCCCGAGTCGCTGCTGATGGGCACCCCCTGCTCCCTCAGCGTCGCCAGGTCCCGGTGCACCGTGCGCACGCTCACCTCCAGCGCCGCGGCAACCTCCGCGACGGTGGTCGCCTCGTGGGCCCGAAGAAAGTCGTGCAGCCGCATCACCCGGTCGACTCGCGCCATGGCCGCCAGTCTCCGACAGGCATGGCACGGGCTCCAGGGCGCTGAGCGCTCAGCCGCGCCGCGACTCCACGACGGCGCGGAGGTGCTCCTCCTGCTGCTTCAGCTCGGGCGTCAGCGCGTCGCCCATGTCCGTCATCTCGACCACCTGGCGGATTTCGATTTCCGACTCGCCCAGCATCGGGTTGGGGCAGCGCTTCACCCATTCAATCGCCTCCTCCCGCGACTTCACCTCCCACAGCCAGAAGCCGGCGACGAGCTCCTTCGTCTCCGTGAAGGGCCCGTCGATGACGGTGCGCTTCGTCCCGGAGAAGCGCACCCGCGCGGCCTTCGAGCTGGGGTGCAGACCCTCGGCCGCGAGCAACACGCCCGCCTTCGCCAGCTCCTCGTTGAACTTCATCATCTCCGTGATGAGCCTCTCGTCCGGCGGTTGCCCCGCCTCGCTGTCCTTGTTGGCCTTGACGAGAATCATGAAACGCATGTCGTTCTCCTTCGTGTGAAGGGCCGGTGCAGTCCGGCCTCACCGACACGTCGAACGACGGGCCCGGGAATCGACACGCCGTGCGCCTGGAATTCGGAGTTCCCTCAACCGCTGGAAATCGCAGGGCTTTGCCCGCCCGCCGCACCATTGCTGCCAGTTCCTGACAGGGATGGGCCGTACTTCACGAGCCATGGTGCGCGGCGGAGCGCATCTTCACGAACGAAGGGAGCACGCCATGGTGAAGGGACCCGCGGGAGCGCTGTACGTGGACGATGGAGGCCAGGGTGGGCTGCCCGTGGTGTTCGTCCACTCGAGTTGTGGGAGCACCACGCATTGGGAGGCCCAGCTCGCCCACCTGCGCAGGCACCGGCGGGCCGTGGCATTCGATTTGAGGGGCCACGGGCGTTCAGTGCCTCCGAAGCAGGAGGACATCTCCATCGAGGACTTCGCCAGCGACATCGCGGCGGTGGTGGACGGGCTCGGGCTCCAGCGCTTCGTGCTGGTGGGGCACAGCATGGGCGGGGCCCTCTGCACGGCCTACGCGGGGCTGCACCCCGAGCGCGTCGCGGGACTGTTCCTCCTGGACCCGGCGTCGGATGGACGCGCGATTCCCGCCGAGCAGGCCGTGGGGGTGATGCAGGCGCTGGCGACGGACGCCTGGCGCGAGGTCATCGCGGAGTTCTGGGCACCGATGCTCGCGGCGTCGCGGCCGGAGGTGCGCGAGCGCGTGCTCTCGCAGATGCGGGCCACGTCGCAAGCGGGCGCGCGCGCGGGGCTGGGCGCGCTGCTGACGTTCGACCCGGTGACGGCGCTCCGGCGCTACCCGGGTCCGAGGCTGACGGTCATCACCGCGTTCAACGAGGAGCCGGGCTCGTACCAGCGCCTCGACCCGACGCTGCCGTCCCGGAAGGTGGAGGGCACCGGGCACTGGGTGCAGCTCGACGCGCCGGACACGGTGAACGACTTGCTGGACGGCTTCCTGGCCACCATCCGCTGAGCACCGGAGCGCCGGCTCTGTCACAGTGCGGGCATGGGGCCCTTGTTCGCCTACAGCCTCGTGCCCGTCCTGTCCGTGGCGCTCCTGCTGTGCTTCACCGCCGCGCTCCGGGGCCGCAATGCCCGGGGCCTGGCGCTCTACTGTCTGGCCACGGCGCTGTGGAGTGGCGCGCTGTTGCTGCTCTGCATTCCCGGCACGGCCTGGGTGGGCCAGCGCTTCGTCACCGTCGGCGCCTTCATCTCCGCCACGTACCTCCACGCCGCCTATGACGTCACCCGCCAGCGCTCCTACCGGCTGGTGGCGCTGGCCTACGCGGTGGCGGTGGTGGTGACGGGCATCGGCGTCTTCATCCCCAACATCCTCTATGGCCCGGTGGCGCTCAGGCGCGGGCCCCTCTTCTGGCCGTCCATGGTGCTGGCCGTGTCCGCGGCGGTGGTGCCCCTGGTGCACCTGGCGCGCTCGTACCGCCATGAAGCCCCCGAGCGCCGGCCGGTGCTGCGCAGCCTGGGCATCGCTGGTGCGCTGGCGTACTCGGGCAGCATCGGCAACGCCCTCTTGCTGTCGAGCGGCTACGCGGTGCCCCTGGGCATGTACCTGGTGCTGGCCGCGCTGCTGGTGCTCGTCCACGTCATCAACGCGCACCAGGCTCCGGGGGACCGGCGGCTCCTGGAGCGCAGCCTCGTCTACTCCGCGATGGCGGCGGTGCTGTCCGCGGGCTTCCTCTTCGGCGTGCTGACGTTGATGGCGGGCAGCGGCCAGCCCTTCCTCGCCGAGTACCGCGTGGGCGCCTTCTTCCTGTTGGCCCTGGCCGCGCTCGCCTTCGAGCCCGTGCGCCAGGGGCTCCAGGAGTGGCTGGGGCGCCGGCTGCTGAAGGGCCGCGCCACGGGCAGCGAGCTGGCCGCCGCGCTCGCCGCGCAGGAGGCCCGCGCGGACCAGGCGGCGCGACTGGCGGAGCTGGGGCAGTTCACCTCCGCCGTGGCCCACGAGGTGCGCAACCCGCTGGGCGTGCTCTCCGCGCACCTCAAGCTGCTGGAGCGCCGGGGCGGCGACGCGGAGTCGGTGGCCGCCATGCGCGAGCAGATCGAGCGTGCCAGCCACTTCGTCGACGAGCTGCTCCGCTATGGCCGCCCGCGCCCGCTGGACTTGCGCCGCGTGGACGTGCCCGCCACGCTCGCGCTGGCAGGCTCCACCGCACGTCAGGGATTGGGCGCCCTCGCTCCGGAGGTGGAGATTGAATTCTCCGGAAGTGAGTCATTGGAAGTCGAGGCGGATCAGGCGCAGCTTTCGCAGGTGTTTGTGATTCTCCTGGAGAATGCCCTGCTTGCGCTGCGCGAGGTGCCGTCGCCGCGGCTGCGCGTGCGCTGCGAGCGCGGTGAGCACGGGCTCCGGGTCCACGTGGAGGACAGCGGGCCCGGCATCCCCTCGGAGCTGCTGCCGCGGCTCTTCCAGCCCTTCGTGACGGGGCGCAAGCGAGAGGGGCCCCGGCCGGGCACGGGCCTGGGCCTGGCGATTGCTCGCGGCATCGTCGAACGTCATGCAGGCAACATTCGGGCGAGGCGCTCGGAAGTGCTCGGGGGCGCGAGCTTCGAGGTGGAATTGCCTTACGCCCAGCCGGTTTCCATCGCCGCGGCCACTTCGTAGCGCGCCGCGAAGCTGCAAGGAATTGGTACCCCATGTGAGCCCGGTCACAGCGCCGTCACGCGTTTCTGTCTACGACACGGGTACGGGGGGTTGGATGAATTCTGGATAAGAAAACCAGCCCTCTGCGTCTGTTGATGGAAACGGAGGGGGCCGTGAGAGCGAATACGAGACTGTGGGTGGTGAAGTCACCATCCGGGGGTGAGTTCGAGGCTTTCGCGTGGCGCGTGCAACCCACCTTGTTCGCCATCCTGGGTAGGTATTGCGGAGGGATTGAGCACGAGCTCGAGGACCTGGTTCATGACGTCCTGCTGCGGGCGCTGCTGCGGTGGGACCAACTGAGGCATCTGGACGAGGACGCGCAGCGGGCGTGGACGGGGCGGGTGGCCCACAACTGCTTCCTGGACCGGTGCCGCCGGAAGGGGAGCGAGTCCAGCCGGATGGAGGCACTGCTGCGCGTGCACGTGCAGTCGGAGCAGCTCGACGACGCGTGGGAGCCGGAGTTGTGGGAGTTCGTCGGCCCGGAGGACCTGCTCCAGGCCGTCGAGCGGCTCAGCAGCCCGAAGCTGCGGCGCACCTTCGAGCTGTTCCTCCAGGGAAACTCGTACGCCGAGATTGGAAGGGACACGGGAGAGAAGCCCGGCACGGTGGGGGCGCGGCTGACGCGGGCGCGCCGGGAACTGCGGGAGCTGTTGCGTGAGACCGCGGAGCGGCGGCGGCGGGAGCGGCGGCGATGAACTCCGTCGGATGCGAAGTGCTGCCTCGCTTCCTGGATGGCGAGCTGCCACCCGAGGAGCAGGGGCGCTTCCGCGAGCACCTGGCCGGCTGCGAGGCGTGCTCCGAGGAGTTCCGGGACTCGCTGCAGCTGGAGCTGCTGGGGCAGTTCACGCTGGAAGAGGGCCCCGTGCGCTCCCCTCCGAAAGTCCCCCAGGCGCGCGCCGGGAGCGAGCGGTGGTGGAGCCGCCGGCGGGTGTGGCTGCCCGCGGGCGGCATGCTGGCGGCGCTCGGGGCGTTGCTGCTCCTGACGCTCTCGCGCCAGGAGGACGCGGAGGACGCGGCGTGGCTCGTGCCCGCGAATGGCCGGCACCTGGAGGCCCGGCTGACGTACGCGGCGGTGGACGGGCACTACCAGCGCTACGTGCCGGAGCGCAGCGGGCCCGAGGACGACGGCCCGGTGACGGCGCTGCCGCTGCACGCGCTGTCCCGCCTGGAGGCCCGGAAGGACTTCCATGGCATCGCCACGGCGTACCTGCTGCACGGCGCGCCGCTGCAGGCCCGGGCCTTCCTGGAGCGGATGCCGCGCTCGGCGGACCGGACGTGTGACCTGGCGGTGATTGCCCTGCAGCGCGCGAGAGGCACGCAGGCCTCGGGGGTGGAGGGCGCCTGGCAGAGGCAGGCCCACCTGGAGGATGCGCTGCAGTTGCTGGAAGGGGTGCTGCGTGATGAGCCGTCGCACCCGCAGGCGCTGTGGAACCGGGCGCTGGTGCTGCGAGAGCTGGGGCTGACGCTGCTGGCGGCGGAGTCGTTCGAGGCGGTGGCGAAGCTGGGCGAGTCCGGCTGGAGCGAGGAGGCGTGGGGACTGGCGCGCGGACTGCGTGACGGCACCGCGGCGCGAGGGCGCGAGTGGACGGATGCCTCGGCGGCGACGCGGGAGCTGCTGACGGACCCGGGCGCGCGGCTGCCGCTGGACGTGGCCCGCACGCATCCCGGCCTCGTCCGGCGGGCCTTCTACGACGTGGTGCGCGCGGCCTCCTCGCGCGAGGCCGTGCGGCGGCTGATGCCGCTGGCGGAGGCGCTCGACGCGGGCCCCGGAGGCGACGTCCATGTCCTCGCAGGCTACGTGCGGCGCGTGGCGGAGCGCGACTTCACCCTCCGGGGGCCCGCGGCACGGCGCTATGCGCGGCTCCTCCAGGAAGAGCCGCCAGCGAGCGCGGAGGCAGGCGCGGAGGTAGGCTCGGAGATGCTAGAGGCGCTGCGGCGCTCGGGCGAGGAAGACCTCCTCCTGGGCGCGCTCGTGCGCGCGAGCACGGCGGGAGTGGCGGTGGACGTGGAGCTGCTGGCGCGGCTCGCCAGGGCGCAGGGAGATTCGTGGCTGGTCCTCCAGGCCGAGCAGGCCTGGGCCCGGAGCGAGGCGCGAGCGGGGGCCTGGTGGAAGGCCGAGCAGCGACTGAAGGCGGCGCTGGAGGCCTGCCAGGGCGCGGCGCTCGTGGACCGCTGCCTCGGCCTGGAGCAGGAGCTGACGCGCCTGTACCTCGACCTGCACCGTCCGGCGGAGGCCCTCCCGTACGCGTGGAGCGGCTGGGAGCGGGCGAAGTTGACGCGGGACTGGCGCGTCGAGCAGGAGTTCCTCCTGGAGCTGGCGGACGTCCTGCGCTTCCAGCACGCCTTCGCGAGTGCCCGTGCGTACCTGGAGGAGGCCCTGGCGCGGATGCCGGAGGACTGTGAGCCGCGCTCGCGCGTCCACCGCACCCTGGCCGCCGTGGAGTGGGAGCGCTTCCACCCGGACGACGCCCGCCGCGCGCTGGACCGGGCCCTGGCCTGCGAGCGGCCGCTGGAGTTGACGGGCGCGCTCGTGCTGTCGGACCTGGCGCGTGTGCGGCCCGAGCCCGGGGACGTGGACCACCTGCGCCGCGCCCTCTCCGCGCTGCGCCGCGACGCCGGCCCGCCCGGCCGCGAGGCCCTGCTGCTCTCCCTCGAGGGTCAGTTCGAGCTGGCGCGCTCCCGCGGAGCGGGGCAGTTGCTGCTGTGGCGCGCCGTGGAGCTGGCGGAGCAGGGGCCCGACGCCGTGGACGCGCGCCTGGCCCGGGTCCGCGCCTACGGCGCCCTCATCTCCGAGGCGGCGAGGACGGACGGCTGGAGCGAAGTCCTGGCGCTGCAGGGCCGTCAGCTCCGGATGGCGGCGGTGCCGGAGCGCTGCGTGCTGTCGGTGTCCGTCCACCACGAGCGCACGGTGGTGGTGGCCCGGGGCCCCTCCGGCAGGCTTCAGGGGTACTTCGACGCGTCGCGCACCGGGCCCCCGCGCGAGGCCGAAGCGCTGGTGCCGGAGCCGCTGGTGGAGGCGCTGCGCGGCTGTGAGCACGTGGACGTGCTGGCCCTGCCGCCCGTGCACGGCTTCACCGGGCTGCTGCCCCCGGACCTGGCCTGGAGCTACCGCGTGGGTCGGAGCACTCCCGCGTGGCCGCCTCCAGCGCGGGACGCCGCGCGGCACCTCGTGGTGACGGAGGTGGCGGACCCGCCGTCGCTGAAGCTGCCGCGGCTGCCCCGGCTCCAGTCGCCCCGGGTGCCGGACCCCTTGCGCATGGAGCTGCGGGGAAGCCAGGCCACGCCGTCGCGCGTGCTGGAGGCCATGGAGGACGCCAGCGAGGTGGAGCTGCACGCGCACGGGATGTTCAGCTCCGCGGTGTCGGATGCGTCGCTGGTGGTGCTGGCCCCGGATGGGGACGGCCGCTATGCGCTCACCGCGGACCGGGTGCGCCGGGCCCGGCTGACCCGCGCGCCGGTGGTGCTGCTGGCCACCTGCAACGCGGCGCGGACGGCGCCCTACCTGAGCGAGCCTTCCAGTCTGCCGGTGGCCTTCATCGAGGCGGGCGCGAGCGTGGTGCTGGCCTCCACGACGGACATCCCCGACACAGCGGGCGCGTTCTTCGAGGAGGTGCGGGAGCTCATCCGCGGCAACGCCCGGCCCTCCACGGCGCTTCGTGACGCCCGCGCGCGGTGGCTGAAGGAGCACCCCGGCGACGCGTGGTGGCTCACCCACGTCCTCCTCTTCGAGTGAGCCTGCCCGGCCCCGCTGGAAGTCGGGGAGCGCTGTCGCTCAGGTGGCGCAAACCCGCGTGACTGCGTCGGTTTCCTGACGGCCACCCAAGGATTCACCCCGAGCGCGTTCCGAGAAGGCGTGCAAGGAGTGTGGAGGTCGATGACGGTTCAACGCAATGCCACGGGCAGCCCTCACCCCGTGGCCCGGGGTTTCGACGTACGACAGGGCGGCTTCGAGGCGCTCGCGCGGATGAGCAGCCAGGCAGGCGTCGACCCGGAGGAGCGGGGCCCATCGCCATTCGCACCCGGACCGCCGCGGACCGGCGGTGACGGCCGAGGGGAGGCGTCATGAGCTCCCAGTGCGACAAGCTGTACCTCTTCCTCGACGGTGAGCTGGGCCCGGTGGACGAGGAGCACTTCCGCCACCACCTGGCCCGCTGCGAGGCGTGCGCGACGGGGCTGCACGAGGCGATGCAGTTGGAGATGCTCAGCCTGTATGCGCTGGGGGAAGGGGAGCTCACGGCGAAGCCCGCGGCCGTGCCGCCGGTGAAGCCGGAGCGGGCGCCGCGCGGGCGCTTCCTCCGCGTGCTACCGGGAGGCCTCCACGTCGCGGGCGCGGCGCTGGCGCTGGTGCTGGCCGCGGGGCTGGCCGCGCTCGTCGTCTACGCCCCGTCCCCGGGCGCGGTGCCCCGGGAGGTGTGGCTTGCCCAGGCGCCCACGCGGATGCTGGAGGCCCGCGTGGCGTATGCCCGAGCGGACGGGCACCGCCCCTTCGCGCCCATGCGCAGCACCGGCGACACGTCCTCCGACATGCCTCGGCCGCCTCCGCTGCGCGAGCTGGCGGACCTGGAAGACGCGGGCGACCTGCACGGCATCGCCGCCGCGTACCTCGTCCGCAAGGACTGGCGGCAGGCGTCGGACTTCCTCCGTCGCTCGCCGCCGTCGCCGGACCGGGACAGCGACCTCGCCGTCATCATGCTGGAGGAGGGTCACCTCGAGGAGGCACTCGAGCTGCTGGAGGACGTGCTGCGCCGGGTGCCCACCCACCCGCAGGCGCTGTGGAACCGGGCGTTGGCGCTGCGGGATTCAGGCCACACGCTGCCGGCCGCCGAGGCCTTCGAGGCGGTGGCGAAGCTGGGCGAGCCCGGCTGGAGCGAGGAGGCGCTGATCCGCGCCCGGGCGCTCCGCCATGAAACACAGGCACGCGGGCGGGCCTGGAAGGCGGGCCTCGCGGTGGTGGACTGAGCCACGATTCCTGGACTCACTGGATTTTGAGCCGAATTTCCTGATTTTCGGAGCACTGCCCCATGGGGCGGTGCTCCGAAACTTTTTTGAGCAGGACGCACAAGAAAAAGGGCTGTGTACGTATTTGAAATGAAGGCAGACGCGGGGCGGAAGCGCCGCGAAGCCGACATCGCAAGGGGGGAGTGATGTTTCGTTGTGACGCGCGCGGCCATGGGGAGGCCAACGGAATGTGGGCGCCCGAGGAGGGACGTGGGGCGGTCGGGGGGCCGTGGGGGGCGAGGTCGGGAGCGGGCGTGGAGGAGTTGGCGCCAGTAGACCGGGGGGACGCGCGGTTTTCAGTGGGGGCCAGCGGGGACGATGAGGACGTGGGGGCGCTGGAAGTCGAGCTGTTCTACGAGGATGACCTGGAGTTCCAGATCGCCAGCTTCTGAAGCCTGGCGCGAGGGGGTCCGCTCCCGGAGTCTCCAAGGGCTCCGGGGGCGGGGCCCTTCGGTTTCTGGGAGTAGTAGGGTGCGGGCTCCTTCTCGATGGGGAGTCCTCGAATGCGTGGTGGATGCTGGGTGGTCCTCTCGTGCGTGCTGCTGGCCGCTTGTGCCACGCCGGCCCGGAGAGGCCCCGGTGCCGATGCGCCGCGACTGCTGACCTGGTCCGAGCAGATGTCCGTGCGCGAGGCCTGGCTGGAGAAGCGCCACGGGCTGCTGCTGGACATGATGCGCCGTCACGGCGTGGGCATGTGGATTGTCGTCAACGAGGAGTTCCATGACGACCCGCTCACGCAGTTCGTCGCGCCGCCGCGGCCGTACGCGGGCAACCGGGACATCTTCGTCTTCGTGGACGCGGGGCCGGAGGGCCTGAAGCGGGTGGCGCTGACGGGCTACGCGGAGGCCGCGCTCACGCGCTTCTTCGAATTGCCCGCCGAGGGTCGCACGACGCGCGACGTGCTGACGGAGTTGGACTCGCGCTATCAGCCGAAGACGATTGCACTGGGCATTGGCGGCAGGCGCGGGGTGACGCGCAGCCTGACTCGCGACGGGTATGCCTTCCTGGTGGAGACGCTGGGGGCGGGGGCGGAGGCGCGCTTCGTGAGTGCGGCGCCGCTCATCGAGGAGTACCTGGACACGCGGCTGCCCGAGGAGTGGGAGCACTACCGCGCGCTGGTGGCGCTGACGGACGCGGTGGTGAAGGAGGCCTTCTCGCCTGCCGTGGTGGTGCCGGGGAAGACGACGGTGGGCGACGTGCGTCGCTGGCTCTACGACAGGCTGTGGGAATTGGGTGTGGACACGTGGTTCCAGCCGGACCTGCGCGTGCAGCGCAAGGGGCTGGTGAGCTCCACGTCGCGCGGCTTCCTGGCGCCCTCGACGGAGGACGTCGTCATCCAGCGTGGTGACCTGCTCCACGTGGACTTCGGAATCACCTACCTGGGGTTGAACACGGACTGGCAGAAGATGGCGTACGTGCCGCTGGAGGGTGAGATGGACGTGCCCGCGGGGCTGAAGAAGGCGCTCGCGAACACGAACGCGCTGCAGGACGCGCTGATGCTGCGCAGCTCGCGGCCGGGCCGCTCGTCGGCGGACGTGTACGAGCAGACGATGGCGGAGATGAAGGAGAAGGGAATCGAAGCGATGGTCTACAGCCATCCGCTGGGCAACCAGGGCCACGCGCTGGGGGCGCACGTCGACTTCCGCTCGGCCAGCCGCAAGGAGGAGCCCAAGCTGCTGCGCGAGGGCTCATACATCGCGATTGAGCTGAACACGGCCACCGTGGTGCCCGAGTGGGACGGGCAGAAGGTGTTCGTGATGCAGGAGGACCCGGCGTACCTCACGGGCGAAGGCTGGAAGTTCTTCGTGCCGCGGCAGGAGGCCTTCTACTTCCTCGGGAGCCAGGTCTTCACGACGCGCGGTGCGCCCATCCACTGAGATGGCGTGAAGGCCCTCAGAAGCCGATGCCCGCGCCCACGCTGAAGGCCCACATGCGCGCGGTGCCGGCGGTGCGGAGGCCCTCCGGCGTGTCCACGTCGATGCGGACGCCAGCCCGCGCGAAGCCGGAGCCGAGGCGGGCGCGGACGAAGGGCTCGAGGGAGAGCTGGGAGTCCTTGCCGTCCCACGTCGCCTCGGTGAGGTGGGGCGAGACGAGCTGGGCGCGCAGGCCGGGCTCCAGCAGCCCGAGCCCGAGCGAGGCCTCGGCGCTGGCCTGGGCGACGAAGTGGGTGTCCTCCGAGGAATGTGAGACGGGCACCAGCATGCCGAGGGCGACGTCGGCGCGGAGCTGGAAGCCCGGCAGGTCCATGCCGACGGCGAGGGGCAGCACCACGGACGTGGTGTCGAGCGACCACAGCCACGGGTCCGCCAGCCCGCGCACGGCGGAGGCGGTGGCGTAGTTGGCGCCCTCCGCGGCGGTGGCGGACTCGCCGGCCTTCCGCGCGTCGGTGCGCAGGGCGACGGGAAGGGCCACGGCGGCACCGACGCGGACGAAGAGGACGTCCTCCGCGGCCGTGCGCGTGTGGTGGATGCCGAGGAGGAGGTTGGAGGGGCCGACATGGCTCCACTGGCTGCTGCTTCCGGTCGCGAGCGTGGTGTAGGGCAGCCCCCAGTCCACGCGGAGCTGTCCGTGTTCGGACACCTTGAAGCCCGCGGAGAGCGTGGGTGAGAAGTGGCGCGTGGACACGTCGTTCAGCCGGGGCGCCGACGAGAAGAGAAGGGTGGTGGCGACGAAGTTGTCGGGCTCGCGGACCTGTGCCGAGGCGGCGGTGCTCGCGAGCGCGAGGCAGGTGGCGAGGAGCCACGCGGCGGCCCGACGATGCGGGGCGCGACGGCGGAGAGGTGTCTGCATACGGTGTGTCCCGTGAGGCCTGTCCGGCTCACGGCCCCCTGTACTTCCTGGAACACCGGTAAAGACGCAGACGGTCACCCGTCCTTCAACGCGGCGGCTGATTTTTCGCCATCCGTGCACGAGCGGACACGACAGCGGCACGTCTCATCCTGCGACAGTCCGAGAACGCGCAGCCGGTGGCCATGAAACGACGCATGCCTGACGCGGAGAGGCGCTTCATGGCGCGGACGCGACGAGCCCCTCCGGCGACCGGCCATGCCGGAAGGAACGTTCATTCCGCGGGGCAGGTGCCCGGAGGTGTGCCTCGCCGACCTCCGGCGGCCGGTCATGCCGGAAGGAACGTTCATTCCGCGAGGCAGGTGCCCGGAGGCGTGCCACACCGACCTCTCTCCGGCGGCCGGTCATGCGGGAAGGAATGTTCATTCCGCGAGTCAGGCCGCGTCGGTGGCCCCGCGCCCGCTCACGTCCGTCCAGGTGAGGCCGAAACGCGCGAGGTACTTCTTCAGCCGGTCCGCGTCGTTGACGCTCTTCTTCTGCGCACGCGACTGCGCGAACAGCACGCGTCCGGCATCCGACAGCGTGCGCGAGGAGCGGCATACGCTCAGCACGTCCGCCAGTTGCACCCGGTCGAACCGGTCCAGTTCCCTGGCCAGGTCCTCGCCAAGAATCTCCGCCACCAGGTCCACCGCGCCACCGCGCGACTCGGAGCGAGCCCCGGCCGGGCGCCACTGCTCGCGCAGCCGGCCAAGCTCCTCGTCCACCACCTCGCGCGTAATCCGTCCTCCTGCGGCGAGCGTGGCCATGCGCAGCACGGCCGCATTGAGGTCTCGGAAGTTCCCCGACCATCGCGCATCCGGTGACGTGGCGAACCCGAGGAACCGCTCCTGCGCCTCCTTGTTCATGGTGACGCGCGTGCCCATTGCCTCGGACGCCTGGTCCAGCTCGTAGAGGAGGTTGGGCGGAATGTCCTCGGGGCGCTCGCGCAGCGCGGGCAGCCGGAAGGTCCACAGGTTGATGCGCGCGAGCAGATCTTCACGGAAGCGCCCACGCTCCACCTCGATTTGCAGGTCGCGGTTGGTGCCGGCGATGAGCTGGAAGTCGCTCTCCACCTCCCTGTCGGAACCCACCGGCAGGAAGCGCTTGTCCTCCAGCGCGCGCAGCAGCATGGCCTGCTCGTCCGCGCCCAGCTCGCCAATCTCATCGAGGAACAGCACGCCGCCATTCGCCTGCCGCAGCAGTCCGGGCCTGTCCTGGAGTGCCCCGGTGAAGGAGCCCTTCACGTGGCCGAAGAGGGCGGACATGGCACCGTCACCTCGCAGCGTGGCGCAGTTGAGGTCCACGAAGGGACCGGCCACCCCACGCCGCGTCTTCTTCAGCGCATAGACGCGGCGCGCGAGCTGTGACTTGCCCGCACCCGTGGGGCCGGTAATCAGCAGCGGCGCCTTCGACTGCACGGCCACCTGCTCAATCCGCTCGATGAGCCGGTTGAAGGCGGGGTTGAGCGTGTCGATGCCGGCCTTGAGGAAGGATAGGCCCTCGCGCTGCTCCTGCTGGAAGCGCGCGGCCAGCGTGTCGTACTGCGACAGGTCCAGGTCGATGAGCGTGTGCGAGCCCGGCCCCGAGCGGTCCCTCCCGGTGCCCGCGGGCGACATCTGCACCAGCCTGCCGGGGATGAGCCGGCTCTCCACCAGGAGGAACATGCAGATCTGCGCGATGTGCGTGCCCGTGGTGATGTGGACGAGGTAGTCCTCCTCCTCGGGATTGAGGGCGTAGCCGCGCACGTAATCCAGCAGCGCGCCATACGTCTCCTCCAGGTCCCACGGGTTCTGGATGTCCAGCACCGTGGGGCGCACCTCCGTCTCCGGTGACACCTGGTGGATGTCCGCCACGAGCGTGCCCGCGAGCGCCGTCGCGTTGGGTGGGTGCAGCAACTCCAGCCGGTGCACCACCAGGTCCTCCTGCTGGCACAGCGCCACCGTGGGCCGCCACTTCGCCCACCGATGCGGCCCCTGTCCCGTGTCCAGCGTCGTCCCCAGCATCCCGAGGACCACCGTCTTGCGCGCCCGCGTTTTCGCCATGCGGATAGGACTTTATCCCAACGGATAGGCGGAGGCACTCCTCCGGGAGTCCTTCCCTCTGGAGAAGGGTTGGCACGCCGGCTGCTCTACCTCCCGACGTGCCCGGGACGCAGAGCCCGGGCGGACGACCGAAAGGTGAAGGCCATGAACCGCAACAACGCGAACTACGAGGTGCTGTCGGACGAGGCGGGTCGCCCCATCAAGGCGTGGACGGTGGGTGTGCCGTTCGAGGACGAGGCGAAGAAGCAGCTCAAGAACCTCCGGGGCCTGCCCTTCATCCACAAGTGGGTCGCGGTGATGCCGGACGTGCACCGCGGTTACGGCGCGACGGTGGGGAGCGTGGTGCCGACGGTGGGCGCGGTGGTGCCGGCGGCGGTGGGCGTGGACATCGGTTGCGGGATGATTGCCGTGCGTACGACGCTGCGCGCGGACCAGCTCCCGGACTCGCTGCGCGGGGTGCGCTCCGCGATTGAGCAGGCGGTTCCGCACGGCCGTACGGACAACGGCGGCCGTAACGACGCGGGCGCGTGGCGCTCGGCGCCGGCTCCGCACCAGGCGGAGTGGAAGCGACTGATGGAGGGGTACGACGTCATCGTCGGGAAGCACCCTCGCATCGGCCGTGGGCCGGACATCGCGCACCTCGGGACGCTCGGGACGGGGAACCACTTCATCGAGCTGTGCCTGGATGAGTCGGACGGCGTGTGGCTGATGCTGCACTCGGGTTCGCGCGGGGTGGGTAACCGCATCGGGAGCCACTTCATCGAGCTGGCGAAGGAGGACATGCGCCGCTTCTTCATCCACCTCCCGGACGCGGACCTGGCGTACCTGCCCGAGGGCTCGCAGCACTTCGATGACTACGTCTTCGCCGTGAGCTGGGCGCAGGACTACGCGGCGACGAACCGTCAGTTGATGTTGCACTCGGCGGTGGACGCGCTGAAGCGCAGCGGTGAGCTGCCCCCGTTCGAGCTGGCGGACGAGGCGGTGAACTGCCACCACAACTACATCTCCCGTGAGCACCACTACGGGAAGAACTGCTTCGTGACGCGCAAGGGCGCGGTGCGGGCGCGCGAGGGTGACCTCGGCATCATCCCCGGCAGCATGGGGGCGCGTTCGTACATCGTCCGCGGGAAGGGGAACGAGGAGAGCTTCCACTCCTGCAGCCACGGCGCGGGCCGGGTGATGTCGCGTGAGGCGGCGAAGAAGCGCTTCACGCTCGAGGACCACGCGAAGGCGACGGCGGGTATCGAGTGCCGCAAGGACGTGGACGTCATCGACGAGACGCCGGCTGCGTACAAGCCCATCGATGCGGTGATGGCGGCGCAGGCGGACCTGGTGGAGGTCGTCCACACCCTGAAGCAGGTGGTGTGCGTGAAGGGTTAGGGCACGCGAAGTCATCGACAACCCAGACACCTGAGCGAGGTGGCCATGCCGGGATGAAGACACCGAGGCGCCCGCTTCCCCCTGAGAGACCGAAAGGTCGCCAGCATGGGGGGAGCGGGCGCCGCTATTTTTGGATAGGTGTCAGGCTGTCCCGGGTGGTGCGTGCGTCGCGGGGAGCGAGGAGGCTGAAGATGGTGCGCATCGATGGTTCTCAGGGAGAGGGTGGCGGACAGGTGCTGCGCACGTCGCTGGCGCTGTCGCTGGTGACGGGGACGCCGTTCACCATGACGAACATCCGCGCGGGTCGGAAGAAGCCGGGCCTGTTGCGCCAGCACCTCACGGGGGTGAAGGCCGCGGAGGCGGTGGGCGCGGCGGAGGTGTCGGGCGCGGAACTGGGCTCGCGCGAGCTGACGTTCCGTCCGCGAGCGCTGGCGGCGGGCAACTACCACTTCTCGGTGGGCACGGCGGGCAGCGCGACGCTGGTGATGCAGACGGTGCTCCCGGCGCTGCTGATGGCGGGGACGCCGTCCACGCTGATGCTGGAGGGTGGGACGCACAACCCGGCGGCGCCGCCGTTCGACTTCCTCCAGAAGGCGTACCTGCCGCTCTTGCGGAAGATGGGGCCAGCGGTGGAGGCGACGCTGGAGCGGCCCGGCTTCTTCCCGGCGGGTGGAGGGAAGTTCCGCGTGGACGTGCGCCCGGCGCCGCTCGAGCCGGTGAGCCTGCTGGAGCGTGGACGGGTGCTGCGCCGCGAGGTGAAGGCGGTGGTGGCGATGATTCCGTTCGACGTGGCGAAGCGCGAGCTGGACGTGGCGGGTGGGGCGCTGAAGTGGCGCCCGGACGAGCTGCGCACGGAGGAGCTGAAGCGCTCACCGGGCCCGGGCAACGTGCTGATGGCGGAGGTGGAGAGCGAGCACGTGACGGAGGTCTTCACCGCGTTCGGCGAGCGGGGAAAGCGCGCGGAGATGGTGGCCGAGGAGATGGTGGCGGAGGTGAAGCGCTACCTGGACGCGGAGGTGCCGGTGGGCGAGCACCTGTGCGACCAGCTCCTCCTGCTCCTGGCGCTGGCGAAGGGAGGCACCTTCCGCACGCTGCCGCTGGACGGGCACGCGGAAACGCAGCTGCACACGATGGCGCACTTCCTCGACGTGAAGGTCCAGGTCCGCGAGGTGTCTCGCGAGGTGCGCGAGGTGGAGGTGCGGGGCTGAGGTGAGCCGGGGGCTGGACGGAGGCGGGGAAGCGCCCTGGGGCGGAGTCACCACGTCCCCGCCCCGGGGCCTGTCCCTGCTTCTACCTGGGAATCATCGCGTAGGCATGGACCGCACCGTTGTGCGTGCCGGTGCCGACGATGACGCCGGTATCGCTGATGCCGTAGGCCGAGTTCGAGGTGCCCGTCAGGAGGTTCCAGCCGGAGCCGGCCGGCAGCAGGTCACCCAGCCGATAGGTGGTGACACCGTCGAAGAGGAAGGGGACCGACGACGCGCTGGAGGCGGTGCCCACGGCCCAGCCCGCCGAGTTCACGCCGCGCGCGGAGCCGGACGACGTGCCCGCCGGGAGCGGAATCGCCCGCATCCCATTCGCGCTGTCCCAGATGAAGGGCACCCCCGAGCCCTGGTTGCTCATGCTCGCCCCCACCACGCGGCCGTTCTCGCTCACATCGAAGGCGACGGCGCCGTTGCGTCCTGACAGGGCGCCCACTTCGGTCGCGGTGTTGGTCACCGAGTTGTAGACGATGCCCACGTTGCGCGCGGCGTTGTTGGGGTCGACCCCGATTCCCACAATCAGGCCGGCGTTGTTGATGCCAAAGGCCGAGACCAGGTAGCACCCGGTCGACGTGGTCTGGGTGATGAGCTTGCCGGCGCTACCCGAGTACAGCGCCGCGCGCTCCGAGGTGCCGCTTCCCGCCGAGCCGACCGCCACCAGGGAGCTGTTCACGTCGTTCGCGCGCCCGACCGACTGTCCGGGCGGGAGCGGCAGCTGCGAGACGACCCCGCTCTTCCAGATCAGCGGCAGCGGGTTCACGCCGGTCGCGGTCGTCGTCCCGGTGCCAACCACGGCGCCGGCATCATTGGCGCCGTTGCCCGCGCTGTAGATTCGAGACGGGGAGGTGAGGTTCGGCAGGCCGACGAGCCCGGCGGCCTGGGTCCAGCGAAAGGTCCGGTTCTGGCTGGTGCCGAGTGAGCGCCCGGTGGCGACGCCGCCCGGGGAGATGCGAAAGGCCTGCGAGGCGGTATCGGACGACTGGACGGTGCCCAGGTCGATGATTGTGTACTGCGGCGCGGCTGCATTCGCCACGCCGCCCAGGGCCAGCAGGGACAGGGCGAGGGTTCCCAACCTTGAAGCATTCCGCATGGTGTTCCTCCTGAAGGATGGTGCGCGAGCTGACCGGCTCCCCGAAAAAGCTGCGAGCCGGGTAACTGTTGTAGCCACACGTGGAGTGTGCCAGCCATCAGGGCGCCCCCTAGAAGGGCCTAAGGAATCCCCTACGCGCCCCCGGGCTCGGGGGGTTCGCCCGGCACCAGCCCGTGTCGGACGGCGAGGCGGACGAGGGACGGCACGTCGCGGATGTCGAGGCGCTCCATCAACTGCGACCGATGGGCCTCCACCGTCTTCACGCTCACGTGGAGTCGCTCGGCGATGGCGCGGGTGGCATGCCCCTCCGCGATGAGCTGAAGGACTTCGCGCTGGCGGGTCGTGAGGAGGTCGAGGGGGCGCGCGGCCGGCGCCTCCTCGGTGACGCGCAGGAAGCCCTCCACCACCCGCTGCGAGACGGCGGGGCTCAGGTAGGTGCGGCCCTGGCGCACCGCTTCCAGCGCCACCTTGAGCTCCGCCACGGCCGCGTCCTTGATGAGGTAGCCGGCCACGCCCGCGCGCAGCGCCTGGGCCACGTACTCCGCCGCGGTGTGCATGGAGAGCACGAGCACGCGGGTGGAGGGGCTGACCTTCGGCACCCGGCGCGCGACCTCGATGCCGTTGAGCCCCGGCAGCGAGATGTCCAGCAGGAGGACGTCCGGCTGCAGGCGGTCCGTCAGCGCCAGGGCCTCCTGCCCATCACCGCACTCGGCCAGCACCTCGATGTCACCGAACGTGTCGAGCAGGGCCCGCAGGCCCGCTCTCACCAGTTGGTGGTCATCCGTCAGCACCACTCGCATGATTCTCCTCCATGGAATTCTCGTCCCGGGCCATTGGCACCTCGGCCACCACGCGCGTGCCCTCCGCGAGGCGGGACGTCACCTCGAAGCGGCCTCCCAGGTCGCGCACCCGCTCCTGCATTCCGAACAGGCCGAAGCTGCCGGGGGCGCCCCCCGCGAGCACCTCCTCGGCGGCGAAGCCCCTGCCATCGTCCCGCACCTCCAGGCGGATGGCCTGCCCGGCGGACTCGAGCCGGACCTCGAGCCGCCGTGCCCTGGCGTGGCGCAGGGCGTTGGTGATCGCCTCCTGGATGACCCGGAAGATGACGATGTCGCGCTCCACGCCCAGCGAGGGCAGGGACGAGGCCGAGGTGAACACCAGCTCCACCGCGCTGCGCTGTGCGACTCCGGCCAGGTAGTTCTCCAGGGCCGCGACGAGCCCCAGCTCGTCGAGCTGCGGAGGCCGCAGGTCGAGGGAGAGGGAGCGGACCTGGCCGATGAGCCTGTCGATGAGGGAGATGGCGTCCGGGAGTCGCCCGGCGAGGGGGCCGCTCGGACGCGCCGTGGCGGCCACCAGGCCGAGGTTGAGCTTCACGGCCGTCAGCGCCTGGCCGAACTCATCATGCAGCTCCCGGGCAAGGTGCTTGCGCTCCTCCTCCTTGGCGGCCTCCAGTCGCATGTTGAGGCGGCGCATGTGCTCACGGCTCGCCTGCGCCTGGCGCAGCGCCTGCTCGCGCTCGGCCTGGAGCTCGCGGAGCGCCTGGTTGCGCTGCTCCAGGAAGCGCGTCCGCCACGCGAGCCCCGCGATGAAGACGAGCAGCGTCCCGGCCAGCGCGCCGAACCGGACGTCATTGCGTTGCCAGAAGGGAGGGGCCACGCGCAGGGTGAGCGGGCGCGTCTCGCTCCAGGGCTGGCCGGGGCTGCGCCCGCGCACCTGGAGCTGGTGTTCGCCGGGCGGCAGCGCGTGGAACGTGAGGTGGTTGCGCGTGCTCAGCGGGAGCCAGGCGCCCTCGGCGGACAGCCGGTACTCGTACTTCGCGTCGCTGCGCCCGTAGTCGAGGACCGCGAACTCGAGCGTGAAGGGCTGGCGCCAGGGCACGTCGAGCGAGGACAGCTCCCAGGCGGGCCGCGTGGGCAGCGCCGGGGACTCGAGGCCCTCGACGGAGGTGATGACGAGCGGCGGCGGCGGCCCCTTCCGCGGACGCACCAGGGGCTCCAGGGCCACCACGCCCTTGGCGGTGCCCCAGTAGAGCCGCCCGCCGAGGCGCGACACCGCCGCGCGGTTGAAGGTCCCGGTGGGCAGGCCGTCGGAGGGGCCATGGTTCTCGAAGGTGCCCGTCGCCACGTCGAGGCGCGACAGCCCCGCGCGCGTGCCCGCCCAGAGGGCCCCGTCCGGTGCGCGTGCCAGCGCCATGACGTGGTTGTCGATGAGGCCCTCGTCCTGCGTCCAGTGGTCCGCCCGCGCGGGCAGGCCCGCCGCGTCGAGCCAGAGGCGCTGCAGCCCTCCGCCCACGGTGCCCACCCACACCGACCCCTCCGGGTCCTCCAGCAGGGCGCTGACGAAGAAGTGGCCGAGCCGCGGAGTCGTCTGGGGGCCCAGGCGCACGCAGTCGAGGCGGTCCGCCTCCACCGTGCAGATGTTGAGCCCGCCCGATTGGGTGCCTATCCAGAGCCGCCCGCGGCGGTCCTCCATGAGCGTGCTGATGGAGTCGTCGGAGAGCGAGCGTGGGTCGCCCGCGTCGTGCCGGAACGCGAGGAAGTCGTCGGTGTCGGGGCGGTAGAGGTGGATGCCCTCGCTCGCGCTTCCGAGCCACACACGTCCCTTCGAGTCCTGCAGCAGCGAGTTGACGTACCCGGGGGCCTGGTCCCTGCCCTGCCCGAACGCGTGGCGATACAGGTGCAGGCGTCCGGTGCCGGGCTCCAGGCGGTAGGCTCCCTGCGTGAGGCCCACCCACAGCGCGCCGTCGCGGGTGCGCAGCAGGCAGAGGACGCCCTTCCAGTCCTCGTCGCTGGGGACGGGGACGTTCAGCGGCTCCACCTGCCCGGTGGCCACGTCGAGGCGGTCCACTCCGCCGCCGAAGCTCCCCACCAGCAGGTGGCTGTCTCCTTCGGAGAGCACCGCCCAGACGTCCTCGTTCGCCAGCCCGTGCGTGCCGTCCGTGCCCTTGCCGCGGAAGGTCTGGAAGATGTCGGGCCGCAGCGAGGCGTGGAACAGGCCCATCCCGAACGTGCCGATGAAGAGGCCACCCGCCGGGTCGAGCTCCAGCGTCCCTTCGTCGATGCGCTGCTCGTACCCCGGTCCATCCGAGGGGAGCCGCTCCGCGTGCACCTCGCCCGTCGCCGTGTCCATGCGGAAGAGGCCGGCGCCAAAGGAGCCGATCCACAGCGTCCCCCGTCCGTCCGGCTCGAGCTCGGTGATGTTGAAGAGCTTGCTGGCCACCTCCGGCGGGGAGAGGGGCACGGGGTGCAGGCTCGAGGTGCCGGGCAGCATCCGGTAGAGGCCTTCCCTGGCGCCGACCCACAGCCCGCCTGCCCCATCCTCCGCGAGGCTGAAGATGTCCTGGGCGGCACCGCTGTTCGCGTCGGTGGCGACGTGCTCGAAGGTGCTCTCCCCGGCGCGCCGCCGGAACAGGCCACGTCCGAGCGTGCCCACCCAGAGCGTCCCCGCGCGGTCTCTGCGAAGGGCCAGCACGAATTCGCCTCCCCCACCGGGCACGAGGGGCGTTCGCGTGGCGCGCCCGGTGGCGGGGTCCAGCACGGCGAGGCCGGCCCGCGTCCCGACCCACAGCCGGCCCCCTTCCGCGTCCTCCAGCGCGAAGATGGCGTCGTGGGGGAGGCTCTCCGGGTTCGAGGCATCATGCCGGAAGTGCTGGAACGACCAGTGCGCCCGGTCGGCCAGGCTCAATCCCCCGTTCATGGTGCCCACCCACAGGCGACCGTGGGCGTCCTCATGCAGGGTTCGCACCTCATCGCTGGTCAGGGAGGCGGAATTGCCCGGCTCGTACTGGAACCTGCGGAAGCGGTGGCCGTCGTGGAGGAAGAGCCCCTCGCGCGTGCCAATCCAGAGCAGCCCCACCCGGTCGAGCAGGACCTCGGTGATGTACTCGGACTGGAACTCGCGGGAGGCCCCCACCTGGTGCAGGCCGAGCGCGGGGGTGCCGGAGGCCACTCCGGACCAGAGCAGCAGGAGGAGGACCCCTGGGAGCCTGACCCCGAGACGGACGCGACCGGAAGCCGGGCGCTGGGAGCGGTGTGTCACCGGCGTATGGACCTCCCGAGGAGCGGCATCCGTCGGGTCGTTGCCGGTCGGACGCGTGACTCTACAAAAGAAACGGTTGGCGGGACCTTGTCGGCACGGTGCGGCCGTGTGCCCGCCTGGGTTCCGGGCGTCCCATGGAGCAGGCAGGTGACATACAGTGGCGCGCCCATGCGCCCACTTCCCAACCGTCTCCTCCCGGTGTTGTCCCTGCTGCTGGTCGTCACGGGCTGCTCCCGAGGGGGCGGAGACGGAGGGTTGCAGAAGGACGTCGCGATGCATTGCGCGGAGCTGCAGCGCAGCACCGAGCAGGCGGCGAAGCTCTACCGGGCGGGACACAACGACCTCCATCCCATTGGTGGTGTACTCAGCGGGCACCTGATCTCGCGGCTCTACAATGAGGCCAACTGGTGCTCCCGGGTCCGCTCAGAGGGACAGCGGGAGATGATGATGCTGGCGCAGGAGCTGTCCATCATCGCCAGCGAAGTGACTGAATTGCTTCCGCAGGCCACGTCGGGAGCGGGCGACGCTCGCGCGGAGATCTCCAAGCACCTGGACCGCTTCGCGGCCATCGTCGGTGAAATCAACCAGCGCCCGCTCAAGCGCTGAAGCCCGCGCGCGGCTTCAGCGTACGAAGCCCGCCACCGGGTTCTCGAACACCTTGCTCACGACGTTCATCGTCCGGAGCCAGGCGTGGGCCTCCTCGCCGAGCCGGCCGTACACCCGCACGTCGATGGGCTTCACGACGCCGAGGAGGGCCTTGAACTCGGGCCAGCCGGAAATCATGTGGATGTGGTCCATGACCTGGCTGGAGTCGGCGAAGGTGATGATGGCGCCCGCTTCCGAGTCACCCGGGCCCCCGTAGAACTGCACGCCGACGAGGCGGCTCACGCCCTCGATTTCCAACCGCCGCACCGCGGCGCGGAGGGTGGCCTCGAACACTGCGAAGGGCGCCGTCAGCTCGAACACCTCCACGAGGGTGATGCGCTCACTGGCTGGGGGCTTCATCTCTTCCGCTCCTTTGCCGTGCTCCTCTCTGCATAATCACGGCATGGAGCCACGAGCCATGTCCGTCCCCTCGCTTGTCGCCGTCGCCCTCCTCGCCCTGGTCGTCGGTTGTGCCGGCACCACCGCGAGCACCCGAGCGCTCCCTGCCCCGGACGTGGGCACGGTGGATTCACTCTTCCGCGACTACTCCGGACCGGACAGTCCCGGCGCCAGCGTGGTGGTGATTCATGACGGGCAGGTCGCCCTCGAACGGGCGTACGGCCTGGCCGACCTGGACCAGCGAGCGCCCGCCACGCCCGAGAGCGACTACCGGCTCGCGTCGCTCTCCAAGCAGTTCACCGCCACGGCCATCCTGCTGCTGGTACAGGACGGCAGGCTGCGCCTCGACGACCGCGTGGTGGATGTGCTCCCGGGCTTCCCGCCGTACCTGCGAGAGGTCCGCATCCAGCACCTGCTCCAGCACACGTCGGGTATCTGGGACTACGAGGACTTCGTCCCGGCCACGCAGACGGTGCAGGTGAAGGACCGTGACGTGCTGGAGTTGCTCTCCCGCACGGAGCGCACGTACTTCCCGCCGGGGACGGCGGTGCGCTACAGCAACTCCGGCTACGCGGTGCTCGCGCTCGTGGTGCAGCAGGTCAGCGGGAGGTCCTTCGCCACTTTCCTGCACGAGCGCGTCTTCGCTCCGAGCGGCATGCCCTCCACCGTGGCGCATGAGGAGGCGTCTCCACGGTGCCCAGGCGCGCGTTTGGCTACGCCGTGGGGCCCCAGGGCTTCATCCCCAGGGACCAGAGCAACACCAGCGCCGTGCTGGGGGATGGCGGCATCTACACGTCCGTGGTGGACCTCGTGGCGTGGGACAGGGCGCTGGACTCGCATGGGCTCGTCAGCGCGCAAACCCAGACGCTGGCGTGGACGCCACCGACGCTTCCGGATGGCAAGGCCGGTACGTATGGCTTTGGCTGGTTCGTCGACGACGACGGCGGCAGGAAGCGCCTGTCCCACCATGGCGAGACGTGTGGCTTCACCAACGCCATCGTGAAGTATCCCGAGCAGCGTCTCACGGTCATCGTCCTGACGAACCGCGCGGGCGGAGAACCGTGGCGGCTGGCTCAGCGAATCGCGGACCTCTGGCTCGGCACGTCGCTGCCCGCGAGCCGGCCCTGGCCGTTCGAGCACATGCCCAACGCGCATTGATGTTTTGCCCGTTGGGCGCTCCTTCCTGGGCAAGGCCGACGACGGTGACCGGGAGGGCACGCTGGCGTGTTCCACCGGGGCTGCTCGCCTGGAAGTCAGGCGGCGTGGGGACGCTCAATCCCAGACGGGCCTTCGCTCGTGGGGCAGCCGGGCTACACCGCGAAGCAACCTCTTGAGTAGCGCGGAGCACGGCCTACGCAGCATGTATCCACGCAGCAGGAGGAAGCTCGCGTGGCCGAAGTCCCCGAAGTCGAAATCATCGTTCGAGACCTCCGGCAGGCTGTCGTGGGGCGGCGCTTCACGGATGCCGAGGTGCTGTCCCCGGTCGCCGTGCGCTTCCCCTCGCCGCCGGACTTCATCGAGGTGCTGCGCGGGCGCACCGTTACCGGTGCGCAGCGGCGGGCGAAGTTCATCCTGCTGCCGCTCGATGACGGCCGGACGCTCGCCATCCACTTCATGCTCTGGGGGGACTTGAAGCTGCGCCCCCAGGGCAGCGAGCGTGCTCCCGCGACGCTCGTCGTCTTCACGCTCGAAGGCGGCGAGGAACTGCACCTCACCGACACGCTCGGCTACGCGCGCGTGGCGGTGGGGCGTGCTGCCGAGGTGGTCTCGCGCCTCAAGCTCGACGAGCTGGGGCCCGAGGCGCTCGATGACACCTTCACCCCGGAGGTGCTCGCGCGGCAGCTCCGCAGCCGGAGGAGTCCGCTCAAGACGGTGCTGCTCAACCAGCGCGTCCTCGCGGGCCTGGGCAACCGCGACGCGGACGAGAGCCTGTGGCAGGCGGGGTTGGACCCGCGCCGGCTCGCATCGTCCCTCACGCGAGAAGAGTTGGCCCGTCTGCACCGCGCCATCCGCGCAGTGCTGGAGGAGGGGCTGCGCCTTCGCGGGACGCAGAAGGACCTCTTCGGCGTGCAGGGCCAGGCGAAGCACCGTCGCAATGTCTTCGGCCGCACGGGCGCGCCGTGTCCTCGCTGCACCACGCCCGTTTCGCATCTGCGCATTGGCGGGCGCAACACGCACTGGTGCGCCACCTGCCAGCCCGAGTCCGGCACTCCCTCGGCGCCGGCGCAGGCCTCGCTGTTGTGAACGATTGACTGGGACGCGGAGCCGAGCAGTCGAATCCCGTGCTCACGCCGAGGCGGCACGGGCCTCGCTGTTGTGAGCCATCAGTCGGGACGCTGAGCCGTGCCGGGCCGGGTGTGCGCCGGGCCCGGCCGCTGTTATGAAGCACGGCGTGTCCGACGTCACCGAGCCGCCATCTCTCGATGCCGCGCTGGCCCGAGCCAGCGAGGAGCTGGGCTTCCCCAGCTACTACCAGTCCACCGTGCGCCCGCTGCTGCGCAACCCCGAGGGGCGCTGGCCCCGCTGCTGCGGCGGAGGCTGTGAGCCCTGCGCCCAGACGCTCATCCGCGTCGCACTCCGCGCGCTGGAATTGATGGGCACCCCGCGCCAGAGCCCCCTGCCGGACTGAGCCTGGAGACACGCATGCCCGCACCGCACCCGCTGCTGCTCGTGGATGACGACGCCGCCTTCCGCAAGGTGTACGGCGGCCTGCTGCGCGAGTCGGGCTACGAAGTCACGGAGGCCGCGGACCGCCCCTCCGCCCGCGCCGCCTTCGACGCCCGGGACTTCCCCCTCGTCCTGTTGGACCTGATGCTCCCGCCCGACGGCAGCGTGAAGGCGGGGCTGGAGGGGCTCGCCGCGCTGCTGAGCGCGAGGCCCGGCACCAAGGTCATCGTCACCTCCGGGGCAGGGGACACGCGCCACACGCTGGAGGCCGTTCGCCTGGGCGCCTACGACTTCCTGACCAAGCCGGTGGACCCGGACGTGCTGCTCGTCGTGGTACAGCGCGCCCTCGCCCGCGTGACGCTGGAGCGGCAGGTGGAGTCGCTGCGCACGTCGCTGGCGCGCGCTGGAGGCGACACCGCGTTGGTGGGGCAGAGCCCGCCATTCCTCGCGGCCGTGACCCTCGCCGAGCGCGTGGCCCCGAGCGACATCCCGGTGCTCGTCACGGGGGAGAACGGCACCGGCAAGGAGTTGCTCGCGCGAACGGTGCACCTCAAGAGCCGCCGCCATGCCGGGCCCTTCGTCCCCATCAACTGCGGCGCCCTGCCGGAGTCGCTGCTGGAGAGTGCCCTCTTCGGCCATGTGAAGGGCAGCTTCACCGGCGCGACGAAGGACCACCGCGGCCTCTTCGCGGAGGCGGACGGGGGCACGCTCTTCCTGGACGAATTGGGCGACATGACGCCGTCGCTCCAGGTCAAGGTGCTGCGCGCGCTGGAGACGGGCGACATCCTCCCGGTGGGCGCGGACCTGCCGGTGAAGGTGGACGTGCGGCTCATCTCCGCCACGCACCAGGACCTGGGCCGAATGCAACAGGAGGGCACCTTCCGCGAGGACCTCTACTGGCGCGTGAAGGGCGTGGAGATCCGCCTGCCACCGCTGCGCGAGCGCGCCTCGGACCTGCCGCTCCTGGCGAAGCACTTCCTCAACCAGTGCGCCCACCTGTGCCCGGACGGGCGCGCCCGGCTGCTGTCGGACGCGGCCGCCGAGGCGCTCGCCGCGCACGCCTGGCCCGGCAACCTGCGCGAGTTGCGGCACGAGATGCAGCGCGCCACCGTGCTCGCCGGAGAGCGCCGCGAAATCCAGCCCGAGGACCTGTCCTTCACCGGCAGCGAGCGGCCCCACGCCAGCGCGCCCGGCGCCCGCACGCTGGCGCAGAAGGTAGAAGCGCTGGAGCGGCGCGAAATCGAGGAGGCGCTGAAGCGCTGTGGCGGCAACCGCACGCACACGGCCGAGGCGCTCGGCCTGTCGCGACAGGGCCTGCTCAAGAAGCTGGAGCGCTTCGGCCTGACGTGAGTCAGAAGAGGCGCGCGCCCAGGCCCAGCTTCGTGGCCCAGCCCAGGCGCGTCTGGCCCTCGCCGGGCCGCTCGCGGAACGTCTCCAGCCCCACCTGTCCCGCCGCCAGCACAGACAGGTTGGAGCCCAGGTACACCTCCACGCCGCCACCGCCGAGCGCCTGGAAGCGCCGCGCCTTCTCGCGCGACAGGCCGATGTCCAGCGGCAGGTCCACCAGTCCCAGCAGCGACACCGTGTCCGCGACGCGGTAAGCCGCCACCAGCCCCGGCGTCACCCGCAACAGCACGCCAGAGAAGTTGTCCTCGTCCATGTACGTGGCCCCGGAGTTGAGCACCACGCCCAGCCCCAGCGTTGGCGCCAGCGCCAGCGGCCCGCGCTCGTACACCTTGCGCCGCACCGCCAATTCCAGCGCCGCGGAGAGCTGGAACCACTGCAGCTTCCCGCGCGCCTCCAACTCGAAGCCGGCGATTCCCTGCCGGAAGCCCACGCCCAATTCCGGCGCTCCGACGTAGCCGTAGAGGGCCGTGGTGCCGTCCGGCAGCGTCGCCGGCGCCACCACCGCGCCCAGCGGGTCCTGCTCCACCCCCTCGCTTCGCGCCGCGTCGGAGCGCGTGACGCGCTGCTCCCCGGTAGGGGCCGGAGACGCGGGGGCGGATTCCTGGCCGAAGGACTCCAGGGAGGCCAGCAGCAGCGCGGACACGAGCAGTCGGGACGGAGCGGAGCGCGTCATGGCGCGCACCCTACCTCGGGGCGTCCCGCCTCGAAACCCAACGATTCCGGGGGCTTGTACGGCGCCTTATGATCTGTCAGGCTTGCCTGGAAGAATACGGAATCCATGGCTGCCGCCCACTCACAACCTTTCACGTCTGCTGAATCCGGCACCACCGCCTCGGCGGAGCCGCGTCGTCGCGCGTCACGCGGGCGCTCGCGAGTGCTGTTGGTGGACTCGGACGTGGGCGCGCAGACGGTGCTCGCGGCGGGGCTGGCGGAGGCGGGCTTCGAGGTGCTGATGGTGGGCGGCGCCCACGCTGCGCTGGAGGCGCTGGCGCAGGACGGCCGGCTCCCGCACCTGGTCCTCGCCGAGGTGGAGTTGCCGGACGGAGACGGCTTCAGCCTCTGCGGCCAGGTGCGTGCGGACGCGCGCACGGCGCACGTGCCGGTGGTGCTGCTGGCGCGGCGGCAGGAGGACTTCCACAAGGACCTCGCCGGCGGCGTGGGCGCGGATGACTACCTGCCGCAGCCGGTGCTGGTGCAGGACGTGGTGGCGCTCGCGCGGCTGAAGGCGGGCCGGCGCATGGGTGACGGCGCCTACGAGTCCCACACCGCGCGGCTGTCGCTGGCGCACGTGGCGCGGGCGCTGCTGGCGGGCGTGCGCTCCGGCCGGGTGGTGCTCGCGGAGGGCGCGGGCTGGTTCGCCTTCCGCCACGGGCTGGTGGTGGACGCCGTCTTCCACGGTGAGCGCGGCAGCCTCGCCTTCCGGCGCATGCTGTGCTTCGGCAGCGGCGCGTACGCGGTGGCGCTCGGGCCGGAGTTGCACAAGGGCTCGTTCACCATGGACCGCGCGTACCTGTGCGACACGGTGCTGCCGGGCCTGGAGCGCTTCGACGCACTGCGCGCGCGCGGCCTGCCGCTGGCATCTCGGCTGACGGTGGACTTCGCGCGGCTGGCGGAGATGCTGTCCACGCTGCCCGAGGACGTGGGCGAGGTGGTGCGCCTGTTCGACGGCCGCCGCACGCTGCGCGCCATGCTGATGGAGTGCCCCTTCCCGGAGGCGGTGGCCTACGAGGCCTCCACGCGGCTGTTCGCGCTCGGGGTGCTGGTGCCGGCCTGCCATGTGGAGGAGCGCGAGCGCGCCCGCTGCGGCTCCACCGTGCCCGGCTTCTTCGAGCCCGCGCCGTCCCTGGAGTCGGAGTCCCGGCCGGCCGCCATGGACACCGCGGCGCCGGACGCCTACGAGGCCTCGGTGGACCTCGCGGCGGACGGCCCTTCCGAGCTCCTCACGCTGGTGGGCGGTGCCCAGCCCCCGGTCATCCTGACGTTCCCCAAGCAGCCCGCGCGCACCGTGAGTGGACCGGGCGCGAGGGACCCGGGGGCCGTGCCGGACGACGCGGGGATGTGAAGGGTTTGACTCGGCGGGCCGGGGTGGGCGAGAAGGCCCGCGAGAGGCCACACCCATGTCCGGTCACAATCGGTGGTCGAAGATAAAGCGCCAGAAGGCAGCCATGGGCGCGACCAAGGGCAAGCTGTACTCCAAGGTCATCAAGGAAGTTACCGTCTCCGCGCGACTGGGCGGAGGAGACCCCGCCGGCAATGCCCGGCTGCGCGTCGCGCTCGCCCTGGCCAAAGAAGCGAACATCCCCAAGGACACCATCGAGCGTGCCATCAAGAAGGGCACCGGTGAGCTGGAGGGGGAGAGCTACGAGGAGGTGACGTACGAGGGCTATGGCCCCGGTGGCGTCGCCATGCTGGTGGAGTGCCTCACCGACAACCGCAACCGCACCGCCGCGGACGTGCGCTCCATCTTCGGCCGCTACGGCGGCAACCTGGGCGCCGAGGGCGCGGTGGCCTGGATGTTCCAGAAGAAGGGCGCGATTACCGTCAAGCCGGGCCCCACCGAGGACCAGGTGATGGAGAAGGCCATCGACGCGGGCGCCGAGGACGTCCTCAACCATGGCGACGAGGGCTTCGAGGTGCGCACCGCGCCGGCGGACCTGCACACGGTGGCCACGCGCCTGGAGTCCGCGGGCCTGGCGCTGGGCGAGCAGAAGTGGACGTACCTGCCGCAGAACACCGTGCAGGTGGAGGGCGACAACGCGCGCGGCCTGCTGAAGCTGATGGACGTGCTCGAGGAGAATGACGACGTGCAGAACGTGCACGCGAACTTCGAGCTGGACGACTCGGTGATGGAGTCCCTGTCGCAGTAGCGGCGGGGGAATGGAGAGGCAACGTGCGCGTGCTCGGCGTGGACCCCGGCAGCCGGTTCATGGGCTACGGGGTGGTGGAGGAGAAGCGGGGCCGGCTGGTGCATGTGGGCCACGGCGTCATCAAGGTGGATGAGTCGGCGCCGCTGGCCTCCCGTCTCAAGGATTTGCACGCCGCGCTGGTGGAGGCGCTGGCGCGCTACGCGCCGGACGCGGTGGCGGTGGAGGGGCTGTTCACCTTCCGCAACGCACGCAGCGCGCTGGTGCTGGGGCATGCGCGGGGTGTGGCGCTGCTGGCGGCGGCACAGGCGGGGCTGGTGGTGCACGAGTACGCACCGGCCAAGGTGAAGAAGTCGGTGGGCGCGGGCGGCGCGAGCGGCAAGGATGCGGTGGCGCGGATGGTGCGCACGTTCCTGTCGCTGGAGGCGTCGCAGTTCCAGCGCGCGGATGCGAGCGACGCGCTGGCGGTGGCGCTGTGCCACCTCAACCACGGCCGGGCCTCGGTGCCCACGGCCACGGCGGCGACGGGGAAGAAGCGCAAGGGCGCGGCGGGGCTGCTGGCGGACCGGCTGGCGTCCGCCTATCGGAAACCGGAGGCGAGATGATTTCGCGGTTGCGCGGGACGGTGCTGGAGAAGGACCTGGAGGACGCCACCATCGACGTGGGCGGCGTGGGCTACCGGGTGAACTTCTCCACGCTGGCGTTGGGCAAGCTGCCGGCGGACGGACAGCCGGTGGACGTGCGCGTGCGCACGGTGGTGCGCGAGGACGCCTTCGAGCTGTTCGGCTTCCTGTCGAAGGCCGAGGAGGACCTCTTCCAGATCCTCACCGCCGTGACGCGCGTGGGCCCCCGGCTGGCGCTCACCGTGCTGTCCGGCATGGAGGTGGCGGAGCTGGTGGCGGCGCTGTCTCGCGGCGAGGTGGCGCGGCTGTCGAAGATTCACGGCGTGGGGAAGAAGACCGCCGAGCGGCTGGTGCTGGAGCTGAAGGACAAGGTGAAGAACATCCACCTGGAGGCCGTGGCCCGTGGCACGGCGCCGGCCGCGGCCAGTGGCACCCGCTCCGACCTCGTCTCCGCGCTCCTCAACCTCGGGTATAAACAGCCCCAGGCGGAGAAGGCGGCGGAGGTCGCCAGCGAGCGGCTGGGCGCGGAGGCCACCTTCCAGGCCCTGTTCCGCGAGGCGCTCAAGGCCCTGCGCTCCGGCGGCTGAGTGGACTACCTGGGGTGGGTGTGACCGCGCTGTGACGAGGAGCTTGGAGTTCCCCGCACAGTCCGCCGAAGCTCCCTTTCCCCAAGAAACCGAATGGGTCCGCGGCCCGACGGACCCGGTGTCTGACTGTCGGCACGGGTCGCCAAGTCTCGCGAGATGGCGGACAGCCTGAGCGATTTCCTACCCTGGTCTGAGTAGACTCTTACGACATGAGTATCACTTTTCAGCTCCGGCGGTGGTGCCCCCGCGCCACCGTGGACAAGGGGCTGCTCACATGAAGTCTTGGCGTGGCGTTCCGGTGCTGGTGTCCCTGCTCTCCGGGCTGGTGGTGGCGTGTGGGCCCGTACCGGAGGGCGAGGCGGAGGCGGTGGATGGGATTGCGCCCGTCCGCGAGTCGGAGCCTGCTGTCGGAGCGGTGACAGCGGAGGGGCTGGTGCCCCTGCCCGGCCCCGGCTGGGACGTCTGCGAGGACAGTGCGCAGCGCGTGCGGGACATCAATCCCCAGGGCAGCTCGAGCCCGGTGGAGCTGGTCGAAGCCAACGGGCGGCTGCTCTTCGTCGCGACGGACCCGGCGCATGGCCGGGAGCTGTGGATGAGCGAGGGGCCGGGGCGGCCCACGTCGCTGGTGATGGATGTGAATCCGGGGGTTGGGCACTCGGTACCGCGCGCGCTGACGGTGATGGGACGGTGGGTGTTCTTCGTCGCGGACGACGGAGCGCACGGCGTGGAGCTGTGGCGCACCGACGGGACGGAGCGGGGCACGGAGCTGGTGAAGGACGTGCGGCCGGGAGTGGCGGGCTCGTTGCCGGACAAGCTCACGGTGGTGGACGGCACGCTCTACTTCACGGCGAACGACGGGCCGCACGGCCGCGAGCTGTGGCGCACCGACGGCACGGAAAAGGGCACGGAGCTGGCGTACGAGTTCGCGCCGGGCATGGGCTCCGCCGGATTCGACAGGCTGCTGGCCTGGGAGAAGGACCTGGCGCTGGTCGTCTACGACGGCACGACGCGGCTGACCACGCTCTGGACGGTGGACAAGTGGGGGCGGGTCGGCGCGCTCTTCACGTTGGACAACGGCGTGTTCCTGGAGCTGAAGCCCGCGGGCCGGCAGCTGTTCTTCACGGTGAACCCGGGCACGGACGAGGCGGACCTCTGGGTGACGCGGAGCGTGCCGGACACGGCCACCTGGCTGCGGCACTTCCCGGGGCAGGAGCCGAAGGGCCTCACGGCGATGGGCGACGCGGTGTACTTCGCGGCGGGCGGCGAGGGCTATTGGGGCGACCTCGGCGACCCGCAGCACGGGAGCGAGCTGTGGCGCAGTGACGGCACGGTATGGGGCACGCGGCTGCTGCGGGACATCAATCCGGGCGCGGAGGGCGCGTTCTCTCCCTACCTGGATCCGGGCTTCGTGGTGGTGGACCGCACGCTGTACTTCGCCGCGGATGACGGCTGGTTCGGACGCGAGCTGTGGCGCAGTGACGGGACGCTGCTGGGCACGTGGATGGTGGCGGACCTGGAGCCCGGCCACGCCGGGAGCGACCCGCAGGACCTGAAGACGGACACGGGCTGGCTGTTCTTCTCCGCGACCACGTCGGAGCACGGGAGCGAGCCCTGGTCCAGCGGCGGGCGGCTCTGGAACACGCGCTCGCTGGTGGACATCGCGCCGGGAATCGCGTCGTCCAACCCGAGGGGCTTCGTGCGCGCGGGCTGGAACGTCTTCTTCGCGGCCACCGACGGCGCGGGTGACCAGGAGCTGTGGTCCGTGTCGTTCCGGCCGGTGCGGTCCTGTGGAGCGCCGGCGTTCTGAGTAAGCCCTATGCCGCGCGCCGTGCCGCGGGCGTGGGGCGCACGTCGCCGAAGTTGGGCGCGGGCAGGACGATGGTGGGCGCCAGGGCTGGCGCCATCAGGTGGGCCGTGAGCAGCGAGGACGGGTGGAAGTTGACGAACGCCCCCTCCACTGCGGACGTGCCCGCGAACAGCTTCTCCACCACCATGGACGTGTACTGGTCCAGCGAGTCCTCGCGGGTGTTGCCGTTGAGCACCACCTCCCAGCCCATGTGCTCGGCGTAGCGGCGCACGCCGGGGATGGCGGACTGCAGTGGCGTGTAGCACTCCGTGGCCACGCCATTCTCGCTGACGACGAACACCTCGCGCGACGTGGCGACGGCCAGCGACATGTTGCCCTGCGTGTGCCCCGGTGTGCTGAGGAGGGCCGCGCCCTGGCCCAGCCACACGTCACCGTCCAGCAGCACCACGCGCTCCGGCGGCACCTCCGCGCCGCCCGGCACGAACCACACCGTCTGCATCGGGTGCAGGTCCTTCACCATCTCCCACTCGGCGCGCTGCACCAGCAGCCTCGCGCGGGGGAAGTACGCGGGCAGGCCGTCTCCGCCCAGCCAGCCGCGCAGGTCCTGGATGTGCAGGTGGTCGAAGGCGAGGTAGTCCACGTCCGCGGGCGTCAGCCCCAGCGAGGCCAGGTGGCTCTGCACCGTGCCGTGGCGCTGGGACATCACCTTGTCGGAGACGAACGCGCCGTAGCGCTCGCGCAGCGCGCGGTAGAAGGGCGCCAGGTGGCCCTTCTCGTAGTCCGACGGGTTGAACAGCAGCGTGCGCCGCTCGCCCTCGCGGTCCACGAACTGCACCACCTGCATGCGGTTGGTCATCATCACGTACGGCGCCGGAGACAGCGCCGCGCCGCTGAAGGCGAACTGCGCGGGGTACGGGAAGGTGATGAGCTCGCACGTGGCCACCGCCGCCACGGGGCCTTCCTTCACGAAGGCCTCGCGCGCATCCAGTGCCGCGCGGCGGAGCTTCTGCAGCTTCACGCCGGGCACGGACTCGGCGCGCGCACCGGCGAGGGAGGGGAGGGGACGGAACACAGGGCTCGTGTGCATGGCAGTCACCACCGGGTCAGGTCGAAGACCGTCTTGACGGACTGGAATCTCGCACGTGCCAGATTGGCCTCAATGGCCTCCTGGTAGCGAGTCAGGGGGAAGGTGTGCGTGACGAGAACGGAACAGTCCGGCCCTTCCTTCCGGGCCAGCAGGTCCAGCACCAGGTCGAAGGTGTGCCGGCGCTCGCCCCGGAAGCTCTCCGGGCCGTACACGTAGGAGCCGAGCAGCGTCAGCTCGTTGCGCCACACGGTGGTCCAGTCCACCCGGTCCAGGATTCCCGCCGCGCCCACCAGCACCACCTTCCCCAGCGCGCGCGTGTAGCGCAGGGCGTCCTGCACCGAGGCCGCGCTGCCGATGCAGTCGATGGTCAGCTCGAAGCCGCCCGTCATCGCCGGAGGGCCAATCACCGGGCGGTACACCTTCGCCCCCGTGCGCCGCGCGACTTCCTCGGCCTCGTCCACGTCGCCCCGCACGCGGAAGGCGTCGTCCGCGCCCATCCGCTTCCCCAGCTCCAGTTGGTAGTCCTCCGCCGCCAGCAGCGTCACGTGGCAGCGGTGCCCCAGCGCCCGCAGCGCCCACAGCGTCGCGAAGGCCACCGGCCCGCCGCCGATGACGAGCACCCGGTCTTCATCCCGGGGCGGCGCCTTGAGCACCGCGTGCAGGCTCACGGAGAGGGGCTCCACCAGCACGCCCGCCTTGTCGGAGACGCCGTCCGGCACCGGGTGGAGTTGCGAGGGGTGGGCCACCATCTCCGTGCCCATGCCGCCCGGCAGCTCGCGCTGGTAGCCGAGCATCTGTCCGGCCGCCAGGCACCCGTCCGCGGTGCGCTCGCAGCCGTTCTCCTGCCCCGCCGCGCACGGCTTGCACGGCGGGGAGATGCCCCGCAGCCGGCAGGGGAGCAGCGGGTCCACCGCCACTCGCTGGCCGACCTGCACGCCGCGCGTCTCGGGCCCCACCTCCGTCACCTCGGCGAGGATTTCGTGGCCCAGCACGGCGGGGAAGCTGTTGAAGGGCTCCAACTGCGGGCTGGCCTTGAAGAAGAGGGTGGCCATGTCCGAGCCGCACAGGCCGGTGAGCAGCGGCTTGAGCCGCACCCACTCCGGGCCGGGCGGGGTGGGGCGGGGGAGCTCGCGCAGGGAGAGACAGCTCCCGGCCCCGTAGTGAAGCTTCGGGTACAGGCCGCCCAGGCCCCGGGCCACGACGTACTTCGGGATGGAGAGGTCGAAGACGAGACCCTTCATGGCGATGGGCGCTCCCTGGCTGCTCGGCCTGCGGGCCGTCCGAGTCTAGCCCCGCCAGATGTGCGGCGACACGCGCGGCCTTCCTGTATAGGGTGCTGAATGGCTATGGCGAGGAAGTCCGACACACTCTCGGAAGACGTCCAGCCCGAGGACGTCCGGCTCGAGGCCTCCCTGCGTCCGCGCTCGTTCGACGAGTACGTGGGCCAGGGGCCCGTCGTCGAGAAGCTCAAGATCTACGTGCAGGCGGCCCGCAGCCGCGGTGACTCCCTGGACCACTGCCTCTTCTCCGGCCCCCCGGGCCTGGGCAAGACGTCGCTGGCGCACATCATCGCGAACGAGTTGGGCGTGGGCATCCACGTCACCAGCGGTCCCGCCCTGGAGCGCAAGGGCGACCTGGCGGGCCTGCTCACCAACCTCAACGCCCGTGACGTCCTCTTCATCGACGAAATCCACCGCCTCAACGCCGCCGTGGAGGAGTACCTCTACCCGGCCATGGAGGACTTCCGGCTGGACATCACCATCGACACCGGGCCCGCCGCCCGGGCGATGAAGATTGACCTGCCGCCCTTCACGCTCATTGGCGCCACCACGCGCACGGGCCTGCTCACCTCTCCGCTGCGGGACAGGTTCCAGATCCAGGAGCGCCTGGAGTACTACGACGCCAAGGCGCTGGAGCTCATCCTCCACCGCTCCGCGCGCATCCTCGGCATCCCCCTGGACAAGGACGCCGCGCGCGAGGTGGCCAGCCGCTCGCGTGGCACGCCCCGCATCACCAACCGGCTGCTGCGCCGGCTGCGCGACTTCGCGGAAGTGGAAGGCGACGGGAAGATCACCCTGGAGCTGGCGAAGAAGTCACTGGACCGGCTGGGCGTGGACGCCAGCGGCCTGGACGCCATGGACCGGAAGATCCTGCTCACCATCATCGACAAGTTCGGGGGCGGCCCGGTGGGCGTGGAGACCATCGCCGCCAGCGTGGGCGAGCAGCGGGACACGATTGAAGACGTGTACGAGCCCTTCCTGATGCAGGAGGGCTTCCTCCAGCGCACCCCCCGGGGGCGCATGGCCACGCACAGGACCTATCAGTACTTCAAGAAGCAGCCACCGGCCACGCCCCAGGGCAACCTGTTCTGAGACTAAGCTCTTACTCGCCATGAGCCAGGACACGCCTCCCGCCTCACCCGCCACCGGACGTGACTTCTACGCGGACCTGATGCGCGCCTCCCAGACGTCGCGCGCCGGGTTCCTCGCCGAGCGCGAGCGCTGGCTGCGCGGCGTGCCCGTGGAGGGCCGCGAGGAGCTGCTCTTCGAGTTCGAGATGCTCCTGCGCGCGGTGGAGCGCTACCTCAACCTCAACACCGTGGTGGACGCGCGCGACAGGCCGCTCGTCACGCGCGACTTCCATGAAGAGCTGGCGGACGTGCGCGACGCCATGGACCGCGCCATCCGCGTCGCGCGCCACCTGCAGGACCCGGACAGCGACCAGAAGATGGTCTTCCGCAAGTACGTGGAGACCCAGCTCGCGGACGACCGCGTCCGGCGCGCCCTCATCGAGGAGCAGCTGGACCAGGAGACGCCCCCGGAGAGCCTCTTCGTGCTGCGCGAGGCCTTCGACGCGCTGAAGAACCTGCTGGACCACCTGCTCAAGCTGCCGGTGGCCAACCTCGGCCTCTTCCAGGACGTGGGCAAGCTGGCCCTGCGCGAAATCGTCCTCAACCGCTACTTCCGCCCCTTCCGCCCGCTGGAGTTCCGCGTCGAGTACGACCGGCTGCGCTCCGTGCGCCTGCTCGACACGCTGGGCACGCTCCCGGAGGACCAGCGCACCCTCTTCTCCACCGCCTTCCTCGGCCTCTTCCGCCTCCTGCACTACCTGGCCTACGTGGACGCGGAAGGACAGCCGCCGTACTCGCGCCGCGTGCGCGTGCTGCTGGCGCTGGTGCGCAGCGAGGCCACCTCGCTCGCCGCGTGGATGCACTCGGAGCTGTCCCCGAAGGCGGCCTCCAAGTCCCTCCAGGCCGCCACGCTGCGCGCCGCGCGCGACATCGCCCGCGAGACGGAGCGGGTGGCCCGCGAGGTGCTCGTCAACCTGGACCGCGACCTGGAGGCGCCCGCGCGCGCCGCCGTCGCCTTCACCTCGCTGCTGCGCACGCAGGTGGTGGTGCTGCTGGAGACGCTCGCCCCCAACGGCGGGCTCGCGGACGGTGTCTTCGACGAGCTGATGAGCCCGCAGGACGCCGCGCTCCGGCTGCGCAAGGACCTGTGGGTCTACGCCCAGCTGTGCCGCACGGCCGAGACGTACCTGCGCGCCGAGGACGTGCCCGCCGCCGAGCGCGCGCTGGACGCCCTCAAGTCCTTCCTCGACTATTTCCACGCCGGCGGCTACCAGTTGCTGCGCTACGCGGACTACGACGCCTTCGACCGCTTCACCGCGCTGCTGGTGGAGCTGCCCTGGCCGCCGGAAGGCCCCGGCATCCGCGCCCGCCTCGCGGAGGACCTGCGCCGCTTCGTCCAGACGCTGGAGACCACCTTCCACGCCGTCAGCCGGCGCACCCTCCTGCAGGGGCGCGGCTTCGACAGGCAGGAAGCGGAGGCCCTCCGGGACCGCTTCCTCTCCGCGCCCGCCCGCTGACGGCGGGACCGCGGCGCCCCACCTCCCCCACACGCTCCGTGCCAGGGCTCCCCCACCCGGGGTGGCTCCGGCGCGTTTGCGTCCAGCCGGTTCCTTGCGCTATGGACGCGGCGGTGTTGCATGGAAGACACGCTGCGGCATGGCGGGGCAGGGTGAGGGGACGCGGATTCCGGGTTCTGACGAATCCCGGACATCGGTGTCACGGTATCGGGCGAATCCTGCAGGCTTCACACCGGGGGGAGGGTGTCGGACCGGAGATGGCACCCACCACGACGCACCCAAAAGCCGAGCCATTCCAAGGAGTTGGAGCTGTTTCCACCTCCCCCGGCCCGGCCCCGCACGTCACGTGTCCGTGGCGTGCCGATTGCAGAATCACCGCGTCGCGTCAGATCACTGATGAACGTTTACGGGTCCAACCGGCGGGACCCGGACCGGAAGTCCCGCAGCACGAGCAGCCACGAGGCGACACCGACATGCGACCGTCCTCCTACAACCAGCGCACCGTTTCGATGACTGCCACCCTGCAGGGTGTGGGACTGCACTCGGGTGCCAAGGTGACGCTCACCCTGCGTCCGGCGCCCGCGGGCCACGGTATCGTCTTCGTGCGTACGGACCTGCCCCGGCCGGTGAGCATCCCCGCGCTGGCGGAGTTCGTGGTGGACACGTCGCTGGCGACCACGCTGGGCCGCGACGGCGTGCGCGTGGGCACGGTGGAGCACCTCATGTCGGCGCTGGCCGGCCTGGGCATCGACAACGTGCGCGTGGAGCTGGACGGGCCGGAAGTCCCCATCATGGACGGCAGCGCGGCGCCCTTCGCGGCCCTCGTCCAGGAGGCCGGCGTGCGCGAGCTGGACGCGCCCAAGGAGCTGCTCGTCATCCGCAAGCCGGTGTCCGTGGTGGACGGTGACAAGCAGGCCTCGCTCACGCCGTCCAAGCACTTCCGCATCAGCTGCACCATCGACTTCGAGCACCCCGTCATCCAGGGCCAGTCCTTCGACCTGGACTTCAGCGACAGGGAGTTCTCGCGCGAAATCTCCCGCGCCCGCACCTTCGGCTTCCTGCGCGACGTGGAGAAGCTGAAGCAGCTGGGCCTGGCGCGCGGCGGCTCGCTGGAGAACGCCGTCGTCGTGGACGAGGTCTCCATCCTCAACCCGGACGGGCTGCGCTTCCCGGACGAGTTCGTGCGTCACAAGATTCTCGACGCCATCGGCGACGTGTCGCTGTTCGGCCGCCAGGTCATCGGGCACATGACGGCGTACAAGACGGGCCACGCGCTCAACCACAAGCTGGTGCGCAAGGTGCTCTCGGACCCGAGCTGCTACGAGATCGTCCCCGCCCGTCGCCGCGAGCTGGAGGGGATGGACCTGGGCTTCACCGGCCTGACGGGGGCGCTGGAGCTGGAGCCCCTCGTCGCCTGAAGCCATTTCCTTGCAGGTCAGGCTTAGCTCGACTAGGACGCGAGCTTATGCTCAAGCCCACCCGAGTCATCCTCGCCGCTCTCCTGGCGGCCACCATCACCGCCGGCTGTAACAAGGAGAAGGCGCCGGTCACCGCTCAGGGGCCGGCCGCCACCGCTCAGCAGGCCAATGCGGGTGAGCCCGCGCCTGACGCTGTCGTCGCGACCTTCGGCGACGGGCAGAAGATCACGTACAAGGAGCTCAACGACAAGATCGCCGAGCCCCTCTCCAACCTCGAGAAGCAGAAGCACCAGCTGCGCAAGCGCGGCCTCGAGGGCATGGTGACGGAGAAGCTGGTCGACGCCGAGGCGAAGAAGAAGGGCATGACGCAGGAGCAGTTCCTGAAGGCGGAAATCGACGACAAGGTTCCCGCCCCGCCCGAGGAGAAGATCAAGGAGGTCTTCGACGGCGCCAAGGGCCAGCTGCCTCCCGGGTCCACCTACGAGCAGATGAAGCCGCAGATCGTGGACTTCCTCACCCAGCAGCCGAAGCAGGAGCGCGCGCAGGCGCTGTTCGCGGAGCTGCGCAAGAACGCGAACGTGCAGATCACCCTGCCCGAGCCCCCGCGCCCGCCCGCCGAGCGCAAGCAGGTGGCCGCCACGGGCGCCGCCAAGGGTGCCAAGGAAGGCGCGCCCATCACCATCGTCGAGTTCAGCGACTTCCAGTGCCCGTTCTGCAGCCGCGCCAACGCGTCCGTGGACCAGGTCATGAAGGAGTACCCCGACAAGGTCCGCCTGGTGTTCCGTCACTTCCCGCTGGAGTTCCACAAGGAGGCGCCGAAGGCCTCCGAGGCCGCGCTGTGCGCCGGCGACCAGGGCAAGTTCTGGGAGATGCACGACACGCTCTTCGCCAACCAGCAGAAGCTGGGCGTGGATGACCTGAAGAAGCACGCCGCGGACCTGAAGCTGGACACCGCGAAGTTCAACAAGTGCCTCGACTCGGGTGAGAAGGCCTCCGTCGTCCAGGCGGACCTGGCGGACGGCAAGAAGGTCGGCGTGTCCGGCACCCCGGCGTTCTTCATCAACGGCATCCTGCTGTCCGGGGCGCAGCCGTTCGAGGAGTTCAAGAGCATCATCGACGAGGAGCTGAAGACCGCGCAGAAGTAGTCGCGCGCGTCATTCGGGGGGCACGGGCGGTGGCGTCCAAACCGAAGGCCACGCCTCGTGTCAGCGGTGAGCAGGCCTCGCTCGAGTTGGAGCGGCCGCTCACCGCCGGCCTGTCCCCCTCCCGTCCCCTCGCGGCCTGGTTCCATGGGCCCGAGGGGATGGTCCTCCTCCAGGAGCCGACCGGCTTCGCTGGCTTCCTCGCTGGCAGCCTGGGCACGCTCTCTGTCGAGGAGGTGTTCGCCCACGTCCTCTCCGGCATCCGCAGCGGCCTGCTGGCCGTGCAGGGCGGCACGGTGCGCCGCACGGTGTCCTTCCGGGACGGGCAGGTGGTGTTCGCCACGTCCACGGAGCGCTGGGAGCGGCTGGGCGCGGTGCTGGTGCGGCTGGGCATGCTGAAGCAGGCGCAGCTCACCCAGGCGCTGTCGCGGGTGACGCCGTCGCGGCGCATCGGCCAGGTGCTGACGTCCGAGGGCCTGGTGTCCGAGGCCAACCTCTACAGCGCCATGACGTACGTGGTGCGTGAGGTGGTGCTCAGCCTCTTCGAGATGGTGGAGGGCAGCTTCCTCTTCGTGGAAGGCCCCGCGCCCATGGCGGACGTGGTGAAGCTGCCCGAGCGCACGCGGGAGCTGGTGCTCACCGGAATCAAGCGCTCGGAGGAGGTGTCGCGCCTGCGCCGCCGCTTCCCGGAGGACATGCGCGTGGAGCCCGGGCCGGCGGGTCCGCTGCCCGGCGAGGTGCGCCTCTTCACGGGCCTGGGCAAGGGCGGCCCCCTGGGCGAGCTGCGGACGCTCTACGAGGGCGGGCCCTACGCCTTCTACACGTGGCTGGACGAGGCCGTGCGTGGCGGCCACCTGGCGGTGCGGCCTCCCGCGCCGCCCCCGGTACCGGGCCCTTCCGTGGAGGGCATGGCCTGGGAGCTGCTCTCCGCCGAGGAGCGCTACAACCTGCTGCTGTCGCTGATTCACCGCGCGCTGCGCGACGCGGGCAAGGAGGAGGACCTGCTGAAGGGCTTCCTGGACGCGCCGCCCTCGGGCCTGGAGGACGCCTTCGCGGGGGTGACGCCGGGCCCGGACGGGCGGGTGGACGTGGCGCGCCTGCGCGCCAACCTCGCCGGTGGAGGAGAGGCCGTTGGGCGCGCCCTCACCCTGGAGGCGCTGGACGCCATTGTCTCCTACGCGCTCTTTTCAGCGCGCAACGCGCTTCCTCCCGACGTGGCGGAGCGGTTGTCCAACACCTACCGCACACTCCAGGGGGGGCTGGCCTAGGGGAGGCCCCGTGCCCACGTTGGCGTCCACTGCCTTTGCGGCGGGGGACGAGCGACATGGGCGCGATGCGGAAGCTGGGGTGGGGACTCCTGGTGCTGGGCACGGCCTGCGGAGGCTCCCGCGCGGCGGTGAAGGACTCCCGGGGCGAGGCCGTGAAGCACGAGCAGGTGCAGGGCGTGGGCGGCTCCGGTGATGCCGGCCGCTCCACCACCCGCCGCTACGTGGACGAGGACCTGGGCTTCGAAATCATCCGGCCCACGGCGGACTGGCAGCTCGACGAGACGAACGAGCGCACGCCGGAGGGACTCTCCATTCCCGTCATCCTCCGCCACAACACCTCCGGGGCGCAGGTGGTGCTGCAGGTGGCCCCGGCGGTGGCGTCCCCCACGCAGTTCGCCGAGCGGCTGACGGAGGGACTGCGCCAGCAGCCGGGCTTCACCACCACGGACCCGGTGCCGATTCCCCTGTCCGAGAATGCGGTGGGCTTCGACTTCACGGTGGGGGACGCGGTGCTGGGCCGCGTCGCCGTGCGCGAGGGCCGGCCGGGCCGCGTGCTGATGATGCTGGCCACGTGGCCGGCACAGTCGGCGGCGGACGTCACCCGGAGCGTGGACGCCCTCATCGAAGGCGTCCGTCCGCTCCCGGGGCCCGGGCCCGGCGCGGTACAGGCGGCGCCGGTGTCCCAGGCGTCGCGCCGGTAGCTACGCGCGCGAGGACTTCCGCGTGCCCTTGCCGCCCTTCGCCGCCTTGGGGGCCGGCGCCGCGGGCAGCGCGTAGGCCTCGGGATTCGCGGCCTGCGTCTGTGCGCGCAGCCGCACCCACTCCACCAGCGTGCGCACGCCGACGCCGGTGCCGCCCTTGCTCAGGTAGCCGCGCTCCTTGGGGCTGTTGGACGGGCCGGCGATGTCCAGGTGCACCCAGGGCGTCTCGCCGACGAACTCCTTGAGGAAGAGCGCGGCGTTGATGGAGCCGCCCCAGCGCTCGCCGGAGTTCTTCATGTCGGCCACCTCGGAGCGCAGCGCGTCCTTCTGCAGCTCGCTCACCGGCATGCGCCACATCTCCTCGCCCGCGGTGCGCGCGGCCTGGAGCACCTCGTTCACCGCGCCGTCGTGCTCGCCGAAGGCGCCGACGATGTAGTTGCCCAGCGCGATGACACACGCGCCCGTGAGGGTGGCCAGGTCGATGACGGCGGACGGCTTGTGCTCGCAGGCCCAGGTGAGGATGTCGCCCAGCACCAGGCGGCCTTCCGCGTCGGTGTTGGTGATTTCCACCGTCTTGCCCAGGCGCGAGGTGAGGATGTCACCGGGCTTGTACGCGTTGCCGGACGGCATGTTCTCGCACGCGCCGATGAAGGCGTGCACGGGGAAGGGCGGCTTGAGCGCGGCGATGACCTTCATCGCGCCCAGCACCGCGGCCGAGCCGGCCATGTCCGTCTTCATCTCCACCATGCCCTCGGTGGGCTTGAGGGACAGGCCGCCCGAGTCGAACGTAATCGCCTTGCCCACCAGCGCCAGCGGCGGGCGCTTCGCGTCACGCGCGTTCTTCGGCGTGTAGGCGACGTGGATGAGGCGCGGCTCCTCGGTGCTCCCGGCGGTGACGCCCAGGAACATGCCCATGTTGAGCTTCTCGATTTCGCGCTGGCCTCCGATGGTGACCTGCAGGCCGCCTTCCTTCGCCGCCTGCCGCGCGGCCTCGGCCAGCGCCTTGGGGGTCACCGCGTTGGGCGGCTCGTTGACCAGGTCTCGCGCCCAGTTGGTGGCGTCCGCGATGCGCTTGCCCAGCGCCAGCGCGTCGTCCAGGGCCTTCGACTTCTCGGTGCCGTCGGGCAGCACCAGGGCCACCTTCGTCACCTTCGCCGGGTTCTTCTCCTCGCGGGCGGAGGACTTGTACTTGTCGAAGCGGTAGAGGCCCAGCCCCAGGCCCTCCACCGCCGCGCGCACGGCGCTCTCCGCCGCGTCCGTGGCCGGCAGCACGAAGGCGACCGAGCCCACCTTCAGCCGCTGCGCCGCCTTCACCGCGCGGCCGGCGGCCAGGCGCAGCACCTCGGGCTGGAAGCGGGCGCGGTTGCCCAGGCCCAGCAGCAGCACGCGCTCCGCGGTGGCGCGGCCGTGCGTGTGCATCAGGAAGGACTGCTCTGCCTTGGCCTTGAAGCCCTCCTGGGTGGCGGCGCCGCGCAGGCGCCCCTCCAGGGCGGAGTCGGCCGCGGCCAGGGAGGACGGGGCGGTGTCTCCCAGCTCGCCCTCGAAGAGGGGAATGACGAGCAGCTCGCCGCTCGCCTTCGTGACATCGCCGGAGACGAAGCTGAAATTCATGGGCCGATGAACTCCTGAACGGATGGAAGGGGATGCTGGAGGTCGCGGACTGTAACGCCCACCCTGTCGAGCGCAAAGCGCTCGATTTCATTCGAGCATTGCAATGACGTGAGCCACTGGATAGCAGTGTGGGGAATGCCCACGCTGCTGATGCATCTGACCGCCATCGAACGGATGGCCGCCAATCCGGGCGACCTGCCGGCGGACTGGGTGCGCGCGCTCGCCGAGGACCTCCCGTATGCGCGCTTCGGCGCGGCGCTGCCGGACCTGCCGCTGTGTGAAGGCGTGCGCGGAGGGCTGTCGGCCTTCCTCCCGGAGCGGGAGCGGCCGCACTTCGCCCGCCTGTACCACGAGCGCGCGCCGGTGGGCTTCGGCCTGAAGATGGCGGAGCTCGTCGCCGCCGGCGCGCTGGTGGGCAACGAGGCGGGGCTCGCGCTGTTGGCGGGCTATTTCACGCACCTGTGTCTGGACCGCCGGCTGTATCCGGTCGTGGACAGGCTGGTGAGCCGCCACCGCCGCCGCGGCGAGCAGGCACGCGACGCGCACCGCGACATCGAGTGGGCGCAGACGCTCTTCTATCTGCGCGAGCTGCACGGCGTGGAGCTGATGGGCACGCCGCGCATCCGCGAGAAGTGTCAGGTGGTGAAGAGCCCGGGCTTCCCGTGGCGCGGCATCGGCCGAGGCATCTACGAGCTGGTGCGCCTGTCGTCGCAGGAGCGCGTGGGCCAGTCGCCGTCCAAGGCGGACGTGGACGGCTGGGTGCGCGGGCTGTACGTCTCCGGACTCTTCCTCTCCAGCCCCATGGGGCGCATGCGCTCGCTGCCGGCCTACGCGCACCTGTCCTTCCATGAGCTGTACCGCAACGACACCCTCGACTTCGCCGCCGAGGTGGAGGGCGCGCTGGAGTCCGCGCGCGGCGTGTTGCGCAGGCTGCACGGCTACATGGCCCGGGGGACGTTCACCCCCCGGACGCGCGCGCGTTTCCTCGAGGTGTTTCCCGAGGGCACACTCGGCGCGTGTGCCGCATAGCGTCCATGCGTACTGGCTGACAGCACACAGTTCCTCGCGCGCAGGGCAGGCATCCTGGCGAGCATTTTCCCCAGAGGGGAATGCCGCTGTCCGAACCAGGGGACCGCTCCTATCCTCGTGGAGGAATGACGGTCCTACTCCTCATGGTGACGGGCGGCCTCGCGGGCTCTCTCGGGGCGATGCTTGGCATTGGAGGAGGCATCGTCCTCGTCCCGGTGATGGTGTTGTTTTTCGGCATCCCCCTCGAGGAGGCGGTACCGGCCAGCCTCATGTGCGTGGTGGCCAACTCGTGCGCGGCGGCCGCGGGCTACGTGCACAATCACCTGAGTGACATCCGGCTGGGGCTGACGCTGGAGCTGGCCACGGTGATGGGCGCCATCGCCGGTGGCGTGGTGGCGGCGATGGTGGCCCCGGCGATGGTGGCGGTGGTGTTCGGCCTGTTCACCCTCTACGTCTCCCTGCAGATGCTGCTCTTGCGCTCGCCGCGGCGGGAGCCGGCGACGCTGGATGACTACACGCCGATGAACTACCCGCTGGGCATCTCCGGCTCCTTCATCGCGGGCGGGCTGTCCTCGCTGCTGGGCGTGGGCGGCGGCCCGCTGAAGGTGCCGCTGATGAGCTACGGCATGCGGGTGCCGTTCAAGGTCGCCAGCGCCACCAGCAACATGATGGTGGGCGTGACGGGGGCCGCGAGCGTGGCCGCCTACGCACTGCACGGGCATCTCAAGCTGGCGCTGGTGTCTCCGCTGGTGGTGGGGGTGCTGTTCGGCGCGTACGTCGGCGGCCGGCTGATGCCCAAGGTTCCCACCGCCGTGCTCAAGCGGCTCTTCGCGGTGGTGCTGCTGGTGGTGGCGAGCCAGATGTTGTGGAAGGGAGGGGCGGGACTGTGGCCGAGCATGGTGAAGTGAGCGAGCCGGAATCAGCCGGCGCCAAGGCGCATGTGGTGTCCGCGGCGGTGATGGCGGACACGCACCGTGCCCACAACGCGGTGGTGAACACGGCGCGGCCGGAGTCGCTGGCGCCGGAAGTGGAACCGGAGCCCATCACCCACCCCGGGTTCGACACGACGCCCGGGGCGCGTGCGCGGCGTCGGGACCTCGCGGTGGCTGGAGACCGGTGGATTGCCCGGGTGCTGCGCGGCGGCGCGGTGCTCAGCGGCGGCATGTTCGTGGTGTCGCTCGGCCTGGAGGCCCTGCCGCGCTCGGAGGACGTGCACGTCACCATCGACCTGCTGCGCAAGGGCGCGGCGTCGCTGCTGCTGGTGACGCCGGTGGCGCGCCTCGCGGTGGCGGGTACGCTGCTCGGGCTCAAGGGCGAGTGGCGCTACACCGTCATCGCCGCGGGCGTGCTGGGCCTGCTGGCGATTGCGGTGGGTGCCGGCATCCAGGCCTGACGTGACGCAGGTGCGGCGCTCTTCCCCTGGAGCAGGGGAGGAGCGCTTCGTATTTCAGACGCCGCGCGCGGCGAAGTGGGCCAGCACGTTGCGGACCTTGGCGACCTCGTCCGCGCGGCCCTGCTCCTCGTACAGCGGCAGCACCGTCTCGAACTGGGCGCGGGCCGCGGCGAAGTCCTGCAGGTAGTAGCAGGACAGGCCCAGGTCCCACCGGGCGCGGGCCTCGTACACGTGGTCGTGCAGCTCCTTGTAGAGCTCCACCGCCCGCAAGAGGTGGGGGCGGGCGCCGTCGTGGTTGCCCAGCAGGCCCTCGGACTCGCCCAGCAGCAGGTGGCCCTGCGCGAGCGCCTCCGGGTCCTCGCCCTGCTCCAGCAGCGGCACGGCCTCCAGGAAGCGCTTGCGGGCGGGCTCGTACTCGCCCTTCTCCATGCGGATGTCGCCGATGTCGAGCAGCAGCCGCGCGATGCGGTCGGGGTTGCGCGTCTGGCGCAGGAGGATGAGCGCCTCCTGGTACTTCTCCTCGGCGGCCTCCGGCTGGCCCAGCGCGCGCAGGGACTCGCCGATGCAGGCGCGGGCCAGGGCCTCGCCCTCGCGGTCCTTCGCCTCGTTGAAGAGCAGGGCCGCCTGGGCGATGTGCTCAATCGCGCCGCGGTGATCCTCGAAGTTCGCCTTCACGATGCCCAGGCCGAGCAACGCCTGCGCCTGGCCGGGCTTGTACTTCGCCTGCTGGAAGAGGCCGAGCGCCTCCTCGTAGAACTCGCGGCTCGCGGCATGGTCCTCCAGCAGGCCGTGCAGCTCCGCGAGGCTCACCAGCCCCTGGCCCACCTCGGTGGGCGAGCCGGTGATGCGCAGCGGGGCCAGCGCGTTCTTCTGCTTCTGGATGGCGTCGAGGATGTGGGCGCGTTGGGAGTCGTCGGTCGGGTGCATGCGAACCTCAGGCGTCGCCACCCTTGCGGCGCCGGGGCGCCTTGTCCAACGAATCGTCCTTCTCGCTGATGTGAGTCCCGTTGACGGGGACCTCGAGCGGGCCATTCACGGGGCGCACCTGCACGCCGCCCCCGTGCGCATGGGCCGGGCCTCCGTCCGCCGAGTGATGCACGCGCTCCGCCTTGTCGCCCTGCTCGTGGACGAGCAGCGGGGAGAAGAAGCAGTCCTTCTTCGTGTACTCGTCGAAGGCGAAGGCGAAGCGGTAGCTGGCGGCCGCGCGCTGGTTGCAGTCCGTGCGCTCGCAGAAGCGGCAGGAGATGCCGGACGGAATCGCGTCCTTGCGCAGGTCCGTCGTGGGCAGGCCGTAGGCCAGGTACTTCGCGTTCTCCGCGTGGGTGCCCAGGCCGATGGAGTAGGCCGTGCCCTTCACGATGGAGCCCTCAATCGGCTGCAGCTGCACCTTGGCGAAGCAGAAGTACGTCGTGCCGTCCGGCATGATCGAATACTGACGGGTGATCTGGGACGGGTTGAGGAAGGCCAGGTGCACGGCCCACTTCGCGCAGCTTCCGCCGCCGGTGGCGAAGCGGATGCCGGTGCCGCTGTAGCGCTTGGAGATGTTGCCGGCGATGTCCGCGCGCAGGAAGTGGAAGGGGATGCCCGGGCGCTTCGGGTCCGACAGGTTGCAGAGCCGGTGCGCCACCGTCTCGTAGGTGGAGCCGAAGATGCTGGAGAGCAGCTCCACGTCGTAGCGCGTGCGCTGCACCTCCTTGAAGAAGTCCCCGTAGGGCAGCATCAGCGCGCCGGCGAAGTAGTTGGCCAGGTTGACCTTGATGAGCCGCTCCGTCTCGCCGTGCCGCATGCGGCCCGCCACGAGGATGCGCTCCACCAGCTTCTCGCGGTCCATGACGAGCAGGCCGATGGACGCGGCAATCTGGAACTTCAGCGGCTGCTCGGTGAGGAAGGGCGACAGGGTGAGCGTCTTCTCCTCCGGGTCCAGCCGCCGCACCACGGACGAGCCACTGGGCGCCGGGTCGTCGAAGAGGACGCGGTAGCCGAAGCGCTCCTCCAGCAGCCGGATGAGCTGGCCGCTGGTGAGCTGGCGCTCCAGGCTCATGTCGCGCCGCATCGCCTCCGCCTGCTCCTCCAGCTCCGGGAAGTAGTTGCGGTGCTTCTCCAGGAAGTCGCTGACCTCGTCGAAGGGCGAGTAGTCGAAGCGAACACCCGGCACCGTGCCGTTCTGCGCGCCGCCCTGCGCCCGCGTGCGCTCCTCCACGTTGAGCTGCGCGAGCACGTTCTCCAGCTGCGTGCGCGTGTTCTTGTAGAGGTTGAAGAGCGCGGCCACCGTGCCGGCCAGCTTCGGCTCGGCCGACAGCGACTGGAGCGACTCGGGGTCGATGTCGAGGCTCTTGAGCAGTGGCTCATCCAGCAGCTTCGCCAGCGCCTCGTCCACGCGGCCCTCGCCCAGCGTGGACATGAACTGCTCGGGGTCCTGGTCGAAGTAGCGCAGGGCCTTCCAGAGCAGCGGGAAGGGCATCACCCGCTTCCCCTTCTCGATGAGGTTCAGGTACGCGGGGGACACCCCCAGATCCTTGGCCGCGTCTGCCTGCTTGATGTTGCGTGCAAGCCGCAGCCCACGGAGCTTCAGGCCCACGTTGGCGTTCAGTGCGTTGTCGTTCATGGCCGAATCGGTGGCCCTTCTGGATCGCGCCGGACCTCGCGCTCCTCGGGCCTGGGGCCACTTTGCAAATCGATTTACCGATTTGCAATGAACGTTTTGGGGTGGGGGCACCCCTGTCTGGCGGGCGACGGAACAGCTGCCCACCGGTCCGACAGGTCAGCAGAAACCGCCGTAAGCCTATATAATCACACTGCTTTCGGCCTACGGGCGTGTGGGCTCCAGCAGGCCTTCGCCGCACCTTGTCAAAGGTTTACTGGCGCACTGCGACATCGGACCTGTAGCACGTCAGTAAACAGGATTTCACGGTTTACAAAGAGAGAACTGGCGAAGGGCGAAGGCTCAGTCGGCCGAGCGCCGGAACACGAGTGACACATTGGTGCCGCCGAAGCCGAACGAGTTGCTCATGACGGCGTCGACGCGGGCCTCGCGGGCGGTGTGGGGCACGCAGTCCAGGGTGATTCGCGGGTCCTTGTTCCGGAGGTTGATGGTGGGCGGGAGCACGCCGCGGGTGAGGGCGAGCACGCTGATGACGGCCTCGGCGGCGCCGGCCGCGCCGTTCATGTGGCCCGTCATGGACTTGGTGGAGGACACGGCGAGCGAGCGTGCGGCGTCGCCGAAGACGCGGGCAATGCCCTGCATCTCCAGCACGTCGCCGATGTCCGTCGAGGTGCCGTGCGCGTTGACGTAGCCGATGTCCGCGGGAGTGAGGCCCGCGTCCTTCAGGGCGGCGCGCATGCTGCGCTGGGCGCCCTCGTGCTCGGGTGCGGGCGAGGTGACGTGATGCGCGTCGGAGCTGGCGCCATAGCCGGACAGCTCCGCGTAGATGCGCGCGCCCCTCGCCCGGGCCTGCTCCCACTCCTCGAGCACCACCATGCCGGCGCCCTCGGCGAGCACGAAGCCGTCGCGGTCCGCGTCGAACGGGCGGCTGGCCTCCTGGGGCGCGTCGTTGCGCGTGGACAGGGCCTTCATCGCCGCGAAGCCGCCCACGCCCAGCAGGGAGATGGGGGCCTCGGAGCCGCCGGCCACCGCCGCGTCGAACTCGCCGCGTTGGATTCCGCGCATCGCCTCGCCAATGGAGTGGGCGCTGGTGGAGCAGGCGGAGTTGGTGGACCAGGAGGGCCCCTTGATTCCGTGGCGCATGGTGACGTAGCCGGGCGCCATGTTGATGATCATCTGGAGGATGAAGAACGGGCTGATGCGGTCCGGCCCCTTCTCCAGCGCCTTGCGGTAGGTCTCCTCCATGCTGGCGATACCGCCGATGCCGGAGCCGATGATGGCGGCCACGCGCTCGGCGTTCTCCGGGGTGATTTTCAGCCCCGAGTCCGCCAGGGCCATGTCCGCCGCCACCACCGCGAACTGCGCGAAGCGGTCCATCCGCCGCACCTCGCGCCGCTCGATGTAGTCCTCGGGCTCGAAGTCCTTCACCTCCCCGGCGATGCGGCAGTCGAGCCGGCTCGCGTCGAAGAGGGTGATGGGCCCCACGCCGCTCCGCCCGTTCACCAGGGCGTCCCAGCTCTTCTCCACGCCCGTGCCACAGGGGCTGATGAGCCCCAGCCCCGTCACCGCGACTCGCCGCTTCTGCATGGCCTTGCTCTCCCTGCACGCCTGGGAGGAGGCGATGAACGGGCCGGACGCCCGGACCCCCGCTTCCCGTGTGCGCTCACCAGGTCTTTTTATTATGTGCATCATGCCATCATGGCAAGCAGATGTGTGCCGGGGTTGCAGGCCTGGCTGAAGTATTGGATGACGAGCATCATTCCAACCGGGAGGAAGCACCGATGAGTGAGGGGAGCGCTGGGCACCGGACTCGCACCGTGACGTGGAGGGACCCGCGCGAGGGCGTGGCGGCGGCGAAGACGCTGTCCGGCCTGGAGTACCTGCGCGCCATCATCAAGGGTGAGGTGCCCGGGGCGCCCATCGCGGAGCTGATGGGCTTCGCGCCGGTGGAGGTGTCGGAGGGGCGGGCGGTGTTCGCGGTGGAGCCGGCGGAGTACCACTACAACCCCATTGGCACGGTGCACGGTGGGCTGGCGGCCACGTTGCTGGACTCGGCGCTGGCGTGCGCGGTGCACTCCACGCTGCCGGCGGGCTCCGGGTACACGACGCTGGAGCTGCACGTGAATCTGGTGCGCGCCATCGCCCATGACACGGGGCGGCTGACGTGTACGGGGGAAGTGGTGCACGTGGGCGGGCGGGTGGCCACGGCGCAGGCGAAGCTGACGGATGCCTCGGGGAAGCTGTATGCCCACGGCACGACCACGTGCATGCTGTTCCGGCCCCCCGGCGCCGGAGGCCGCGAGTAGGAGACGCAAGCGATGCGGTATGGACCGGAGCACAAGCAGGCCACGCGCGAGCGAATCCTGACCGCGGCGGAGAACCTCTTCCGCAAGCAGGGCTTCGAGGGCGCGAGCGTGGAGCGTGTCATGCGCGCGGCGGGGCTGACGGTGGGCGGCTTCTATGCCCACTTCACGTCGAAGGACTCCCTGCTCGCGGAGTCCGTCCGCGCGTTCTTCCAGCGCAACGGCGAGCGGTGGCTGGGCGGGCTGGAAGAACTGCGGGGCGCGGAGTGGCTGAGCCACTTCGTGCGCCGGTACCTCAACCGGCACATCCGCGACAACATGGAGACGGGCTGTGTGATGCCGTCCATCTTGTCGGACCTGGCGCGGGGCACGCCCGAGGCGCGCGAGGTCTTCGCCGAGGGAATCGACGGGCTGGCGAAGGAGATGGCCGCGCACGTGCCGGGCGAGGACGGCGTCACCGCGCGGAAGCGGGCGCTGGCGACGGTGACGTTCGTCATCGGCGCGATGACGCTGGCCCGGGCGACGAAGGGACTGCCGCTGTCGGATGAAATCCTGGAAGCGGCGCGGGAGTTCCTGCTCGCGGGCGGGAAGGGGACGGAGGCGGCTCCGGCTCCGGCCTCGGGGAAGAAGTCACACTGAGTTTGGGGTGGTGCTCACCACCACCGGAGGCCGCCGCGTGGGCCCCGGCGCATCGTGTTCCGCCACAGCGCGTGCGCGCCCACGGCGAGCAGCAGCCAGAGCAGGCCGAAGCCCGTCAGGCGCATGCCCATGAGCACGGCGGCGAGGACGTACCAGTGGAAGTGCTCCTTCCAGCGCCACCGGGGGCGAGTGCCGGCGACCTCGCTCACCGGCCGCCAGGGCTCCGACTCGGAGAGACGAATCTGGTCCGTGGGATCCACGAGGCCCGTCGTCAGTGCCTGACGGACCTCGTCCAATCCTCGGTAGGACATCTCGCCATCAGGCGTCCGGATGGTGACGGGCATGGCGCGCGACTCTAGGGCAGCGCCGCTCGCGTGAGCCATCCGCGCCCGGTGAAGAATGGCCGGGGAGTGGCGGGAGCCATCCATGCCCGGTGAGCGCTGTTCGTGGCGTGGCGGCACGGACGGCCTCGCGCATTGGCGTATTCTCGCGACCGCTGGCGCAGCGCTTCGAGGTGACGCGTGGGACGCAGACTGGATGAAAGCACTGCTTCGGCGCGCGCCTGGATGGGGCGCTCACGGTCGGCCGCACTGCTCCTGCTCGCGCTCGCGGCGCTGTCCTGCCAGACACCCGCACGCACGCGTCCGGAGGGAGACCCGGCGGCGCTCCGCTACAACATCACCTACGTGCGCGAGCCGGAGCACTCGCTCGACGTGGAGGTGGTGCTCGTGCGTGGCTCGCCCCGCGAGTTCCTCTTCAGCGAGCCCGGCGGCGTGGACTCCGTGCAGGTCTGGAGCGACGACGGCGAGGTGCGCTCGCTACCTGTCCGCAGCGGCGCGGTGAGCCTGCCCTCCGGTACGCGCTTCCTGCGCTACCGCTACGCGCTGGACGCGCGCATCCGCACAGAGGGGCCGGGCTTCTTCTCCGGCATCGGTGACGGTGACGCGCGCCACGTGGCCGGGCGCGAGTACCTCATCCGCCCGCGTGTGGTGCCCCCGGAGCTGCGCGTGGAGTTGTACGTGGAGGGCGCGGACGCGCTGCTTCCGTGGACGCCGGGGGAGGGTGGCCTCTACCGGCTGCGCGGCGAGGACCTGGTGGACTCGGGCTTCCATGGCTTCGGCGGGCGCAGGTGTCAGGTCCAGCTTCCCGACGCGGTGCTGGACGTCGGCATCCTCGGGCACTTCACGCACCTGACCGACGCGGAAATCTGCGAGTGGCTGCGCCAGGCCGCGGAGGAGGTGCGCACCGTGCGCCGCGCCTTTCCGTACCCGCGCATCTCCGTGCGTGTCATCCCCGTGGCCGCGCGCCGCGGCTCCAGTCTCTTCGGCATGGTGCAGTGGAGCTCGCCGCCCAGCATCTCCATCCTCGTCGGCCGCGACACCGAGGCCGCCGCCTTCCAGCGCGACTGGGTCGCCGTGCACGAGATGCTTCACCTCGCCCACCCCGTCATCCTCCCGCGCGTGCCCTGGCTCTCGGAGGGACTGGCCACCTACTTCACCGAATTGGCGCGCGCGCGCTCCGGGCGGCAGAGCGCGGAGCGCGCGTGGGAGGAGCTCGCGGACGGCTTCTCTCGCGCGCGCGCACGGTCCGGTGACAGGACGATGGAGGAGGTCATCGCAGGCAGCCCGTTCTCCCTCGGCGTCTACTGGACGGGCGCCCTGTTCGCCCTGCGCCTCGATGTGGAATTGCGCCGTATCACTGGAAACAAGCGCCGGCTGGAGGACGTGCTGGAGCTGCTGGCGGAGCGCGGGCCTACGTCCACCTTCGGCGCATTTGGCTCGGCGGTGGATGCTGTCGCGGGACAGCCCCTCTTCAATGCGCTGCTGTCGCGGCACCTCCAGCGACCTTCTTTTGCGGAGGTGGAAGGTCTGCTAGAAACCCTGGGGGTCAGGGCTGACACGGGCGGAAGAGTCAAGCTGGTGCCGGCCCCGGACAGCCTGTTGCGTGAGGCGATGGACGGTCGGCGCACCCGCGGCGCTGGCTTCTGAACGAAGGTGGCGGGACGGACGGTGTAACCGGCGGACGGAAGCTGCGTACCGGATGCATCCGCGAACTTCCGACACCCGTAAATGAGGTCCAACATGTCACCCCGTTTCCTCGCGCTCGTCGCCCTCCTGTCCCTGCCCGCGCTCGCCGCGGAGCCCGCCGCCACGACGCAGGCCTTCGTCTTCAATGACCCGAACAGCCGCGACACCGTGGCCTTCATGCTGGACGCGCCGCTGGAGGTCATCAACGGCCTGTCCAACCAGGTGAAGGGCCGCGTCGAGGTGAAGGGCAACAAGGCGAGCGGGAAGTTCCAGGTGCCCGTGAAGTCCATCAAGACGGGCAACGAGACGCGCGATGGGCACCTCCAGAATGACCGCTGGCTGGACGCCGCGAAGTCCCCGGACATCACCTTCGAGTTCGCCGACCTGGCGCTCCCCGCCGCGCTGGAGCCGGGCAAGCCGCTGAAGGTGCAGGGCAAGGGCCGCTTCACCGTGCACGGAGTCACGCGCGAGGAGCCGGTGGAAGTCACGGCCACGTACTTCAAGGAGTCCGCCGAGACGAAGAATCGCGCCGCCGGTGACCTGCTGCGCGTGCGCGCGAAGTTCCAGATTCCGCTCGAGGCCTACGGCATCAAGCGGACGGAAGCGTTGGTGCTCAAGGTGGGCGAGACCGCCGAGGTCTCTGTCGACGCCTGGGGTTCCACGCAGTTCAAGCTGTAGCAACTCGAGCCGTACCTCACCCCCCAAAGCAGTCTCGAAAGGAAGCAACACCATGAACGTCAAGACCCTCGCGGCGATCGTCGGCACCCTCTCCCTGTCCGCGCTGGCCACCGGCTGTGCGTCCACCAAGTCCGCGGAGGCCCAGCCGGCCACCGCCGAGAAGGGCGCCGAGGGCAGCTGCGGCGCGAAGGCCACCGAGGCGAAGGGCGCCGAGGGCGGCTGCAGCGGCCAGAAGCAGGAGGGCGCTGCTCCCGCCGCGACCCCGGAGAAGGGCGCCGAGGGCAGCTGCGGCTCCGGTTCCTGTGGCGGCGCGAAGAAGTAATCGCGCTTCATGCCGGGGGCCGGTGAATGCCGGCCTCTGATCGCGGGCGGTGGGAGGAATGCTCCCGCCGCCCGTGTCGTTCGTACCCCCTGAGGAGGAGTCCCCGGTGGTTGCAACCTACGCGAGCCGACACGGGCTGAAGCCGCTGGGCGCGGGCATCGGGTTGAGGCGGAGCTTCTACGAGGAGCTGCCCCGCACCGAGCGCTCGCTCGACTGGGTGGAAATCATCCCGGAGAACTTCCTCACGCTGGGAGGAAGGCCGCAGCGCACCCTGGACGCCTGCGCGGAGCGGTGGCCGGTGCTGCCGCATGGCGTGGGGCTCGACATCGGCGGGCCGGATGCGCTGGACGGGGACTACGTCACCCGGCTGGCGGCGCTGGTGGCGCGCGTGGATGCGCCGTTCTTCTCGGACCACCTCTGCTACTCACGGCTGGACGGCGTGTACCTGCACGACCTGTTGCCGCTGCCCTTCACCGAGGCCGCCGTGGAGCACGTGGTGCCGCGCGTGCGTGAAGTCATGGCGCGCGTGGGCCGGCCCTTCCTGCTGGAGAACCCGAGCTACTACGCGAACATGCCGGGCGGCACGCTGCCCGAGGCGGACTTCCTGCGGCACGTGGTGGAAGAGGCGGACTGCGGCCTGCTGCTGGACGTGAACAACGTCTACGTCAACGCGCTCAACCACGGGTACGACGCGCGCGCCTTCGTGGACGCGCTGCCGCTGGAGCGGGTGGTGCAGGTCCACCTGGCCGGCCACACGCGCTACCCGGACGTCATCATCGACACGCACGGCGACCGCGTCTGCGGCGACGTGTGGTCGCTTTATGAGTACGTGCTGCGACGCACCGGTCCGGTGGCGACGCTCATCGAGTGGGACCAGGACATCCCCTCGCTGGACGCGGTGCTGGACGAGGCGGACGTGGCGCGCGCCGCGCTGCGGAAGGTGGCGGAGCGATGAAGCCGGGGCTGAAGCACTTCTTCGACAGCATGGGCGCGTACTTCGCCCGCCCCGGCGCGCAGTCGCTGGACGCGCTGTACGCGGAGCACCCCGGCTGGGACGCGCCGCGCGGCCGTGTCTCCGTCTATGGCGACTTCGTGCGCGGGCACGTGCGCGGCGTGCTGGACAAGGTCTTCCCGCTGGTGCGCAAGGCGGTGGAGGCCGAGCCCTGGGACGCCCTGGTGGAGGCCTACACGCTGACGCGGCCGGCGCGGCACCACGAATTGAACCACCTGGCCGAGGGCTTCCCGGCCTTCGTCGCGGACGCGGCGGCGCCGCGGGGGCTCGCGGCCTTCGTGCCGGCGCTGGCCCGCTTCGAGTGGACGGACTTCGCGGTGTTCGCCTCCGAGGCCCCGCCGGAGCGGGTGGAGCGACTGACGGCCAACCCCACGCTCGCGGTGCTGGAGCACCCCTACCGGCTCTGCGCGTACGTGCGCGCGCAGGGGACGCTGCCGGAGCCGGAGGCGGGGGAGGAACTGGCCCTGCTGTGGCGTCACCCGGAGCACCTGGTGACGTACTACGTGGAGGCCACGCCGCCCGCGCTGCTGGTGCTGAAGATGGCGGTGGAGGGACTGGCCGTCGCCGACGTGGCCGCGGCCACCGGCATGCCCGAGGCGGAGCTGCGGGGCGCGGTGGAGCGCTTCTCCCGCGACGGCCTGGTGCTGGCTCCGGCTCCGGGTGGCTCCAGGGACTGAAGTCCCCGCCTACTGTGCCGAGTACCGCGCCACACCCTTCGGGGTGGCGATGTAGCGGACACCCTCCGGCGTCGCGAGCAGTGCGCGCACGTCCGAGTCGGGCAGCCCCTCGTTGGTGCCGAACGGGGTGACGATGTCGGCGGCCACGTCGTAGCGCACCAGCCCGTCCCTCGTGCCGGCCCACAGCACGTCGCGCGTGCCGGCCTCCGTGGTCCGCCGCTCGAAGTGGAGCGCCGTCACCCGCTCGTCCGACAACTCCCACGGCGCGGCGCGCAGCGCGGGGCCAGGGCTGCCCAGCGCGCTGAAGCCCCTGCGCGTCCCCACGAAGACCTGCCCCTCCGGGCCCACCGCCACGGACAGCACGTCCAGGTCAGGCACCTCGGGCGGCACGTGGAACGCCACCGAGACGTCGGCGAGCGCCGGCTCGAAGTCGTTCCCCGCGGTCAGGGTCAGCTCGGCCAGGCCGGCGGATGTCGCGGCCCAGGCCTTCACTCGCGTGGATGTGGACCGGGGTGAGAAGACCACCTGCCGCACCACGCGCCCCTCCAGCAGTCGCTGGCCGACGATGGTGCCGGCGCGCCCACCCGCGGAGGGGTTGCTCGCGCGGGTGAGGATGAGCCCCCGGCCCGTGCCCAGCAGCAGCAGGTCCGGAGCCTCCCTCACGGCCATCGCCGTCACGCGGTCTTCCGTGGCGCCCAGCGGCCCGCCCGTGAAGCGCGTGCACGTATTCTCCACGCACCGGTGCACGCCGCCACCGTCCGTGCCCACGAAGAGCACCTCGCCGGTGGAGGTGCGCAGGGTGGACAGCGCCAGGGCCGGCGCGCTCACGGCCAGCGTCCCCACGGAAGGCTCCGTGCTGAACACCGAGGCCGCGGCGCCGTCCACGAAGCGCAGCCCGCCGCCGAAATACGCCAGCGCCATGGCGGACTCATTCGCGCCCGTCACGACGTCCATCAACCGAGGCCGCCCGGTGGGAAGCACCGTGAAGGAGGCCGCGGCCCGGCCCACCGCGCCGTCGCGGACCTCGGCGAGCAGCATCACCGTGTGCCGGCCCACGCCGGGCGCGGTGAGGGTGACGACGGGGCTGTTGCCCGCGCCCACCTCCACCTGGCCGCCCAGGCTGTCCAGCCACGCCAGCCTCGAGAGGGCAGTCGGAACTTTCAGGTCGTTCACGGAGCCGGTGGCGATGATGGGCTGCCCCTCGCGGCACGGCTCCTCGAGGCAGTCGGTGTCGCCCTGGCGCAGGGCCTCCACGCGGACCTCGGGCGCCCCGTTCACCGTCACGGAGACGGTGGCGGCGCAGGCCAGGCCCCAGGGGTCCGTCACGGTGAGCGTCAGCACGTGCGTGCCCGGGGTGGTCAGCCGGTTGGTGGTGGTGCCCGCACCTCTCGCCAGCGCCCCGTCACGCGAGGACGTCCAGACGAAGCGCAAATCTCCCTGCGGGTCCTCCGCGTCCGTGGCCGAGCCCGCCAGCGTCAGCGTCCGCCCGGCATTCCCCACCGCGCCTGGACGGGGCGCCTGGATGGCGCAGCCCGAAGGGGCCGAGTTGACGATGACGCGCACCTGTTGCCGCGCGCAGCCGCGCAGCGTCGCGTCCTCCGGGTCCACCGCGCAGGCGGTGAGCGTCTGCGCGCCGGCCACGGTGAAGACGGTGTCCAGGACCTCGCCCGTGCCCAGCGGCGTGGAGGACACGCTGGTGGCCCAGGTGGGTGCCACCGTCGCGCCCGTCTCCGGGTCCACGCACCGGCCGCGCAGCGTACTGGACGCGCCCCGAAGCAGCCGCGCACTGGCGAGCGGCGCGTCGATTTCGCACCACGGGGGCAGGTTGGTGACGAGCCGGATGCGGACGCTGTCGGTGGCCGCGTTGCCCTGGCCGTCCACCGCGCGCGCCGTCACCGTGTACTCACCGGGCTCGGTGAAGGTGTGCTCCAGGGAGGGCCCTTCGCCGAGCTCGATGCTCCCCGGCTCCAGCACCCACCGGATGACGCCGTCCAGGTTGCCCGCGCCGCTGTCGGCGTTGAAGTCCTGCGCCGTGGCGCGGAAGAGGAGGGTGGACGCGAAGGGCACCGGCTCGCCCGTCTTCACGTACACCTCCGCCTGCTCGGGGCGGGTGATGAGCACCGACGGCGCCCGGGTGGCGCGCACGGTGACGCGCACGGTGGCGGTGGTGCTGACGCCCGTGTCCGGGTCCGTCGCGGTGCAGGTGAGGGTGTCCTCGCCCGCCACCCGCAGCGTGGTCCGCGCCGTCTCGCCCGGGGGCAGCGGCCCCGTCAGGGCGGACGTCCAGTGCACCGCGCCGCCCGTCAGCCGCAAGCCGCCGACGGTGCGGGCCTCGCACTCCAGATCCAGCGGCTCACCCAGGTTGAAGGCGCTGCCGGCCGCGGGGCGGAGCACGCTCGCGGCGGGCGCGCCCGTGCCCAGGACATTCAGCCTCAGCGACGCGCTGGAGACCTGGCCACCCGAGTCCACCACCGTGGCCGTCAGCGTCACGTCGCCCTCCTCGCGGAAGGTGGCGGTGGCGCGCACGCCTCGGGTGAGCTGCCCTTCCCGCGAGGACACCCAGAGCACGCTGTCGCCCAGCGCGTCGCCGTCCTCCGCGTCCTCGACGTGCGCCTCGAACTCCACGGGCTGGCCCACGCGCAGCCCCGTCGCGGCTTCCGGACGGAGGATGCGCAGCACGGGCGCGGCGTTGGGGGCGGGCTGCGACGGGCCCGGGGGCGTGTCACAGGCCCAGAGGCTGGCGGAGACGAGGGCTACCAGGGCCAGCCGGGCACGAAGGTGGGGCCGGGGATTCACGGGTCAGCGCTTCGCCCGGCAGACGCGGCCGACGGCGGAGTCCAGACAGCGCAGTGAGCCCGGGCACTCACGGTCCGAGCTGCACGCGACGGTGCACGCACCCTCCACGCAGAGCCCGTCGGACAGCCCCTGGTCCCTGCATCGGGCATCGCCGTCGCAGGGCATGTCGAGCCCCAGCAGGGCGTGGCACCCCGCGAAGCGCGCCGCGTCCGGCAGGCACCGGCCGGACTGACAGGTGAAGCCCGGCTCACAACCCTTCTCCGGGGCTACCTCATCGCCGCACTCCGCCACGCACGCCGCGCCGCCCTCGGGCAGGTCCTGGCAGCTCGTGCCCTCCTTGCACTTCCAGTCCCCGTCGCACGGGGAGCACTGGGGACCGGCGCCCTCGCAGCGGAAGCCCTTGCAGGACAGGCCCCCGGCGCACTGCGCGTCCTCGTAGCACTCCACGCACTTGTTGTTGGTGGGCGCACACGTCAGGCCGTCCGCGCAGCCCGTCACCGCGCAGCCGCGGTTGACGTACTCCGGGTCGGCCTCCAGGGTGACCTTGAGCTCCTTCTTCTCCCCGGCGCCCACGCACGCCTCGGCCTGCGTCAGAGGGAAGCCGGTGGCGGACACCGTCACGCCGTAGCACCCGTCCGGCAGCGGCCCCACGCGCAGGCGCCCCGAGTCGTCCAGCAGCAGCCGCTGGAAGGGCGTGCCCACGACGGACACCTGCGCGCCCGTCAAGCGCTCGCCCTGCGAGGCCTTCACCCGCATGTCGAAGAAGCCCGCGGCGTTGGGCGCAACACCCTTCACTTCAATGGACTGGCCGCCCTGCACCGTGATGCCGACGCGCAGCGCCTTCTCCGCGGTGGCCACGATGAACAGCTCCGCGGGGCCCGCGGGCACACCCTCGAGCACGAAGCGCCCTTCGGCGTCCACGTTGCTGCGCACGCCGGGCTGGCCCACCAGCGACACCAGCGCCACGGCGGCGTCGAACTCGGTGAGCTGCCCGCGCACGGTGCCCACACGGAACGGGTCGTTCTGGATGTTGCCGCACGCGCCCGTCATCAGGGCGAGCAGCGCGGCCATCGCGATGTGGAAAGTCGTGCGCATCAGAACCGATACCCCGCGCCGGCCCATCCGCCGGTGAAGCCCACGGCCTGTCCCCGCCCGTCCACCACCACGTACGTCAGCATGAGCTGGGCCTGCGACATCAGCTCCAGCCGCTCACCGACACGCCACACCACGCCACCCACCACGCCGGGGCTCACCGTGAAGAAACTCTGGCTTCCCGCGAAGGCCTCCACGTCGAAAGACCGCCCCAGGTACAGAGCGGCCACACGCGGGCCGGCGAACAGCGTCACCCGCTCCCAGCGCCAGAGGTAGGGCAGGGCGGCGCCGGTGGTCAGTGTCGTGTAGCCAAAAGGCACCTCGCTGCCCGGCGCCACCCGCAGCTTCTGCTTCCCGGTGCTGAAGGCCACGTCGAAGAGCAGCGCCCAGTCCTGGAGCGGCTGGTCCTCCAGCCGCAGCGACAGCGCCACCTCCGGCGCCCGCGGCAGCAGCTCCCTGCGGCTGTTCGCATCCGCGAAGGTGAACATGCCGCCCAACAGCGACAGCGAGCGGCGGGGGAAGGCCTCCGACAGCAGACGCTCCAGCGGGAGGCGCTCGCCGGCGGTGATTTCCACCTCGCGCCGCACCAGCACCGAGTCGCCCTTGGTCAGCTCCACCGTCCGCTTGCCCGGCACCACCGCCGCGCCGCCCGGCAGGTCCGTGCGGGGCTCTCCGTCCACCTTGAGGGTGAAGCCGTCCAGCCGGGGGTTGTAGGAGAACAGCTCCGGCCGTCCCATGCGGGAGATGCTGCCCGACAGCACCACGGGGTCCGCGCCCACCTCCAGGATTTCCGCCGAGGGCCGCTGGCGTCCCTCCGTGAAGGCGAAGGTGCGGCGGCGCGCGTAGTCATGCGCCTCCGTGGCGGTGACGGCCCCGTCCACGTTGCGGTCCGCGGAGCCGCCCAGGCCGTCGATGAGGAAGTGGGTGTAGATGTCGTTGCGCAGGCCCTCGTCCTCGCGCGCCGTCTCGCCCCAGTCGCAGGCGGCGAACACCAGCGACGCGCGCGACGACTCCTCCAGCGGCCGCGCGTAGAAGCCGGACTTGATGCCGGCCAGCTCCGCCTCCAGCTCCTTGGGCAAGAGCGACTTGCCGCTGCCGCTGTGACAGGTGGCCAGCACCAGCAGCCGCCGCCGGCTGGTCAGCCCGTCGAACTCCGCCTTCAGCGCGTCCATGGACAGCGCCGTCTGGGGGATGGCGCGGTAGGACGCGTCGCGCGTCACCAGGTAGCGCCGCAGCTCGCCCTGGTTGTCGCGCGCCAGCGTGCCGTGCGCGGAGAAGTAGACCACCACCACGTCGTCGGGCCGGTGCGCCTCCTTCCGCAGCTGCCGCAGCGCCGCGAGGATGGAGGCGCGCGTCGTCTCCTCCGGGCGCGAGAGCACGCGCACCTGGTCGAACCGGCCCCGCGCGGGGTCTCTCAGCGCGTCCGCCAGGTCCGAGGCGTCCTTCGTCGTGTAGCGCAGGCCCCGCCAGTGCGGGTCGTCGACCTCGGAGATGCCCACCAGCAGCGCCATGCGCCGCGGGGTGTAGGCACTGGACAGCGCCTCCTCATCGAGCCGCAGCGGCACGACGCCGCCCTTCTCCACGGACGTGGAGCTCGCGCACGCGACGAGGCCCGCCAGCAGAATGGGGAGGAGGTGCTTCACGGTCATGGGTCAGCGGGGATTCTGACCGCTTCCCACACTGACGTCGAACCGGGTGACGGCCAGTCGGTTCTGTTCCCAGGCCGTACTTCCGCCCACCAACACTTCCCGTACCGCCTCCGGCGTCGGCTCCTGCCCGCCGGCCGCGCCCACCAGCCAGAGCGTCACCGGACCGGACTCGCCCTCCAGGCTCACTCCGGCCAGGCCCTGCGGACCCTCCAGGTCATGTGTCCCCGCCTCGAGCGGGAAGCGGCCGAGCAGCTCCGGCCCCTGTCCGGCCCGCTGCTGGAAGAGCAGGGCGGTGCCGGCCTCGGTGGCGTGGTAGCGCAGGAGCAGCACGTCCGCGTCCTCGACGGGCGACTCCGAGTCCAGCCGTCGCAGGCCGCCGTCCGCGGCCCGCGCCACCACCGCCAGCTCCAGGGCGATGTTGCCGCTCGGGCCCTTCACGCCGTTCCAGTCCGTGTCCGCGCCGGTGTCCGTGGCGGGGGTGGGGGCGCGCAGGCGGGGCACCAGCACCACCGCCAGGAGGCTGGCGGCGATGGCTCCCGCGACGAGTCCCCAGCGGCGCGCGTCCGGTCGGCCCTGGCGCAGGCCGCGCCGCACGCGCGCCAGGCCCACCTCGTCCAGTGGGGCGTCCTGCTTCGCGACCGGGCCCAGGCCCAGCAGCAGTGCGTCCACCTGCCCGTCGAGCACGTCGGGTCCGGAGTTCGTGGCGAGGAACTGCTCACAGGTTTCGCAGGAGGTGCCCAGGTGCTCGCGGAAGTACGCGACGGCCTCCGGCTCCCGGCGGGCCAGGGCGCTCAGCGCGTCGGCATTCAGGTGTCTCATCACGTCTCACTCCCACCGACCGGCGAGCACCCGCCGGAGCAACTCGCGCTTGATGCGGGAGCGGAACCGCTCCAGCCGCATCGTCACCGCGCTCTTTCCCACGCCGAGCTTCTCGGCAATCTCTCGCGCGGACAGCTCGCCCTCAATGTAGAAGAGCTGCACCGTCCGCTTCTCCTCGCCCTCCGGCAGCTCCGCGATGAGCCGCCGCACCACCTCGATGTCGCGCTCCAGTTGGAGCGCCTCCGGAATGTGCGGAACCGAGTCCGGCTCCGGGTCCGCGACATCGTCCTCCAGCCGTCGCGTGCTCGACTTGCGCTCCAGCCGCGTCCGCGCGCGGTTGCGGGCGATGGAGAGGAGCCAGGCCTCGAAGGCCCCCACCTCCTTCAGCCTCGGGAGCGCCCGGAAGGCCCGGACGAAGGTCTCCTGGATGACGTCCTCCACCTCGTCGGGGTCCAGGGGGGCGAACCCCGCCACCAGCCTGGCCACCATGGGCCGGGAGCGTCGATACAGCTCACTGTAGGCGGACGCCTCCCCTCGGGACGCCCGCAGTACCCATTCCGTCAACCCCTCCGAGGAACCCACCTGACCTCCAGACCCGCCGAATCCCCCGGCGGCCACACACGTTTCCTGGAAAAAACCGTCCCCCCGCACCACGAGCGGGCAGCCAACCACCTTCGCGCTGGCCCCCGGGGGGCCTCCAGGGGGAAGAATGCCGCCACGGCCGTTCATTTTCCAAAGGACAAAGCCATGCGCGTCATCAACTTCAACCCCGGACCCGCTGGACTGCCCCTCCCCGCGCTGGAGCGCGCCCGGGACGAGCTGCTCGAGTTCCAGGGCTCCGGCATGTCCATCATGGAGCACAGCCACCGGGGCAAGGAGTACGAGGCCGTCCACGACGAGGCCATCTCCCTCCTGACGGGGTTGCTCGGCATTCCCGCCACCCACCAGGTCCTCTTCCTCACCGGTGGCGCATCGCAGCAGTTCGCCCAGGTGCCGATGAACTTCCTCACCCCGGAAGCCGCCAGCGCGGACTACCTCATGACGGGGGTGTGGAGCGAGAAGGCCTTCGACGAGGCGAAGTACTACGGCAAGCCCCGCGTCGCGGCGACCACCGTCCAGCCCGACAAGCACTACACGCGCGTGCCCCGTCAGGACGAGCTGAACCTGGACCCGAAGGCCGCCTACGTCCACATCACCAGCAACAACACCATCTACGGCACCCAGTGGCACACCTTCCCGGACGTGGGGAGCGTGCCGCTCGTGGCGGACATGAGCTCGGACTTCCTGTGGAAGGCCATGGACGTGAGCCGCTTCGGGCTCATCTACGCCGGCGCGCAGAAGAACCTGGGCCCGTCGGGGGTGACGCTGGTGGTGGCCGACAAGGGCTTCATCGCCCGGGGCCGCAAGGACATCCCCAAGGTCTTCCGCTACAGCACCCACGCGGAGAACAACTCGCTCTACAACACGCCCCCCACCCTCGCCATCTACCTGGTGCGCAACGTGCTGGCGTGGGTGAAGGACGTGGGCGGCCTGGCGCAGCTGGAGAAGTGGAACCGCGAGAAGGCGGCGCTGCTCTACGGCGCCATCGACCGCAACGCGGGCTTCTACCGTGGGCCCGTGGAGCGCGAGTCCCGTTCAGTGATGAACGTTGTCTTCCACCTGCCCACCGAGGAGCTGAACACCACCTTCGTCGCCGAGGCGAAGAAGGCGGGCATGGTGGGACTGAAGGGACACCGCACCGCGGGCGGCATCCGCGTTTCCACGTACAACGCCGTCACGGTGGAGAATGTGCGTACGCTGGCCACCTTCATGGATCACTTCGTGAAGATGCGCGGCTAGGCTGCGTCCAACCCGCACGGATTTGATTTCCCACTTGGAGGTCGTCACATGAAAGCCACGCTGTCCGCCGTTGCGCTGACCCTGATGCTCGCCGCTCCCGCGTTCGCCAAGGAGGTTGAGGTTGCCGGGGTGAAGTACCCGGAAACGGCCACGGTGGAGGGCAAGGAGCTGAAGCTCAACGGGGTGGGCCTGCGCACCAAGGTCGTCTTCAAGGTCTACACCGCGGGGTTGTACGTGGAGAACCCGTCGTCGGACGGGGCGCAGATCATCAGCTCGGATCAGATCAAGCGCGTGCGCATGTACATGCTGCGGGATTTGGAGAAGAAGACCATCGCCGACGCCATGTCCGACGGCTTCAAGAAGAACGCCGGCACGAAGATGGCGGAGCTCCAGCCCAAGCTGGACACCTTCACCTCGGCCCTCACCGACGCGAAGAAGGGTGACGAAATCATCCTCACCTACGTCCCCGGCCAGGGCACCCGGGTACAGAGCGCCAAGGGCGGCCAGCAGATCACCGTCGAGGGCAAGGACTTCGCGGACGCGCTCTTCTCCGTCTTCGTGGGGAAGAACCCCGTGGACGGTGGCCTCAAGGACGGGATGCTCGGCAAGGACTGAGCGGGCTGACGCTTCGTGGCCCTGGCGCCCCGTGTCTCCCATGAGAGGCACGGGGCGTCGCCGTTCAGGGCCCGTGGAGATGCAATTCCCGGACGTTTCGTGCGTAGGGAGGGGCGTGTCCGGCTGCACGGCGGTGCCAGGTCTGATAGCAACCGGTGGGCAAGGAGGACGTCATGGGAATCTGCGCGTGGCTGGCGTTGGGCGGAATCGCGGGCTGGCTGGCCAGCATCATCAAGGGCACCAACGCCCGGATGGGGATGTTCGCGAACATCGCCACCGGAATCGTGGGCTCGATGATTGGCGGCTGGCTGTTCAGCCTGATTGGCGGCAGGGGTGTGACGGGCTTCAACCTCTACTCGCTGGCGGTGGCCACGGTGGGGGCCGTCATCCTCATCACCATCGTCCAGGCCATCCGAAAATAGGGCCCGAGCGCCTCAGAACAGGCTGAGCTGGGGCGTGGGCGGAGGCTTGCGCTCCGGGCGCCGGAAGGTGTCCGGAGCGTCGGGCTCGGTGACGGAGGACGTGCGGATTCCGGCCTTCCTCGCCGCCGTATGGAAGAGGCGGTGGATGGTCTCCGCGTAGAGCCCCTCGCCGCGCATGCGGTGCTTGAAGCGCGAGTCGGTGAGCTCCCCGCCGCGCGTCTCGCGGATGCGGTGCAGCACGCGCTCGGCGCGCAGGGGCAGCTTCGTGCGCAGGCGCTCCTCGAAGACCTGCTGCACCGGGCCGGGCAGGCGCACCAGCGTGTGGTGCGCGCGGGTGGCGCCGGCCTCGCGCGCGGAGGCCAGCACCCGGTGGATGTCCTCGTCGTTGAGCCCGGGGATGATGGGAGACACGGACACCGCCACGTCGATGCCGGCCTCGGTGAGCCGCTGAATCGCGAGCAGCCGCCGGCTCGGTGACGCCGCGTAGGGCTCCATGGCGCGCGCCAGTTCCGCGTTGTGGAAGGGCAGGCTGATGCTCACCCACAGCCGCGCGTCCCGCGCCAGGCGCTGGAGCACGTCGATGTCCCGCTCAATCAGCACGCCCTTGGTGATGATGCCCACCGGGTTGCGGTACTCGGCGCAGACCTCCAGGCACCCGCGCGTCAGGCGCATCGAGGCCTCCAGCGGCTGGTAGCAGTCGGTGACGCCGCTGAAGACCACAGTCTCGCCCTTCCAGGACGGCTTGTCGAAGGCCTCGCGCAGCAACTCCGGCGCACGCGGCTTCACCACCAGCTTCGTCTCGAAGTCCGTGCCGGCGCCCATGTCCAGGTACTGGTGCGTGGGCCTCGCGTAGCAGTACGCGCAGGCGTGGAGGCAGCCCCGGTACGGGTTGACGCTCCAGGTGAAGCACACGTCCGGGCTGTCGTTGCGCGACACCACCTGCCGGCTGTGGTCCTCGAACACCTCCAGCTTCGAGGGCGGAATCTCGTCCAGGTACTCCACCGCGGTGCTCGCCCAGGGGTTGGGCGGATTGTCGACGGGACGGGCCTTCACGCGCTCAAAGTGAACCTGAAAGCGCGTTCAGTCAAGGGCTCGCCTGCTTCCTGGTGGGGCCTGCTCACCCGAAGGGTCAGCCCTTCGTGCCCACGCGCAACATCATGAAGCCCGAGTCGGGGTCATTGCCTGTCATCTCGACGCGGCCACGGGTGGACCACTCATGCCGTGCGTAGTAGCCCTGGAACGAGGGCTGGATGTCGGTGGGCAGGCGCACCTGGCCTTCGAACACCTTCGTCTCGTTGGCACCGAGCGTAAAGGCCGGAGCGATGGGGACCTGCTGCTCGAAGCTGACGTGTGAGGAGTTTCCGGGCTGTTGGCTCGTGGCCACGGGCAGGTGCACCGTCTCGATTGCGCGCAGGTCCACGAAGACGCCACCCGACTTCACCGGTGCGCCGGTGGAGGTGGCGGTGACGCGTACGGAGAGGACATCTCCGGGAAGCGCAACGCTCGGCTGATATTCAAGGGAGACGCGGGCGGCGCCACCCGACACCGAATGGGCCGCGCCCTTCAACTTGTCCAGGAGTCCCATGGCCATGTCCTTTGCGTAGAGGGGAGGAGGGCGGACAGGCTCCAGCGTTCCACCCTCTCCAAGGGGTCGAGTCGCCCGCACCTCGTTGTGATGCCCGACACGTTGCTTGAAGCGAGCGCGGGCAGGGGAGATGCCCGTGGCCAGGACCCGGCTGGCCGCTCCCGGCACCCAACGATGATTCCCGCATGGCGCGAAGAGGCCCGTCGTCGGCGCATGGAAGCGACGCCCCACCCAGGGGATTGCGCTGACACGGGCCAATGCGGAGGGTAGGCTTGCCGCGAGCGCAGCGACTCCTCTCGTGGGGCACCCATGCAGCCTGGCCACCTGAATCCGTCATGCCTCCCGTCGGGGACGAGGGTGGGGCCGTGGCGCGTGATGGAGCGGAGGGGCTATGGAGCCTACGGCGCCGTCTACCGCGCCTTCAGCGTTGAGGGCGGGTCCGGACCCGTCGCCCTCAAGCTGGCCCTGCGCCCCGGAGATGAGCGCTTCGCACGAGAAGTGGAGCTGCTCTCCCGCATCCGCCACCCGAGCGTCCCGCGCCTCATTGGCAGTGGGAGCTGGCAATCGCCGTGGGGCCTCCTCCATCCCTGGCTCGCGATGGAGTGGGTCGAGGGCCTGTCCCTGTACGAATGGGCACAGGTGGTGAGCCCCACCTCCCGCCAGGTGCTCCACACCTTCGCCCGCCTCGCGCGGGCCCTGGCGGCCACTCATGCCGTTGAAGGCGTTCACAGAGACGTGAAGGGTGACAACGTCCTCGTGAGCGCCACGGATGGCCAGGTCTTCCTCACCGACTTCGGCTGCGGACACTACGTGGGTGCCGTCCCACTGACGTCGCCGCCATTTCCTCCCGGGACTCCGCCCTACCGCTCGCCGGAGGCCTTGCGCTCCGTGCGGCTCCCCATCCTCGAGTCGACCCCGGCCTACGCGCCCGGGCCGGCGGATGATGTCTTCGCATTGGGGGTGACTGCATACCGGCTGGTGACTGGCGAATACCCTCCCTCGGTGGCGCCGCTGGACAAGGACTCCCAAGTCTGGAGCCCGGAGGGGGCGGGCCCGCGGCCTGCACGCGTCGTCAACGTCCGCTGCTGCGCGGAGCTGAGCGCGCTCGTGTCGCGGATGCTTTCGGTGCGGCCTGAGGCACGTGGCAGTGCCCGCGAGCTGGCCGAGGCTTTGGAGCGGGCCGCGAGGAAGGCGGGGCCGGAAGCAGAGGTGCCTCTCTTCGCGAGGGAGGAGGCCTGGTCCAAGGATGTATGGGCCGTCCCCCGGCACGTCGTGCCACGGACGCCGGGGCGCCTCAATCGCTCATGGCTCGCTGCGGCCAGCCTGGGAGGTGCCGTGGCTCTGGCAGCCGGGGGAATGATGCTGAGCGTGCAGCTCGGAGAAGAGACCGAGACGCGACACGCGTCAGCGCCCGAGGATGCAAAGGATGCCGGCACCGTGGCGGTCGGAGACACCGCGTTGACGGCCCCGGTGCCGCTGGTGCGGGCGCCTTCCGCGTGGTCGACCATCGCGGTGGACGTGCCCCCCAGGCCGCTTCCAGGACAGGCGCGACCGGATGCAACGGGCCGCTGTCCCGGCAGGGGGGTTCCCATCAATGGTGGGTGCTGGCTGAAGCTGGAGCTTGGCGTGAAGGATTGTGAAGACGACTACAACAATTACGTGTTCAAGGGCGCATGTTACGGCCCCGCATTTCCGAAGCCGCGTCCGTCCACCTCGGGTTCCTCGGAGCACGTCGGAGACGACGGCCCATAGCGCGAGGTGCGGAAAGCCGAAGACAAAGGAGTCGCTGGAAGAATTTGAACGCATCCGCTCCACCGGCGCGCGGCGCTTCGGCTGTGCGGCGGACACGCTATCGTCGCGCGAAGATGGGCTCTCTCGACTTCACTTCATTGCGTGGTCTCGTGGCGACGCTGGCCAGCCTCGTGCTGGTGTCGCTGGTCGTCGTCGGCATCCGCCTGCTGGTGATGCAGACCGTGCAGCGCCGACGAGAACGCGAGAACCGCCAGATCAACGAGCGGCTGAGGACGCTGATTGCGGCGTACAAGACGCTCGGCGGCTCGTTCACCGGTGAGCTCGTCGTGGACCCGACCCACCTGCGCGACCTGCGTCGGCGGCTCGCGGCTGGCGAGCCGCTCGAGCAGGAACCGGACCCAGGCCTCGGGCTTGCGTCGCCGCTCGAGCACCCGGCGCACGAGCGCCGCCGGCGCATCCGCGACGCGGTCGAGGCGGCGCTGTCGGACGTGGTCCTGCTCGGTACCGAGGAGCAGGTGCGGCTCGCCGCCGAGGCTGCGGCGGACATGGTCGCCGGGCGCAAGGTCGGCACCGCGCGGCTGGTCGTGTCGCTGCGCGATTTCATCCGTCGGGCGCTCGACCTCGAGCCCATCCCCTACGGGCTCGCCATCCCCGACCAGGGGCCGGTGCGCCCCGGGGGCGGGGGCAAGGGCGGCGACAAAGGCGGCGGAAAAGGTGGTGGCGGCGGGGCGGGTGGCGGTGGGGCCGGTGGCGGTGGTGCTGGCGAGGCCGGAATGGGCGGAGCAGGCGTCCATGCGGACACCGACGACCCTGACGACGTCCACCGCGGTTGAACCGGGCGAGCGCTTCCCGCGTCGAACGCACGGCCGCTGACGCTGGCTGGCCAGCAGGCGCTCCAGGGCGCGCCAGAGCGCGTCGGCGGATTTCTGGGGGGACATGTCGATCCTTGCCAGGCTTTTTCGTCGCCATTTTGAAAGAGGGCGCGGATGGTCATTCCGACCGGGGCGTCCTCCCCAACCGAAAGGAGCACGACGATGCGAGTCATGGTGCTGATCAAGGCGACGAAGAACTCCGAGGCCGGCGTGATGCCTGGCGAGAAGCTGCTCGCCGACATGGGCAACTTCAACGAGGAGCTGGTCAAGGCCGGCATCATGCTGGCAGGCGAAGGCCTCCACCCGAGCCGCAAGGGCAAGCGGGTGCGGTTCTCGGGCGGGAAGAAGAGCGTCCTCGACGGTCCGTTCGCCGAGACCAAGGAACTGCTCGCCGGCTATTGGGTCTGGCAGGTGAAGTCGATGGAGGAGGCCGTGGAATGGGTTCGCCGCTGCCCTGACCCCATGCCCGGCGAGGACGCGGAGATCGAGATCCGTCCCATCTTCGAGGCCGAGGACTTCGGCGCCGAGTTCACGCCGGAGCTGCGCGCCCAGGAGGATCGGCTGCGCGCCGAGCTCGAGCGGCCGCGCGGTTCTTGACGCGCGCGGTCCTGTTCGGCCTGCGCAACCCCGAGGCGCTCGCCAGCCCCGAGGTGCCGTTGTGGCACCCGCTGGAGCTCCTCATGCAGGGCACCAACCCCGGTGGCATGTGGCGCCTGCCCTCGGCTGGGAGCGGGCCGCTCTACTTGACGGCCGCCACCGGGGTTCCTGCTCCTGACTCCTGGCCGGACATGAGCATGGCCTCGTGGCGCGCCTCGGCCATGTCAAAGTAGGGAATCTTCGGCTCCAGTCCCAGGCCGCGCGCGTACTGCGCCAGCGCTCCCCGGTGATGCGCCGTGTGGTCGATCATGATCTCGAAGACATGGGCTGCCGTGAACCACGGAGGGAAGATGGGAGTGGGGGGCAGGGGCACCTGCACGAGCTCTTCCATCGTCCTGGCGCCGAACAGCGCGCTGGCGGAATCCATCGACCGGTCGAACAACTCCGCCGCCTTCTTGAGCGAGCGGCCAGCCTCCTGCACCTCGGGAGAAGTGTTCCGCTCCTCGAGGCCGATGTTGGCGCCCTCCGTCCATGACATGTCGACGAAGCCCGGCTGGCGCTGCGACATCGGAGACCAGCCCTCGAACACGCCGAACAAGCCCGAGAGGAAGAACTCGATGGCCGCCGCCGCATGCAGCACCTGGCCCGCGGCGGTCATGGCCGCCGGAGTCACTCGGGAGCTTGCGTCTTCATCCCTGAAACATTCCAGGGTGCGGTGAAAGAACTCCCGGTGCATGCGGAGCTTCCGGACGAAGGGGTGAGGTTGGGCCGGGCTCTCGGCGGTCTGGGAGGTATCCATGGACTGCTCCTTGGCAGCATCAGAGGGCGCATATTCATGACATGGCCCTCTGACAGGCGGCCGCGCCACAAACCGCCCTGGACGCGTTGTCCACCTTCGCCTTCGTGCTCCAGCCCGCCACCCTCAACAGCGTCCCCAACCGTCTTGGGCTCATGCTCCTCGGGCCTCTTCCTCACATCGCGATGACCAGCTTCCCTCGCGTGCGTCTGGCTTCGAGATGCCGGATGGCGTCGGGGACGTCGCTCAGCGGGAAGCGCCGGTCGATGAACGGGACGACCTTGCGGGCCTCGAGGAGCTCCTTGACGAAGGTCAGGTTCTCCCGGTTCGGCATCGACAGGTAGTTGCGGAACTTCCTGCCCTTCGAGCTCGACCTCAGCGGGCCGAGGAGCATGGCCTGGAAGAGTGAACCGGTGGAGCCTCCCGCCACGACGTAGGTCCCCGTGGGGCTCAGGGCACGCTTGAAGTCGAAGATGGAGCGATAGGCCGCGGCGTCGAGGATGAGGTCGTACGCGTGCCCGTTCCGGGTGACATCCTCCCGGGTGTAGTCGATGACGTGGTCCGCGCCGAGAGCGCGCACCATGTCCTGCTTCCCGCTGCCGCAAGCCGCGGTGACCTCCGCTCCGAGCGCCTTGGCGAGCTGCACGGCGAACGAGCCCACTCCGCCCGATGCGCCGTGGATGAGGACGTGTTGGCCCGCCTGAATCCGTCCGGCGCCGCGCAGGCCCTCGAGCGCGGTGACGGCGGCCATGGGCACGGCGGCCGTTTCCTCGAAGGTCAGGTTCGCCGGCTTCGGCAACAGCTTCGCCTCGCGCGCGCAGACGTACTCGGCGAAGGAGCCGAAGCCGCAGTCGGAGATGTCTCCGAAGACCTCCTCGCCTGGCCGAAGCCGCGTGACATTCTTCCCGACGGCGACGACCTGCCCCGCGACATCCGCGCCGAGGATTGCGAACTTCGGTCCCCGGAACCCCATGGCGAGACGCATGAGGTATGGGTCCCCTCGCATGAGGTGCCAGTCGGCTGCGTTCACCGAGGCCGCACGAACGGCAATCAGGACTTCGTCGTCGCGTGGGGCCGGCTTCTCGACCTCTTCGAGCCGGAGGACGTCGGGAGGACCGTATCGGGGACAGACGATGGCTTTCATGGAACCCCCTACGTACACCGGCAGGTCTCATTTCAGGAGACACGGCCTGGGACGACCTTGCGCCAGCTCGCCACCGGGCGTCCATGCCTCCGCGCCGCGTGCTCCATCTCCGGCGGTGCGGAGGGACAGCTCAGCGCCGCAGCACGAGATAGCCCTCGACCGCGGTGGTGAAGGCCTCTTCGAGCGCTGACTCGCCGGTGGCCGGTGGCTCGAGCACCGCGGAGTGCACCAGCGCCTCGACCATGCTCAGCGCCATGTGCATCGCGAGGTTGTACCGCACCAGATTATTGAGACACCAGGTTGGCCGTAATCAGGCTGCTTGCTTCTGTATCAGCTATCGCCGGGCCTGACTCGGCGAGAGGAAGTCGTGGCGATCCAGCAGCCAGTGCTTGTTGTACCGGTAGGCCTGCTCCAACAGGGCCCGTCGGAGTTCCTCCACCGAGACGGGAAATGTGGACGGCCATACCCAGGGAATGGCCGCCCCCATCTCAGGGACGGCTCACCACGCGTAGCCCTGGTTGTTGTAGGTGAACGCGCCCCCGCCGCTAGGGCCCTGGCCGCACAACATGAATGCATACTGAGTGCACTGTTCCAGGGTGGCTGCGTAGATCGTGTTCGCAGCCCCGTTGTCACATTGCACGGCGCAAATGTTATTGGAGGGGGGGCCGGCGGGTGCGGGACCCGAGGCCAACAGCGCAACGGGAACCAGGGTCGCGAACACGGGACGGCGTAGCAAGGCGATCAACTTCAGCATGAGAGCCTCCATGGAGCGTGTGCACGTCGACGACGCGCGGAAGCATGCGGTGCGGCATGGTGTAATTGCAACTCAGTCACGTCAAAAGTCATGACAACGCCCGTGAATGGCATTGGGAGGCGACCGCTGACGAGCAGCGTCCTCTGCGTCCCCCTTGCGAACTCTCCATCAACAACAGGGAACCATGCACCTGCGGAAGCACCCAGAGCGCATGCGCCGCGTCAGGCGCTACTTCGACCGGGGAAACACGATGGGCTCGAGCTGGTACACGCCCGTGGAAGGGTCGATGTCCAGCGGCGGTGCCCCCGCCGGAAGCATCGGAGCGCCGAGCACGTGTTCCGCGGGCTCCTTCGGATTGAACCGCACCCCGATTTCCTGCCCGCTCGAAAGCAGCCGGAAGCCCTGCTCCTGCCGCCGCGCCAGGGCCAGATGGGCCCGCCGCCGCTTCCGTGAGGCCTGGGGCGAGTGGTCGCTCGGGGTCATCCGCGAGATGGGCGGCACGGTCTTCACCGCGAACACGTACGAAGTCCCGCCCACCTCGTAGCGGTAGTGCGCATATTCCGCTTCGCCGCGTCCCACCAGCCCCCCGAACCGGGCCACCGCGGGTGTCCACTCCGCCGTCTGGGACACATCCTGGGGCACCAGATACCGTCCACGACGAAGGTAGCGCAGCCGCTCGTCCCAGCGGTCGATGTCGCGGAGGACTTCCTCCGCGGTCGCCGTGAGCGGGCGGGCCACGGCGGCGCGAGTCCCCAGGTAGCGGTACGGTCGCTCCATCATCGACCGCAGCAGCGGGTCGACCATCTCGTGCCGCTCGGGCGCCGAGACGGAGTAGCGCACCCGGAAGGCGCGCGGCATCACCAGGCCGTCGTACCACTCGTTGGGGGACGTGCCGTTCAGGGCGCGGTGCACCTCGTCCCACGGCGTGTCATAGAGGAAGCAGTACTCGTCCTCCCCCACGCAGTAGCCATAGAGGAACAGCGTCTCGTCCGCATAGCCCAGCTCGCCATAGAGCAGCGCATCCGCCTCCACCGTATGTCCTGTCAGCGGGGCGAAGTGATGGACCGGCAATCGAAAATGCCAGGTGGTGAGCTCCGACAGGAGCGTGCGGACATCGGACGGGAGTTCAGCGGACATGGGCGGGGACCCTGGCGTTGAGCTTCCATCAAGCCCTGGACGCGGCAGCCCGTCCAGCCAGGGTGCCCCCTCACTTCAGACCCGCGGACCTTGAGCCAGGTCGCGGAAGCGCTCAGGGGCAGGTGGGCCCGGGCTCCACGGTCACCACCCACGTGAGGCTGAAGCGGGTTAGAAGGCGCCGCGATGACCTCACCCACCTGCTTCCAGCATCCCGACACCGCCGCGACCACCCGCTGTGGCGGCTGTGACAAGTCCCTCTGTACGAAGTGCGCCACCTTCGACGGCGGCAAGGACCGCTGCGCGGCCTGCGTCGCGCGCTACCACCAGGGGAAGAAGACCCGCGCGGTGGTGATGGGCGCGGTGCTCGTCCTGGCCGCTGGTGGCGTCGGAGGCTGGTTCGCGCTGCGCCCACCCGGCGCGGCGTCCTCCGAGGCCCAGGCCTTCGACCACGGCAAGAAGGGCATGTTCATCCGCCATCTGAAGGACGAGCTGGGCCGCCAGCCCTGCGACAAGGCGAAGGGCCGCGAGTATGCCCAGGCCCTGTTCGAGGCCGGAGACCTGCGGGGCGTCATCCAGGCCGGTGACGACTTCATCGCGCAGTGCGGGAAGTCCACCGCGCTCCGGCAGCTCACCTACACGGCGCACGTCCAGCTCCAGGAGTTCGACCTCGCCGCCAGGGACGTGACGGAGCTCATCGAAGGCGCTCCGAGCAACGCGGGCTACTTCATCTGGCGCGGCATGGCGTACGAGGCGGCCAGCGCGCTGGACAAGGCGACAGCGGACTTCCACCAGGCCTTCCTCCTCAAGCCGAGCGAGGCCCAGGTCACCAACCTCCTGGCCACCGCCGCCATGCGGGAGGGCCGGGCCTGCGACGCCCGGATGACGGTCCTGGAGCACTTCCAGTCGCAGCCCGGCAAGGCGCGGGATCCGAAGATGGAGCAGCGGCTGGCGGAGCTCTCCAGCGCGGGCCGGTGCGGGAGCGACGGGCGGGGCCGCGCGGAGCTGTCCTTCCCGGCCAAGGCCCCCCGTATCGTGGAGTTCCCGGTGGAGGGCGGGGCGCCAGGCCGCTTGCTGGTGGACACCGACTCGGCGCGCGTCGTGCTGTCGAAGGCGTTCGCCCAGCGGCTGGGCCTGTCGCTCGAGGGCGCGCGCACCGTCCGGCTCCAGGCGGCCCATGACGTCCTCACCGTCCAGTTGACGGAGGTGTCCGAGCTCGCGCTGCAAGGAGCGAAGGCCACCCACGTCGAGGTGGGCGTGGCCGACACGCTGCCCGACGGCGTGGATGGGCTGCTCGGGCTCAACTTTCTCGCTCGCTTCGACGTGAAGGAGGACGCGAAGGCGGGCCGCCTGACGCTCACCGAGCGCGCCCCCGCCCCCCGGGCCGCCGCTACGCCCTGAGCCCGGGTTCCCGGGCCGCGGGGTGTACCCCGGTGTGCGTCCTACCGGGGAGTGAATAGACGGCGAGCGCGGCCGTCGAATCGCGCATCTCCACGAGGTGCCGCTGTGTCGCGAATCCGGAGTGCGCTCATTGCCCTCGCGCTCGTTGCGCCAGCCGCCTTCGCGGAGGGCATCGACACTCGCAGCAAGAAGCCGGACACGCCGTCGCGGGTGCACGGGCTCACCACGATGCTGCCCATGCCCAACGGCGGATTCCTCTCCGTGGGCGGCTCGAACCTCCGGATGCTCGCGCCGGGCGGGCGGCAGTTCACCTCGCTCCACCGGATTCCGAAGGACAACCTGTACCGCGTCGCCTCGAACGAGGCCGGCGACGTGCTCGCCGCGTGGGAGCAGGACGCGTCGCTGCACTACTTCACCGGCGCGCCGCGACGGCACGTCACCCTCCCCAAGCCGAAGCCGCCCACGGACGAGATCTGGGGTTTCCAGGTCGGGTCCCTGGCTTTCCTCGAGAATGGACGCGACGTGCTGGTCCACATGGAAGGGCGCAAGAAGCCGCGCGGCCAGGTGAGCGTCGCCTACCGGGTTCCGCTCGACGGTGGCGCGCCCGAGCTCCTGTACCGCGTCGATGAGGGACGGCAGCTGGACAGGAGCCGCGACGTCGCCCTGTACGTGATACCGGAGCGGCCCGATCAACCGTGTGAGCACCGCACCTGCAATCCCGTCCGCGCGGTCGTTGCCTACGAGGTGACCGGGCAGGGCGTGAAGCACACCGTCCTGCTCGACGGTAGGGACACGCCGGTGGGCAACGCCCGGATGATCTGGGGGAACACCGACGAGCAGGTGTTCCTCGAGCTGAGCCTCGCGCGTAACGAGCGCGCCGTGCTGCGGTGGAGGCCGGGACAGCCGAAGGCGGACATCCGCCCGTTCCCGAAGTTCGCCTCGTTCAACGAGCGCCTCTTCTCGACGAACTCCGGCGACGTGCTCCAGGTGCTCGACCATCAAGAGGAGGCGCTGGTCATCCACCGCCACACGCCGGACGGGAGGCAGGACATGATCCGGCTGCCGGCGTCCAACGACCCAGACACCATCGACAGCAATCTCCATGCGCTGGGGATGCGGAAGAACGGCGCGCTGTGGATGCACTGGGGCGACTTCGTGCTGCTGTTCGAACGCAACCTGGCCCGGAACCCGCGCGCCTACAGCGTCGAGCCGCTGCTCACGCGCCGGACGGAGTGGGCGGACGTGGCGGTGTACGTCCAGGAGCCAGAGGCGCTGTGGATTGGCATCGAGGTGGGACGCGGCCGCGACTTCGCGCGGGTGGGTTTCGCCGAGATGGAGAAGCACGCGAAGCCCTGGCGCGCGGTGCGGACCACGAGCACCGAGTTCGACTGAACGCGCACGGCCTCGCGGAGCGATACACGCCTTTGCAACGCTTCACCCTCCCACTCACGGCAGTCTCACTCCCATCGCTTCAGGGGTGCGCTCGCCACAGGCTCGTTCTCAGCCCGCGGCGAGCGGTGGCCCCGTGCTGCTGAAGCCTGCTGTCAGTAGTTGCCGGAGATGACCTTGGGCAGCACCTTGCGCAGGTCGGGCAGGGGGCCAATCTGCCGGGTGTCCGCGGCCTGGGCGGTGCCGCTGCTGCGCAGCAGTCCGCGCATCTGTACGGACGTCAGGCGGCTGCCATTGGCGAGCGCCACCCCCTGCGCGCTGGCGGCCGCGCCCGTGACGATGGGCGAGGCGCTGGAGGTGCCGCTGAAGGTGGCCGTGTAGTACTGGTTGACGCCAAGGGTGGAGCCGAACAGGTCGCCGTAGCCCATCGAGGCCACGCGCTCACCCCAGCCATGGACGTCCACGCGGTCGCCGAAGTTGGTCCAGCACATGGGGACGCGCGTGGTGGCCGTGCTCGCGCCGACGATGATGGCGCCCGAGTCGCGTGTGGCGCGGTTGAAGCGCCCACCGTAGGCCGCGGCATCCAGGTTGGCGCTGCCGTTGCCGGCCGCCTCCACGACGATGACGCCGTTGGCGGTGGCGTTGCGGATGATGTCGTATTCGGCCTGCCAGTACTCCACGGCGATGTAGTTGCACTGGCTGGTGTTGCACGTGCACGCCGTGCCGTCATTGGGGCCCAGGCGGTGGACCTCGACGAGCACGATGCCGCCCGGGCCCGCCGCGGTGACGGCCTTGGAGAGGGCACTCGTCAGGCCTTGCGGCGTGTGGGATTCGACGCCCATCTGGGCCCCGTGGGTGATGCCCGTCACGCCGTACGCGTTCTGCGCCGCCACCAGCTCTCCGAGCACGGCGGTGCCGTGGTCGCTGACCGTCCCCGCGACGCCCACGTAGAAGAGGGTGGGCATGTCCTCATGCGACCGGTTCCAGCCCGTCTCCACGTCCACGATGCGCACGCCCGTGCCGGTTCCGCCGGCCACCGTCCACGCGTAGGTCGCATCGATGCCGCCCGGGGCCACGTTGAGGTAGCCCTGGTTGGCCGTATACAGCGGCGTGGTGGGCGGGAGGTCGGCGGCGGCCAGCACGCCCCGCAGCGCCGCGTCCAGGCCCGTGTTCACCGCGGCGTCCTCGACAGGAGGTTCGGCGTAGGCCACCTCCACGGTGTCCAGTGCGTTGAGCGCGGCGACGACGTCCGCCACGCGCTCGGAAGTGGTGCCCGGCAGCAGCGGCACCTGGAAGTACAGGTTGAGGTCCGCCAGTTGCTCACCGCTCAGCGTCTCACCGGAGGTCTTGCGCGCCTCCAGCGTGGCCTCGTCTTCCTGGAGCAACCGCTGCGGGCGTCGGGTCCGCGGCGCGCGGTCCAGCAAGGCCTCCACGGAGCGCAGGTCCTCCGTGAGCCGGGCTTCGGACATCCCACGGCCGAAGAACAGATTGCGTTCGGAGGAGGAGCGCTCGGAGATGAGGGCCACCAGGGCATTGTCTCGGAGGCGAACGCGGCTGCCCTCGTGGAACTTCACCACCAGACGCTCCACGGGCGTTCCCGAGGGCAGTTCGCGCCCGGTGTGCTTCACCACGGCGGCGCGCGGCGCCAGGGCCCGCGGAGCCGCTCCGGCAGCGGGGGCCAGGGCCACCAGGGCCAGGCCCGCCAGCGCGCCACGTAGCGGGCGCAGGGCAGGGGAAGAGGTCTTCGGCATGGGATTGCTCCAGTTCGAATGACGAGGGACGTGAGCACGGCCCGCGGGGACACTCCGTTCCCCACGGAGCCGCCTCACTGGTATTTCATATAATACTCGTCTGACGTGGAGTCCTGTTTTCAGGCTGCGGAGTGCAAGCGTATCGAAATGCGGCGGCAGGTCCGGTGGTAACGTCTGCTCACGAGTCGTCATGCTCCGCTTCGAGGTCGCCCGATGGTGAAGGCTCTCTGCCTGACGCTGTTGTTGCCAGCCATGCTGCTGGGCGGCATCCCCGACCTGCGCCGCCCCGTCACGGACCCGGACGGCTTCCTGTCCCCCGAGGACACGGAAGCCGTCGCGTCCCGCCTGGTGCGCCTGCGCGCGGAGACGGGCGTGCAGATGGCGGCGCTCGTCGTGCGCACGACGGGCGGCGTGCCCATCGAGGACTACGCGATTCAAGCCGCGGAGGCGTGGAAGGGCGGGGCGAAGGGGCGGGACGACGGCGTGCTGCTGGTGGTCGCGGTGAAGGACCGACGCATGCGGCTGGAGACGGGATACGGCGTGGAGGAGCACCTGCCGGATGGCACGGTGCGGAGCCTGCTCGACGCGCAGGGGCCGCTGATGCGCGCGAGGAACTACCGGGGCGCGCTGCTCGCCATCATCGACGGCGTGGGAGCGCGGCTGCCGGGGAACGTCCCGACTCCGGTGGCGGCGACTCCAGGCACGGACACCGTGCGCGAGCCGACACCCGTTGAAGACGACGGCGACACCACGGCCCCGCCGTCCGAGGTACCTGACGCCGTGGCGGGCTCGGAGCACGACGTCGAGTCTGTGCCCGGGGTCGTCTCTCCTCCCGAGCCCTCGCACGAGGGGCGCGTGGCGTTCCTGTGGGTGACGTTGTCGGCGCTCGGGATGGGGCTGGTCCTGCTCATCGGCTTCGGGGCCTGGGAGGAGCGGCTCGGCTCCACCGTCGTGGCCGTCGCGAATGTGGCGCTGTTCCTCGCCCCGCCCATCCTCATCTCCTGGCTGCGCCCCGCGTCCGGCGTGGCCATCTTCTTCGGCTACGCGGGCGTGTTCGCGGCGCTCTTCGGGGGCATCCGGGCGTGGCAGCAGGGGCCCGGCACGGGGGCCCGGCCCATGGGGGCCATCGTCCTGGGCGGCGTCGCCGTGGGCCTGGTGTGCGCGGTGGTGATGGGTGACCCCTCCAGCCTGGAGTCGCTCCTCAACAGGGCGTTCCTCTTCAGCCTGATGGCGGTGGTTCCGGTGTCGCTCGCGGTGGTGGTGTTCACCGTGTCCAGTGCGCCGCCGTCGGATGGAGGACTCCTCGGCAACTCCTACGGCTTCCGCTCGGACGACGAGGAGGATGAGGAGGAGCGGCGCGCGTCGAGGCGGCGCCACTCCTCGCACTCTTCCTCCGTGTTCTCTGACTCCAGCGACTCGTCGTCGTCCTCCTCCAGCTCCTCTTCCAGCTCCCACTCGGATGACTCGTGGAAGGGTGGCGGCGGCAGCTTCGGCGGAGGCGGCTCCAGTTCGTCCTGGTAGTTCCGCTTCGCGAGCCCACCGTCACGGCAGGTGTCCAAGGCCACCTGCCGTGCGGCGCTTCGGGCCGTCGCATTCCTGGCTGACCGCGGACAGGCCCGGTACCCTGCGCACCCCTCTCTCTCGAAGGAGCTGCACCCGGTGTCCATCCGCAGAACGACCGCCAGCACCCGCAACGCCACCGTCAGCGCCATGCTCGACCCGGCCCTGGGCAGCGCGCGCGACGCGCTCCAGACCTTCCTCGAGAAGGCCCTGCGCGCCCAGTTCGGCGCCGACTGGCAGGCGACGCTGGAGCGCGACCGGATGGCGCAGGGCCGCCCCGCGAGCGAGCGCTGGGACTGGGGCAGCATCAGCTACCGCCTCGGACACTTCCGCTCCCCGCAGGCTACGGGCAGCGGCGCGGTCACCGAGCCGCTCGTCGCGCTCGCTCGGCTTGCCAAGGCCTACCGCAACCTCTTCCAGCACGAGGAGCTCACGGACGCGCAGGTGCGCCACGCCATGGAGGGGCTCGCGCTGTTGCAGGACGCGCTGGGCAACAAGACGCGCGCGGCCGAGACGCGCGCCGCGCTCGAGGTGTGGGCGGGCCCAGCTCGCGCCGCGAAGCGCCCGGCGCGCAAGGTCCCCTCGGCCGCCAGCCGCGCGAAGAAGCCCGCGGCGAAGAAGAAGGCTCCGAAGGCGAAGAGCGCCCGACGCTAGCGAGCGCAATTCCAATGAAGTTCCACTCTCAGGCCTTGCCCTACGAAGAAGCCTGACCCGCGACGGTGCGGCCGCGCTGCCACCCCGCCCGCATCAGTTCGCCGCCCGCGCGTTGCGTCGAGCCGCCTGCCGCTGGTGGATGGCCCGGCGCAGCTTCGCGATGAGCACCTCCACGTTCGCCGGCCGCATCAGCACGTCATCCGCTCCCGCCTCCAACGCCGCGGTGACCACGGCCGGGTCCTCCTTGTCGAGGATGAGGTACACCGGCAGGTCCTCGGTGGCCGCGTTCTTCCGCAGCGCGCGAAGGATGGTGTACAGGTCCCCATCCGGCAGCGGGTCCGCGAGGATGGCCGCCTGCACTCCCGCTCCCAGCGCCTGCTCCACCTCGGCGCGGCTCTGCGTGCGCACCGTGGCCAGCCCCTCGGCCATCAACCGTATCTGCAGCGTCATCGCGTTGGCGGCATCCGTCTCCGCCACCATCACCCGTGGTGCCGTCTTGTCCTGCCCCACCGCGCTCGCGGTCAGCTCGGCGGCGAGTGCCTCCAGGGCCGCCGGTGGCAGGCGTGGGTCCTGGCGAAGCGCCTGGAGCGCGAGGGCCGCGTCCGCCGGATTCGGCTGTGCGCTCTGCGCCTGGAGCACGAAGCTGGCCGAGCACAGCAGCGCGCCAGCGGCACGACCCGCGGGCGCCGGAGTCTCACTCCCTTCGGCCAGCACGGCGGTGAGCAGCTCCACCACCTCCGGCAGACCGCTGCCCACCAGGGCCAGGGCCCGCGCACGAGAGGGGAGGATGAAGCGACACGGCTCCTCCAGCCGCGCCGCCAGCGCCAGCGCGGAGGCCGCCGTGCCGATGAGGGACTCCTCCACGCTGCCGGCGCCCAGCCGCGCGGCAATCCTCCGCGCCAGCTGGGTGACGAAGGGCGCCAGCACCGCGCTCCCTCCCAGCATGGACATCACGCCCTCGAGCAGCCTCATCTGCAATGCGCCCAGCCGCGCCAGCGGTCCACCCTCGCCCATCAGCGCCGCGCTGTAGGAGGGCAGCACGCGCACCTCCACCCGGGGATGCGCGGCACGCAGCCGCTGGGCCATGCCCGCCGCGTCCTCCAGGCCGTCCTCGAGCACGAGCACCAGGTCATACCCACCCAGCGAGAGCGCCCGCTCCGCCTCGGCCGCGGGGCTCGTCGCGGCCGCGAGCCCTTCCATCAGCAGCAGCCTCACGGCGGCCTCCCGGGGCTCCGACGGCTCCGCCACCACCAGCACCATGCGCGCGCGGGCGTCGCTCCGGGGGGGAGGCGCCCGACGGCTCGCGGCCTCGGAGGGCGCGGGTGTCCGCGGCTCGGGTTCCTCGTCCCCGGAGAGCTCTCGCTCGCCGAGCACGGCACGCCCGGTGAACCGCTCCTCGAACTGGAGCATGCGCGCGCGTCCCGTGGAGTCGGTGGACTCCATTCCGACGCGCGTCTCCATCTCTCCACCCGGGTAGAAGCGGCGGATGGCCCGGCGGATGGCGTGCTCCGTGGCGAAGAGGCCCTGCACCGCCACGGCGCGCGCGGAGAACTTCAGCGCGTCGGTGACCTGCACGTCGCGCGGGTCCAGCACGGCGCAGAACAGCTCGCGCCCTCGCAGGGCCACCGGCACGGCACACAGCTTCTCGCACAGCTCGCGGGGAACCTGCCGCAGCAGCTCCTCCGGCACCGGCACGGACTGGAGCTTCTCGTCGGTGATGTGGGGCAGCCCCGACTGCTCGGACAGGGCGCGCACCAGGTTCTCCGGCTCCAGCTTCCGCTCCACCACGAGCAGCTGTCCCAACCGCCCGCCGCGTTGCTTCTGGAGCGACAGCGCCTCCTCCAGCGATTGCGGCGTCACCATGCCGCGCGCCACGAGGATTGCGCCGAGCTGCTGGCGGGTCCTCGCACGAGGCCCGGGAGGCGGAGGCGGCACGGCAGGGCCACGGGCCGGAGGCGCCATCGCCAGGGCCGGTGAAGGCGGCGAGGAAGGGCTGCGGGCCGGAGGCGCCATCGCCAGGGCCGGCGGAGGCGGAGGGCTCGCGGGAGGCCGCGCCACCGCCACGGGCGCTGCCACCCCGGGAGGTGGAGGCATTCCCGCCGGACGCAGCATGGGCGGCGGTCCCGGCGGCGGACGCCGTGCGTCCCGGGCCGGCGGGCCCTGGACGCGTGGGAGCTCCTCGCCCTCCAGACGAATCTCCTCACCGGGCATCCCCTCCAGGTCCGCCAGCGGCGAGCGGCGGTCCGGAAACGCGCGGCCGAAGAGGCCGGCGATGTCCGCTGCGCCCACGCGCAGCCGGTGGTCGAAGAGGAAGCTCTGCATGGACTCGGAGAACTCGCGCGCCGTCTGGAACCGGGCGGAGGGGGCCGCGGCCAGCGAGCGCAGCAGGATGGCCCACAGCGGCGCGGGCACGCCGGGGAGTGGCTCCAGCGTGTGCTCGTCGAAGTTGCCCAGCGCGTGGATGATTTGCGGATACGAGCCGTCGAAGAGCCTGCGGCCGGCAAGCATCTCGTACAGCAGCAGCCCCAGCAGGAAGATGTCGCTGCGCTGGTCCACGGGGCGACCCTGGACCTGCTCGGGGGACAGGTAGTTGATCTTCCCCTTGAGCACGCCGGCCTGTGTCTCCTGGTGCGCGCCGGCCACCTTGGCGATACCGAAGTCGGCCAGCTTCACGCCTCCAATGCTGGAGACCATGACGTTGGACGGGTTGATGTCACGATGGATGATGTCGAGCGGCGCGCCGGCCCGGTCCGTGCGGCCGTGCGCGTAGGCGAGCCCGTCCGCCACCTGCTGGGCGATGAAGCACACCTCGCGCAGGCCCATGGGGAGCTGGCGCTGCGAGGCCGCCCTCAGGAGCGTGCGGAGGTTCTCCCCGTCCACGAACTCCATCACCATGTAGTACTGGCCGGTGCTCGTCCCCAGGTCCATCACCTGCACGACGTTGCCGTGCTGGAGCGCGACGGACACCTTCGCCTCGCGCAGGAACAGCTCCACGAAGGCGGCGTCCTGCACGTACGAGGGAAGGATGCGCTTGACGGCCACGGGCTTCTCGAAGCCCTCCGCACCCACCACCTTCCCCAGGAACACCTCGGCCATGCCGCCAGCGGCCAGCTTCTTCACAATCCGGTAGGTCCCCACGGTGTCTCCGGAGCCACGCTGTGGTCTCAGCGGTGTCGGAGAGTGAGGAAAGGTCAGAAAAGAGCGTTCCGAAGACGAGGGCCGGCGGAATGCGGTCGCATCGTTCTGCACCCAACTCTTGCAGCGCGGGTCACTGTTGTATTCCAGATACCTGAGGGCCGTGCCCCACAACCCGGCGCGTCCGCCGGGGAGTGGCCTTCGCCGACACGGTGAAGGCCGTGGTCAGGAGTTCTTCTTCTTGCGGGGGAGGATGCCCATCATCTTGCAGATGATCCCGAGCATCACTTCGTCCGCCCCCCCGCCGATCGAGATCAGCCGGCTGTCGCGGAAGTTGCGGGAGATGGGGTTGTCCCAGGTGTAGCCCATGCCCCCCCAGTACTGCAGGCAGGCGTCGGTGACGACGCGCGAGAGCCGGCCGGCCTTGAGCTTGCACATCGAGGCAAGCTTGAGGCTCTCCATGTCGTCCGGGTTCGCGACGTACATCTCGCACGTGCGGTAGATGAGTGCGCGGAGCGCCTCGATCTCGCTCTGCAGCTCGGCGAGCCGGAAGTGGACGGACTGGTTGTCGAGGATGGACATGCCGAAGGCCTGCCGCTCTCGCGTGTAGTCGATGGTCAGCTGGACTGCCCGGTCGAGGCCCTTCAAGGTGCTCGCCGAGCCGAAGAGCCGCTCCTCCTGGAACTGCTGCATCTGCATCATGAAGCCGGCGCCCTCCTCACCGATGCGGTAGCGCTGGGGGACGCGGACGTTGTCGAAGAAGAGCTGGGCGGTGTCCGAGGACCACATGCCGATCTTCTTGAGCTTCTTCGCCCGGCTCACACCCTTCGTCTTCATCGGAACCAGGATGAGCGACTTGTTGACGTGCGGCTTGTCGTCATTGGTGTTCGCGAGCAGGCAGATCCAGTCGGACTGCATGCCGTTGGTGATCCACATCTTGGTGCCGTTGATGACGTAGTCGTCGCCGTCCTTCACCGCGGTGGTCTTCACGCCGGCCACGTCGGAGCCCGCGCCCGGCTCGCTGACACCAATCGACGCGACCAGCTCGCCCTGGATGGTGGGCGCCAGGAACTCGCGCTTCAGCTCCTCGGAGCCGTAGCGGGCCAGCGCCGGCGTGGCCATGTCCGTCTGTACGCCGATGGCCATCGGGATTGCGCCGCAGTTGCAGTGGCCGAGCTCCTCGGCGAACGCAACCGAGTAGGAGTAGTCCAGCCCGGCGCCGCCGTGCTCGGTGGGCTTGGTGATTCCGAGCAGCCCCAGCGCGCCCATCTTCTTGAAGAGCTCCCGTGCCGGGAAGATCTCCGCCTCCTCCCAGGCATCGACGTGCGGGTTGATCTCCTCGTCGATGAAACGCCTGACGGTGGCGCGGAGCTTCTCGTGTTCTTCCGTGAAGAGCATGGTGTGGGGTCCTCAGGCCTTCTCGCGTTTGCTTCCGTTCGACTTCTCGATCTCAGCGCCGACTTGTCCGGCGAGCCCTCGCAGGAGCTTGAACAACTGCTTCTGCTCCGAGGGCTCCATGGCGTTGAGGGCTCGTCGCAGGATGGCCCAGGGCGCCACGTCCACCTGCCGGGCAATCCTGCTCCCGTGCTCGGTCAACCGGACGCGCCAGACGCGACGGTCCTCCTGGGACTGCTCGCGCTTCACCAGCCCGGCCTCGACCATCCGGTCGACGATGCCCGTCACAGTGGAGTTCTGGGTCGCCAGCCGGCGCCCCAGCTCCGAGCAGGTCAGCGCCTCGATCTGATCGAGCAGCATGATCACGTTGAGCTGCGTCGGGCTGACGCCCACGCGCTCGCATTCGCTGCGGGCCAGCCGGCGCCCCTCCGCCTGGAGGTAGATGAAGGTCTCGATGATGAGGTCGAGATCCCGCTCCTTCGCTTTCGGAAACATTTCGTACTGCGAACTATTGGGTCGAGCGAAGGAAGTCAAGGCTCGGATGCCGCGACGGCCTTCGCCAGCCACGCGAGCGCCGTGAGTCGCGCTGTGGCGGCGCACGGTGGGCGGCACATCAGGCGATGCGGGTCCGGCGGGTTCCGTCGAAAGACATCACATCGAACTCGTCGCTGGACCAGAGCAACCCTGGGGCGTTGCTGGTTGCTCCAGCCCCGGTTGCATGACCCGGCGAGGTCGCGCAGCTCATCGCGAGATCCACGCGGTCTGCGGCGGAGGCGCCCCCTCCCGCGCGAGAAGGCGTGCTCCCGCGATGGTGGCAACCGAGACTCGGGTCGATTTCACCCCTGTGTAGACTGGCGTGCAAGTGCAACTGGATGTCGCACGGATGGAAGTGATTTCGTGTTTATGCATCCTCGCGGTCTTGACTGTTTTTGAGATGAATAATCAATACAACGAGGGGGAGTGCCAACATGAAGCAGTCGATGCGAGGAAATGTCCTGGCAGTGGTGGTGGGCTGTCTCGTGATGCTGCCCAGCCTGGCGGCCGCCGATAATCTTTCCCGGTTCGGCTTCTCGGGGAACGCGGCCATCAGCGGGTACAACAACGAGCACCTGACGGGTGTCACGCCGCTGCAGTGCGCGGACGCCTGCCTGGGCCGTACGTGGTGCAAGTCCTTCGACTATTACAGGAACGACGCCGCTTGTGACTTGAGCGACCGGAGCGCCGAGGACGTCGGCGGGCTGAAGACGGACTATGCGGGCAACCCGTTCGACCACTACTCGGTGCTGCCGAGCGGGTTCTCGCGGACCCCGAACGCGGCCATCTACGGCTACAACAACGAGCACCTGACGGGGGTCACCCCGTCGCAGTGCGCGAGCGCCTGCCTGGGCCGTACGTGGTGCAAGTCCTTCGACTATTACAAGTACGAGCGGCAATGTGACCTGAGTGACAAGAGCGCCGCGGACGTCGGCGGGCTGAAGACGGACTACGCCGGCCATCCGTACGACCACCATGCTCGCGCCCCCGCCGGGCCCCAGACTCTCTTCGCGCTGAAGAACGTCGGGCGCAACGAGTACTTCAACATCAACGACGAGGGCTCCTACTGGCCGGCGGACTTCCGGCTCCAGTCCGCGAAGGACGAGTCGTGGACCGTCGGCGACACGAGCTTCGGCCCCAACGTGAAGACCTTCACCACGTCCATCACCCCCGGCTACTGCTCGAACGGCTCCCCGTCCAACGGCTGTCCGGACCAGTACCGCCTGTGTGCCTATTCCTCCAGTGGCTTCCGGGCCCGGGTGTCGCTGTCGGATGGCTACGTGGGCACGCCGTCGAACTGGAATGGTCCGGAGTGCGCCTGGATTGTCGAGGACCTGGGCAACGGGCGATTCAAGATGCGCAATCAGTGGCTGCAGACGACCTATGGCGCGTACATCGGCTATCTGCGCTGCAGCTACTATTACGACTGCACCTTCGACTACGGCTCGGGCAGCGACACCACCGCGCACTGGCAACTGGAATAGCCGGCTGCGCAGGCGCGCGGCGATGGCTTCGGGGGGGCGGGCCGCGCGGCTGAGGAGGGAAGGGCGCCAGCTCCGCGCTGGCGCTCTACTCGTCCAACCCGTGCCGAGGAGTCGGCGGAACGGTACCGGCGCTCTGTCGACCCGCACTCGGAGCATCCGAGGGCAGAGACCGTACGATGAATTTCCTGGGAGCAGGACCGTCAACGCGCCCAGGGCCGGCAGGAGCCGAGCCCGCAATGACACCAAGGGCGCTTTGCGGGTGGGGGCTTAGCAACCCCCCCACCGGGGCGGTAGCGTACGGGCCGGAATGGACTTGCAACCCGGAGACAGGTTCGGCCGATACGAGCTGGTGTCGTGGCTCGGTCGGGGAGGAATGGCGGAGACGTGGCGTGCTCGCCTGGTGGGCGATGCCGGCGTCACCAAGCCCGTCCTCATCAAGAAGGTGCTGCCGGAGTTCGCTGGCGACGAGGCCTTCATCTCCATGTTCATCAGCGAGGCGCGCATCTCCGCCACGCTGTCGCATGGCAACGTGGCCCAGGTCTTCGACTTCGGGAAGGTGGACGGCGATTACTTCCTGGCCATGGAGTTCGTGGACGGCCAGCCGCTCCACCGCATCCTGACGCGTGCGGCGAAGACGGGACTGCGGGCCCTGCCCATTCCCCTGGCGACCTTCATCGCCCTGGAGATGTGCCGGGGGCTGCACTACGCCCACACCCGCGCCGATGAGAAGGGCGTGCCGCTGGGCATCGTCCACCGGGACATCTCCCCGGACAACGTGCTCATCAGCTACGAGAGCCAGGTCAAGATTGTCGACTTCGGCATCGCCAAGGCGCGCTCCCTGCGCAACTTCTTTACCGAGCCCGGAGTGGTGAAGGGCAAGTACCTCTTCTTCTCGCCGGAACAGGCGCGGGGCGAGGACGTGGATGCGCGCACCGACGTGTGGGCCACCGGCGTGGTGCTCTACGAGCTGCTCTGCGGGCAGTTGCCCGTGTCCGGGGAGCAGTACACGCAGTTGACGGCGATGACGCGGCTGTCCACCGGTGAGTTCCCATCCCCCCGGCAGGTGCGCAAGGACCTGCCCGAGGAGCTGGACGAAATCGTCATGCGCGCGCTGTCGGTGAACCTCGACATGCGCTTCGAGTCCAGCCACGCCTTCGGCGACGCCCTGGCCTCGTTCCTCAACCGCTTCGCGCCCCGGTTCTCGTCCATGAACGTGGCGTACCTCGTCCGTGAGTTGTTCCGGAAGGAGCTGGCCAATGACGGACGACAGCTCGCGGTGCCACCCGCCTTCCTCGAGGAGCTGGCCGTGTGGCGCACCAACGATGCCCTGGTGCCCGCTCCGCCTTCGAACAGCGGAGCCGTCACCGTCGTGCGCCCCATGCGCCGGAAGGCGACGGCAGACGCCGCCGCGCCCGAGCCCGCGGTGGCGCCCGGCCGCTCGTCGCGCGTCTCCCTCGCCACCATGGGCATCGGCGCGGGCGCGGTCCTCGCCCTGGGGGCGGCGGCCCTGTTCCTGACGTCCTCTCCGAAAGCCGTGTCGAAGGACCTGTCGCCGCTCCAGCCCCTGGGCGGGCCAGGGATGACGGCGTCTCCCACGCCCGGCGCGCCAATGGGAGACGCCCTCCGCGCGGGCCTGGGGGGGCAGGGCGGGCCCGGGTCGGAGGAGGGGGAAACCAGGGTCCCCACGAATGGAGCGTTGCTCCCCGCCTCGAGTGCGGCGCTCCTGGCGGATTCCGGGGTCGCCGAATCACCGGAGGCCGCGGCTCGCGCGCCGGGGACGGAGGCCTCCTCGGTGGATGGAGGAATCGACTCGCTTTCGGAGCAGGCCCTGGCGCTCGCTCCGAGCGGTGCAACCGACGCCGGCATCGATGGGGCGCTGGTGCCAGAGGTCGTCGCCCCGTCCTCCATCTGGTTGGACGCGAAGCGGCACGTCATCGTGCTGAATCGAAAGCTCGTCGCCTTCCCGGGACTGTCCGCTGGCAGGACCTATCGAGTCGCGGAACTCTCCGACGTGCCTCCTCCGGAGCCGGAGAGCGTCAAGGCACCGACTCCGTCGAATCAGCCGCCCCTTCTCTTCCTGCTCCTGGGGTCCTCGGTGGTCGGAGAGACCACCCTGGGAGAAGTCACCCGGGACGGCCAGGACTTCCAGGGCGCGTCGGCCATCTCCTTCTTCACGCTGGGCTCGCCGCCCAGGGGCCGGACGCCACAGCGGACCCTCCAGCTCTCGAGTGTGCAGGTGGGCCCCGCGAAGCGGTTGGTCTTCCACCCGGAGTCGAAAGTGGCCTCCGTGGACAGGGCGGCGCTGATAGAGGGCTTGAACCGCTGGGACGCGTATTCCCTGACGCTGACGTCCGCTGGCACGGGGGCGTTCATTCATGGCCTGTCCCGAGGCCCCGCGCGCAGGGTCGCCTGTGTCCAGTGGCGCCCCTCCACGCCGGCGGGAGTACCTGCCGAGGGCTGGCCCGTGGCGTTCCTCGTGGAGCGGGACAGGGAAGTGCGTGTCGAGGGAGTCGAGGCGCTCAGGTGCGGCTTCGTTGACGATGACCCCTCCGACAACCAGGGCAGGGCGGAGCTCCAGATCCGGAGGGCGGGCAGGGCGAAGGGAGACTGGCCCCCCAGCTCGGAGCCCGAGGAACTGGCGCGGAACACCTCCAGGGCCATCCGAGAGCGGGACTACGTCAAGGCCACCCAGCTGGCCAGACAGTGCCTGGACCTCGAACCCCTTCACGCCAGTTGCCTCCTCCATCTGGCAACGGCGCAGACCCGGCTCGGGTACAACGAGCCCGCCGCGGAGAACTACCGGCTCTTCGTGCAGCATCACCCGGACGACCGCCGGGTTGACCGTGTCCGCAAGTTGCTCGCGGAACATGATGCGCAGAAGCAGACGCCACGAACAGGGCAGCCGTAGTATCTCACGGCATCTCAGTCCTCGGGCAGGTCGCTGCCCGGGGACTCGTCCTGCGACTCCCCGGCATCGAGGATTGCAAGGGCCAGCGGCTTCGCCTCACGGTTCAGGTTGATCGGGCTCACCCCGCGAATGCGCTGGATGGACTGGCGATCTCCAAGCAACGCGAGTCCCAGCGAGGCCACCCCACACTCGTTGAGCGAGTTCGTCATCGCGAAGCCCCACTCGTCGAAGACGCGACGCAGCGTGGTGACCGTGCCGACATCTCCAGCAAGTGCACCTCGGACCGCGTCGTCGAGTTCGTCGTAGCTGCTGCGCGGCTCGTCCTTCCTGCGTCCCCGCGCTTCGTGAAGGCGCAGTTGCTCCAGGAGGATGGCGCGAGCGCGGTCAATGAGTCTCTGCTTCTCCGCGGAGGGCATGGCATTCACGAGGGTACACCTGCCTGACCTCCAGCCCTCACCCCCAACAGGCCTCCTATTCGTCCTATCCGCTAGCCGCGCTGCGCGTAGAACTCGACGATGAACGGCTCGTTCACGTCGACGGGGATTTCCTCTCGCTCCGGCAGGCGCACGTACTTCAGGCCCTCGCCCTCTCCGAGCACCCACCCCGACCCCGGAGCGCGCCAGCTCAGCGGTTGTCCTCGTCTTCGTCCTCGTCCTCCTCTTCGTCTTCGTCCTCGTCTTCGTCCTCCTCTTCGTCCTCGTCCTCGTCTTCGTCCTCCTCTTCGTCCCCGTCCTCCTCTTCGTCCTCGCCTTCGTCTCCGTCCTCGGCGACCTGCCAGTGCTCGATGAGCTCATCGAGAAAGCTCTCCTCTTCTTCTGAGAGGTCATCGGCGCTCACGACCTCCTCGAGCCGGGCGACGATTCCGGCGAGTGCCGCCTTGGAGAGGTGATTGCCGAGCAGCTCGACGGTCTCCGCGAGCAGGTTCTCGTTCTTGATGTGCCTGAGGCAGTACTTGAGGACCTTTTGGGGTTCGAGGCGCAGGCCCATGGCCTCGAGCACCTCACCCAGGTACTCGGCAATGCCCGCGAGTTCCTCGTCTGAGACATCCCCGTCGACGCCCGCGGCCTGGATGAAGAGCACGCCGAGCCGGGTCTCCAGGGGAACGTCGCCCATTGCATCGAGCAGCGCCTGGTAGGCCTCCTCGTCCATGTCCGCGAGTTCGTGGGAGAGCTCCTCGATGACGGGCGAGTCGTCGCCCCAGGTGTCCTCGTCCACCTCGATCATCTCGAACCGGCGGATGATCCACGAGTCGCCGCCGTTGTGCTTTTCGCTGACGAGGTAGCGATAGGGGATGTAGCAGTAGCCGTTGTCGCCCCACTCGGTGCCCCACGAGTTGCGGACGATGAAGACCTTGTCCGCGTCCGAGTAGCCCACGCACAGCATCGCGTGGCCCCCGTGCGAGCCTCGCGCGGACTCTTTGTCCGTGGGCATGGGCACCAGTCCCTTCTGTCGCTGCGCGTCGAAGGACTGGTAGAGCGAGATGCCGAAGATGATGGGGTAGCCCTCGGCGAGGCAGCGCTTCCAAGCCTCGAGGTTCGTGGGCACCTGCTCGGTGTCCTCGATGACGAACTGCCGGGCCTCCGCGTAGGCCTCCTCGCTGGGCTCCTCGTTGACGGACTCCTCGTCGAAGGGCCAGGTCTCCTCCGAGCACGCGCCGTGCTCCTTCAGGCCCGCGATGGCGTTGCCGATGACGGAGCCCTCGTCCTCGATGTCGTCGCCCTCGACGGAGCGGGCGTTGTAGTAGATGAACAGGCGGCTGACGTCGTACGCGTCCTCCTCGAGGTGGCGCTTGACGAGGTACTCGTATGCCCCCGCCACCGCGTTGGCGACGCAGCTGTTGGTCCCGCCCTGGTTCTCGATGGTGGTCAGGTACGGGCGGAGGTCCACCTTGGGCGGGAGGGCGCGATTGCCGAGGCGCTCACCGCCATACTTCTTCGTCCCCGGCTTGGGCGCCGCGAACTTGTAGCCCGAGACACGTCGCTCCGAGCCATCTCCGCGTTGGATGATGAATGACATGCTTTCCCTCGCCAGCCACCAATGAGTGAAGAGGTCGGGCGCTGCGTCGTGGCGGCTCCAGGTGCCACTATGCCGCGTTGCCCGGGGCGAGGGGAGGTGGGGCGCGATGCACTCCATGCTTCCATTTGCATTGCCACCGCGCGGTGGCATTGCCTCAACTCAAGGCCCACCCGAGAGAGCTGTTGTGCGTGCTGCCGCATTGGCCCCGCGAACGCTCCCTGGAGCTGGCTTCGGGCCGCCACGCGAGCCCGTCTCGCTGCCCGAGGAGCCGCTGCGACGGAACGCTGCTTGAAGCGAGCGCGGGGTAGGGGAGATGACCGTGGCATGGACCCGGCTGTCCGTTCCCGGCACCCCACGGTGATTTCCGCATGGCGCGAAGAGTCCCGTCGTCGGCGCATGGAAGCGACGCCCCACCCTGGGGATTGCGCTGACACGGGCCAATGCGGAGGGTAGGCTTGCCGCGAGCGCAGCGAATCCTCTCGTGGGGCACCCATGCAGCCTGGCCACCTGAATCCGTCATGCCTCCCGTCGGGGACGAGGGTGGGGCCCTGGCGCGTGATGGAGCGGCGGGGCTATGGGGCCTACGGCGCCGTCTACCGCGCCTTCGGCGTTGAGGGGAGCCCCGGACCCGTCGCCCTCAAGCTGGCCCTGCGCCCCGGAGATGAGCGCTTCGCACGAGAAGTGGAGCTGCTCTCCCGCCTCCACCACCCGAGCGTCCCGCGCCTCATTGGCAGTGGGAGCTGGCAATCGCCGTGGGGCCTCCTCCATCCCTGGCTCGCGATGGAGTGGGTCGAGGGCCTGTCCCTGTACGAATGGGCCCAGGTGGTGAGCCCCACCTCCCGCCAGGTGCTCCACACCTTCGCCCGCCTCGCGCGGGCCCTGGCGGCCACTCATGCCGTTGAAGGCGTCCACAGAGACGTGAAGGGTGACAACGTCCTCGTGAGCGCCACGGATGGCCAGGTCTTCCTCACCGACTTCGGTTGCGGACACTACGCGGGTGCCATCCCACTGACGTCGCCGCCGTTTCCGCCCGGGACTCCGCCCTACCGCTCGCCGGAGGCCTTGCGCTCCGTGCGGCTCCCCATCCTCGAGTCGACCCCTGCCTACGCGCCCGGGCCGGCGGATGATGTCTTCGCATTGGGGGTGACTGCATACCGGCTGGTGACTGGCGAATACCCTCCCTCGGTGTCGCCGCTGGACAAGGACTCCCACGTCTGGAGCCCGGAGGGGGCGGGCCCACGGCCCGCACGAGTCGTCAACGTCCGCTGCTGCGCGGAGCTGAGCGAGCTGGTGTCGCGGATGCTCTCGGTGCGGCCCGAGGCGCGTGGCAGTGCCCGCGAGCTGGCCGAGGCTTTGGAGCGGGCCGCGAGGAAGGCGGGGCCGGAGGCGGAGGTGCCTCTCTTCGCGAGGGAGGAGGCCTGGTCCAAGGATGTATGGGCCGTCCCCAGGCACGTCGTGCAACGGGCGCCAGGGCGTCTCAATCGCTCCTGGCTCGCGGCGGCCAGCCTGGGAGGAGCCGTGGCGTTGGCAGCCTGGGGGATGATGCTGAGCGTGCAGCCCGGAGAAGAGCCCGAGCCGCGACACGCGTCAGCGCCCGAGGAGGCAAAGGATGCCGGCACCGTGGCGGTCGGAGACACCGCGTTGACGGCCCCGGTGCCGCTGGTGCGGGCGCCTTCCGCGTGGTCGACCATCGCGGTGGACGTGCCCCCCAGGCCGCTTCCAGGACAGGCGCGGCCGGACGCAACGGGCCGCTGTCCCGGCAGGGGGCAGGTTCCCATCCATGGAGGGTGCTGGCTGAAGCTGGAAGTCGACGTGAAGGATTGCGACGAGGACTACAGCAATTACGTGCATAAGGGGGCTTGTTACGGCCCCGCATTTCCGAAACCGCGTCCGCCCACCTCGGGTCCCGCGGAGCACGTCGGAAACGACTGCCCATAGCGCGAGGTGCGGAAAGCCGAAGCCAGCGGAGCCAATGACCGTTGGATGATTGTCTTTCTTTGCGCACGTCGTTTGTGAGATGCGGGCTGGACGGTGGGCGCCCAGGTAGAGGCCTGAGGGTCGCGCTACTGCGGCCGCACGAGGGTTGCGTCCGATCCGCTCTCCACGGCTGCCCAGGGGACACCGTGCGCGTCCAGCCAGAACTCATGGAGCGACGAGCCGGCAATGAGTTGCAACGGTTCCCACTCCGTGGCGCGGTACCTGCGGAACACACTCTCCCGATTGAGGGGAGGGGTACTGCCCCAGCGCTCCCAGGCTACCCAGGGCTCATGGTTGGCATCCATGACGAGCCTCACGTTGGAGGGCCCGTAGAACGGGGTCTCTTCATGGACCTGCTCCGGCGGCCCCCAGTCGTTGTACGACAGGCCGTCGTCCTTCCACCGTGAGACGAAGATGAGGCTGCCGCCCGACGACAGTCTTTCCGTCCAGGCGACGGCCGGCCCGGCGACCCCGTCCAGCGCGATGGCGACGTCCGTCGCGTTTCCACCCTCCGTGGCGAGGAGCGGCCTTCCCAGGGGAGACCCGCGTCCATCTCGGAACTCCATCACGAAGACGTGCGGGAGGGCCTGGTCCACGGGCTTCTCGGACCAGGCCACGACCACGCGGCTGGCATCCACGGCGATGGCCGGGAACGCCGCGAGGGTATTGCCCTCTGGATTGGCGGTGAGGAGATACCCCAGGCTCTCCCAGGCCGTGCCGTTCCAGCGGACGACCCCGAGTTCCTGCTCGAAGCGCATCTGGTAGACGAGGACGGGATGTCCATCCGGGGCCAGTGCCATCCGGAACCGGGCGGAACTGGAGGACCCGGTGTCCTGCGGCTCGCCCAGGCGGGTCCACGACGTGCCGTCGTACCGCATCACGTGGATATCCATGAGGCCGAAGAGGTCATCCTGCTCGCCCCAGGCAAGCACCAGGTTGCCCTCGGGGGAGCTCATGAGCTGGGGATTGAGGGCCTTGCGCGTCCGCGCCTCCGGCTCGCGAGGTGCGGGTAGGCGCTCCCACGCCTCGCCATTCCAGCGCGCGACGCCTGGCTCGTCGATTCCGTCACGGCCCCCCTCCTCGATAAATGCGACGAACGGCACCTCCCGTGGAGACGCCTGCAGGGCGAAGGCGCAGCATGAGGCGACGGTGGGCGTCTCGCTCATCGAGGGCACCGCCCGAGCGAAGGGCCAGTAGCTGAGCTCCCGCTCGAAGCTGGAGAGGTCCCATTCGAGCAGGTTGCCGGCCCGGTCCGTCATGTCCCGTTGGGACAGCTCGGCGTGCAGCGTCACCGGTGGACGCAGAGGCGCCGTCGGCACCAGCCGGAGGACCTTCCCGTCCTCGCTGAGCACCGCCTGGTGCTCGACCGGGATGCCGTCGCCATCCCGCAGCACGGTGGGCGAGGCCTGGAGCGATTCGGGCAGGAGCGGCTCGGAGAAGACGATCTCCACCGGTGTGTCCGCGGTGGGAAGGGAATGCCCTGGCCGCCAGGACGCGACCCTCGGCTGCTGTCGGTCCACGACGACCGACGCGCTCGGGCTGTCGAAGCTCCGGCCTCCCGCCGTGGCCCGCGCGACGAAGGTGAAGCCGCCCTCGGCATGGGTGGCACAGTTGACGGTGTGGACATATGGGCTGGCGAGCGTCGTGACGCTGCTCCCGTTCGTGACGAGCTCCACCTTCTTTGGCGTGCCGCCCGAGACGGCGACGGTGAGTGTCCACGTACTTCCCTCTCCGCAGAACGCCGGCCCTGTCGCCCGCACGGTGACGCCGAGCTCGGGGGGCAGCTCCGCCGGCGCGTCCGGCGCGTCCGGCGCGGACTTCAGTGAGTCACAGGCGGTGAGCCCCAGGGCCGTGCAGAGCAGCAGGGGCATCCAGGGGCGTGACAGCGCGTGGGAGGACATGCGGAGTCTTTCGTGGCGGAAGTGGCGCGAGACTTTCCTTGGACACGCGGGGCCGCCGGGATGGGACACTCCACACCCAGCCCAGGTCTTCACTGCTGGGGCTCCTGCTCCTCTCTCGCCGGAGGAAGGGCGGGGGCCTGTCCTCGACAATGCCCTGCACTTCAAGGGGGCGCGGTTCCGCATCGCACCGTGGACGTGTACCGGGTAGCCTCGCACCCGACACGCCGCTCATGACCGACGACTCCCTGACCCTCGCCTCCCTCGCTGACTTCTCCACCCTCGAGCGGCTTTTGAAGGAGCAGGGGCTGGACGCGCTCCAGGCCGCCCTCGGCCAGTTGCTGTCACGGACGCCCTCCGACGCCCTCCCGCAACAGGAGACGGGCCCCCGGGTGGGTGCCAGGACGGTTCGCGTCATTCAGCGAGCCCTCTCGCTCGACGCGGAGTTCCTGCGCGCGCACCCGGAGTCACTCTTCCAGTGCCTCTACAACCGCCTACGCTGGTTCGATGCGCCCGATGCCGCGGAGCATTTCGTCTCCGGCGACAGGGGCCCCTGGAGCGACCCGCAGGCCCATGTGTGGCAGCTCGCGAACCACTGGCGCCGGCAATGGGAGGCCCGGGGGGATGCGGCGTGGGTGGAGTCCCTGCGTCCAATCCCCGGGCCGCTGGAGGGCAACGACCAGTTCTTCTCGCACAGCGCCCAGGTGCTGTGCACCGCCTACAGCCCCTCCGGGGCGTGGCTGGCGACGGGGACGTGGGAGGACGAGCGGAACGTGCACGTCTGGGACGTGGCCACGGGGACGCGCATCCAGACGATGGCGGGACATGAGGGCGAGGTGCGGAGCGTCGCGTGGAGCCCGGATGGCACGCGGCTGGCGTCTGGCTCCCGCGACCACGACGCGCGCATCTGGGATGTCGAAACGGGCGCCCTCCTGCACGCGATGACGGGCCAGGAGGGCCAGGTGACCTCGGTGGCATTCAGCCCCGACGGCAGGTGGCTCGCCGCCGCGAACCTCGGGTGGCTCGTCCGGCTATTCGACGTGGCCACCGGCCAGCAGGTCCGCACAATCAAGGGCCACGAGCAGTCGGTGCTGAGCGTGGCCTTCCATCCGTCGGGCCGCTGGCTGGCCTCGGGGGCATCGGACAACACCACACGCATCTGGGACCTGGAGACCGGCGCGCAGGTGGCCCGAATCCCCGCCCAGACCAGCGTGTCCTCGGTGGCCTTCAGTCCGGACGGGGAATGGCTCGCGCTGAGCGACCTGGACGGCATCGTCCGCGTGGAGACACGGGGTTGGAAGCGCGTGCCTGGCGAGGGCGGACACGCCCGCTACTCGCACATCTCCTGGATTGGCAACTCGCGGCTGGGTGCACTCACCTTCAACCGCGCGGAAGTCCTGGACGCCCGAAGCGGCGATGTGCTCGCGACCCGCCCCTATCTGAGTGACGGATTCGAGCGCGGCGCGGCTTTTCATCCCGCTGGGAAGCGCTTCGCCCTGACCGCGGCTGACGGAAGGCTGCTCGTCGGCGACGTGGACGCGGCCCCCGTCCCCACGCTGCTGGCCGAGCAGGACCGCGTGAGGAACCTGTGGGGGCACGCCGAAGGGGCGCGGGGCGTCGCACGGCTGAAGCAGGCGACATGGAGCATCGATTCAGCGGGGCATGCGGACACCCTCCCGCCCGACTACCGGGAAGCCCCTTTGCAGCCATGGCGGCTCAGCCCGGATGGCGCCATCCTGGCGTGTCCCCTGATGCATCTGGGCGAGCGGCCCTACCGGCCGGGCATCCAGCTCATCGACGCGCGAAGCCGCGAGCCCGTGCGCGTCCTGTCGGCTCCGCCGAAGGACATCCCCCCCGCAGACAAGGGCGGCATCACGAGCACGTTGCCCATGGCCTTCTCTCCCGATGGACAACTCCTCGCCGCGGCCCTCCTGAAAGGCGCGGTTCATGTCTGGCGCGTCTCCGACGGGGTCCTGCTCCACACGCTCCGAAGCCCACGCGAGCCCGCGGCGATGGTGGACTTCACGCCGGATGGCGCCTTCGTCGTGTCGACCTACGAAAGCAGCTCGCGCATGTTGCTGCATGAGCTGCGAAGCGGGACGGTGGCCATCGACACCCGGACGCGCATGCACCCCGCGCTGCCCTATGCCGCGGCGGAACAGGCGCCCTGCATCGCCGTGGGACAAGGCTCCGGAGACCTCCTGCTCTTCGACCTGCCTGCGGGCTCCCACCGGACGCTCCACGTCTCGGAGTCGCCGGTCATCGGACTGGGCCTCTCCGCGAACGGCGCAATCCTGGCGGCGTGTTGCCTGGACAATCGGGTGCGTGTCTTCGATACGCGCACGGGCGGGCTGTTGCATGACCTCCCCCACGCATCCCTGGCCTTCTCGGTGGCCGTGGGCGACGGAGTCATCGTCACGCAGGCCAACGACATGCGCACGCGCATCTTCGACCTCGAAACGGGCGTGCAGCACATCGCGCTGAACGGGGGCGCGACACCCGAGGACGTCGTGCGCCGACGGTACTGGGAGACGCTGGGAGACGACCCCGTCGCGTTCCACCGGCGGCTGGAGCTCGCGCCCTGGGCCCACTTCCACGACACGATGGAGGAAACCCTCATCCTGCGGGACGGACTGGTCCTGGGACGTGGGCGGACCGAGCAGGACCTCCTGTACGTCCTGAAGCTCCACGACCCGGCCCGGAAACACGAAGGCCGGTAGTCCCGAGTTTCCTCAAGAACTACCGGCCTTTATGAGTGAGCGGCGGAAGGGATTCGAACCCTCGACCCCGAGCTTGGGAAGCTCGTGCTCTACCAACTGAGCTACCACCGCGGGCGAAGCGAGAGCCAAAGTAGGGGCCCTCCCGTGCCTTGTCAACGGGAAGTGTCGGGCTACTCCCCCTCCTCGACAGTGAGCTGATAGGCGTCCTGGAAGTTGGCCTCGCGGTTCTTCGCGTCGCGCACCTCGAAGACGTAGACGCCCGGCTCGGCGCTGTAGCGGATGCTCTCCGGCTGGTCGCCCTTGGCGCGGTCGGCCGTCTGCACGAGCGTCAGCTTCCCGTCCGGCTGCACCCGGTGCAGGTACAGCCCCACGTCCACCTTGAGGATGCCCAGCAGGGTGGCCTTGATGGGCGTGCGCACCGGCCGGTCGGACAGGTCCAGCCGGTAGAAGTCCGTGTCCTTCACCGGGTACACCGTGCCGCGCACCGCCTTGCCCGGCGTCAGCTCCTGTCCCCGGTCCGCGGTGTTGTTGGGCTCGCGCTCCTCACCGCCGTTGTCCGCCACCGTGGTGAGGCTGATGCGGTAGGGCTGCTCGGCGTTCTCGAAGTCCTTCACCCACTTGCCGTCCACCTTGCGCGACGCGCCCTCCACCCGGAAGTAGCAGGTGCCGCTGCACGCCACGTTGTTGAGGCGCTCGGGCTCCTTCACCTCGCCGTCGTTGACGCGCAGGAGCACCGTCTCCTTCTCCCCGTCGCCCTGCGGCGGCTCCACCATGGACAGCACCAGGTCCAGCCGCTCCACGCCGGACAGCTCCACCCTGGCCAGCACCGGCTCGGCCGTCTTGAGCACGAAGTGGTCCAGGTCTCCCTTCGGCGAGAGGAAGCCCTCGCGGTAGCCCCCGGCCGTCAGCGGCGTGGCCTTGTAGAGCTCGTCGTTGGGCTCCAGCTCCGCGTTGGCCCCGGCCTCCTCCTGCGTCACCGTGAGCGTGTACGGCGCGGTGGCGCTGAAGGTGCGGCGGGTCTCCTTGCCCGTGCCCGTCCAGCCTCCCTTCACCACCACGTAGACGACGCGGTCCGTGGCTCGCACGCCGATGTTGCGCAGGGACAGCGCCTCGCCCTCCTTGCCCCGCAGGGTGAACAGCGGCGCTTCCGCCGCCGACAGCACGGACAGCTCCGGCCGCACGCCCTCCACCCCGGACAAATCAATCTTCAGCGCCACCGACGGAGGCTCGGGCGGCACCGCTGGCGCCGCCGTCCCGGCGTCCTGCGCCTGCGTCGCGGCCTGGGCCGCCGCCATGCCGCCCACCTCGCCCGGCGTAGGCTGGCCCTCGGCGGCCGGAGCGGGCGGAGGCGGCTCGCCCCCGGCGAAGGTGCCCTCGGAGGAGGGCGGGGGGACTTCCTGCGCGGCGGCTCCCTCGCCACCCGGAGGCGGTGTGGCGCCGCCGGAGCCCGGAGCGGGGGCGCCTTCCGTGCCGGGAGCGGGAGCCCCCTCGGGCGCGGGCGCCGTGCCCTCGGAGCCTGGAGCGGTGCCACCGGCGGGGGCGGCGGGCTCGGGCAGTTCGATGCGGTACCAGTCCTCGTCCCCGGCGTGGCCCAGGAAGGCCGTCACCGTCTGGCCCAGGGGCAGGGGGGCCGCGTCCACGGCCCTGTCATTGGGCTCGCGCTCCTCGCCGTCGTTGGGGGCGCGCATCCGCACGTCGAGGGTGTAGGCGCCGCCCACGCCCTTGCGCGCGGGCACCACGCGCACCCAGCGCTCGCCCTCCACGTAGAGGTTGGGGTAGCGCTCCGGCTTGCCCTCGCCCTCGCTGTTGATGGCGGCCAGCCGGTTGCGGTCCCTGTCGTATACCTCCAGGGTGATGTCACCGCCGGGCAGCCCGGACACGGTGACGTCCGCCACCCGGGCCGCGGGAGGCGCCAGGCGGTACCAGTCCTCGTCCGCCTTGTTCGGCTGCGCGGCCAGGTCCGCCGTCACCGTGCTGTCCCGGGTGAGCGTGAGCGCCTGGTCCGGCCGCTCGTTGGGCTCCTTCTCCGTGAGGGCGGAGGGCCCCGTCTCCACCGGGCCCGCGTCCGAGACTGCCGGCGTCTTGTCCTCCTTGCAGGCAACCAGCATCGCCGCCAGCACACAGCCCCACCCCCAACGTCGCATCACGGTCTCCTCCGGAAACAGGCCGTCATCCTTCCTCGCGGCGACCCGGTGTCAAGCGCCCCAACATCCGCGCCGGTGCTTTCATCCGCGATTGGAGCCCCCTCGCCCGGCGATCAAAGATGCACGCCCATGCGAAGCCTGCTCCTCGCCCCCCTCCTGCTCGCCACCAGCGCCTCCGCCGCCTCCAACGTCCCCCCGGGCTACGTGGAGACCTCCGACTGGCTGGAGCGCAAGGGCCAGCCCCAGCACTACAGTCCCCTGAACCTCCTCGACGGCCGGGACACCACCGCGTGGTGCTCCACCGGCGACGCCCCGTCCCCCATCACCATCGGCTTCAAGGACGCCGTCACCGTGGACGAGGTACGCGTGTACACGGGGGACGGCACGGACCGGGCCGCATTCAAGGCCCGCGCCCGCGCGAGGAAGTTCACCCTCACCAGCGTGGATGCCTCCCGCGGCCTCAAGGTGGAGGACAAGCGGGGCCTGCAGGCGGTGACGCTCAGCCAGCCCCTGAGCGGCGCGCGCTTCATCCTGGAAGTCGTGGACCGCTTCCCCGGCACCGACGACGCGGCCCCCGTCTGCATCACCGACCTGGTCTTCTACTCGGGCGGCAAGGCCCTCAACGGGCTGTGGCTCGCCCCGCGCCTGAAGTACGACGCGCGCCTGGCGCCGCTGTTGGGCACCTGGTTCGGCGGCCTGGAGGGCGCGCCCGAGAGCTTCCTGTCCTTCTACATGGACGGCACGTTCCGCTTCACCCGCGAGCCCCTGGAGGGCGGCGGCCCCACGTCCGTCACCGGGACGTACACGCTGTCCGGAAACCGACTGTCCCTGGAGGTGCCGAAGCGCGGAAGGGTGACGGCCCGCCTCCAGAAGGGTGGGGAGGAGGGCGTACGGGTGCCCGAGGCCTCGCTCGAAGTGGAGGGGCCCCTGGCGGAAGGGTGGGGCCGCGAGTTCCGCGGCAGGCCCTGAGCCGTGGCGGGGCGGCGGCGAGCGCCACCCGGCCCGGGCTCCGGGAGGAGCCGGGCGCCTAGAGGGCCGCCAGCTTCTTCTTCGAGCTGAAGTGGCGGAAGAAGGCGATGATTTCCTCCACCGCGATCTTCACGTCGGTGGCGTCCTGGAACTCCGACTCCAGGAAGATGCCTCCGCAGGATTCACATGTGTCGTAGTGAAGCGGATGCTGGCGGTCGCCACCGTCCACGCGGACGAGGTCCACCTGGCACTCGGGGCACTGACCTGTCAGTGCCTGCGCATCCACCTTGCCGCCCTGGCTCTCCAGCCCGGGGAGGTTGTTGTGGAGCAGGACCCGGTTGAGGTCCGCGACGTCGATCCAGAGACCGCCGCAGTCTCCACACTTTCGCAACGTCAGATCATCCCCCTCGAGATCTGCCATCTCGACGTTGCAGCTGGGGCAATCCATGGGGCCGTTCATTCTCCTGCAGGGGGGGAGGGATGCTCCCCAGTGGTTCGGAGAATGATAGGTCGTGCGAAAATTCGGATGCAACCCACGTTGCCGCTTCTGTTGGCAACGCGCCGTCTCTGCGCCCCTCCCCCTAGTCCCTTACGCCTTCGCCTTCACCCGCCGGATGTCCGCGCCCAGGCTTCGCAGCTTGCGCTCCAGGCGCTCGTAGCCACGGTCCAGGTGGTACACGCGGCTGACGTCCGTGCGCCCCTCGGCCCGCAGGCCCGCGAGGATGAGGGACGCGCTCGCCCTCAAGTCCGTGGCCATGACGGGCGCCCCGCTCAGCCCCTTCACCCCCTTCACCACCGCGGTGTGTCCCTGGATGGTGATGTCCGCCCCCAGCCGGTGCAGCTCCGGGACGTGCATGAAGCGGTTCTCGAAGATGTTTTCGCTGATGACGGACGTTCCCTGGCTGACGGACATGAGGGCCATGAGCTGGGCCTGCATGTCGGTGGGGAAGCCCGGGTGCTCGGTGGTGTTGATGTTCACCGCGGTGAGCGTGCGGGGGGCCTTGCAGCGCAGGCCGCCGCCCTCGGCGGTGAGGGTGCAGCCCGCCTCGCGCAGCTTGTCCACCACGGCCTCCAGGTGCTCGGGGACCGCGTGCTTCACCAGCACGTTGCCGCCGGAGATGGCCGCCGCGACGAGCAGGGTGCCCGCTTCGATGCGGTCCGGGAGGATGGCGTGCTCCACGGGCTTGAGGCCCTCCACGCCCTCGACGGTGATGACGGAGGTGCCGGCGCCCTCGATGCGGGCGCCCATCTTGTTGAGGACGCGGGCCAGTTCCTCGATTTCGGGCTCGCGGGCGCAGTTCTCCATGACGGTGCGGCCCTTCGCGAGCACCGCCGCCATCAGCACGTTCTCCGTGCCGGTGACGGTGATGACGTCGAAGTTGACGGTGCCGCCCTTGAGCTGCTTCGCCCGGGCCTCCACGTAGCCTTCCGTCAGGTGGATGTCCGCGCCCAGGGCCTTGAGCCCCTTGAGGTGCTGGTCGATGGGCCGCGCGCCGATGGCGCACCCGCCCGGCATGGACACGCGCGCCCGGCCGAAGCGGGCGACGAGCGGGCCCAGCACCAGCACGCTGGCGCGCATCGTCTTCACCAGGTCGTACGGCGCTTCCGGGTGGATGTGGCCGTTGACGCCCACCTGGCAGACGTCCTTCTTGCGGGCGGTGAGCCGCTCCGCGTCGCAGCCCATGGTCCGCAGCACCTTGAGCATGGTGCCGACGTCCGCCAGGTCCGGGACGTTCCGGTAGGTGGAGGTGCCATCCGCCAGCAGCGCGGAGGCCAGGATGGGCAGCGCCGCGTTCTTCGCGCCCGAGGCCTGCACCTCACCGTGCAGCTCCGCGCCACCCTTCATTACGATCTTGTCCATGGTTCCCTGCTTCTTCAGCCCTGTGGCCCGTCAGCCACGGGCTGTGTCCCAAAAGCCATGCGCTCCCGCCGCTCCAGGTCCTTCTCCACGCGCGCATCCGCGTACCCCGCGGCCCGCAGGAGCTCCAGGACGGCGGGGCCCTGAGTCTCGCCAATCTCCATTGCAAGGAGCCCGCCAGGCTCCAGGAAGCGCCGCGCACCCGTCACCACCCGGCGGATGGCGACGAGCCCGTCCGGCCCGCCGTCCAGCGCCAGCTTCGGCTCGCGGCGCACCTCGGCGGACAGCGTCGCGATTTCCGCGGTGTCGATGTAGGGCGGGTTGGAGACCACCACCCGGAAGCGCGCGTCCGGCGGCACCGGGGAGAACAGGTCCCCCTGCAGCACCGTCACCCTGTCGGCCACCTTGAGGGCCTCCGCGTTCTCCTTCGCCAGCGCGCACGCGTCCGGGGACAAATCCGTGGCCACCACCGTGGCCTGCGGGCGCTCGGCCGCGAGGCTGATGGCGATGCAGCCCGAGCCCGTGCACACGTCCAGCGCCCGCGACGGCGCGTCCTTCGGCAGCATGCGCAGCGCCGCTTCGACGAGGAGCTCCGTCTCCGGCCTGGGAATCAGCACCCGCGCGTCCACCTTGAAGGTGCGGTTGTAGAACTCGCGCACGCCGGTGAGGTACTGCGTGGGCTCGCCGCCCAGGCGCCGCTCAATCAGCGCGCGGAAGGTGCCCAGCTCCTCCTTGGAGAGGGGCCGGTCCAGGTCCACGTAGAGCCGGACGCGGCCCACCTTGAGCACGTGCGACAGCAGCACCTCGGCGGTGAGCCGGGGGCTGTCCACCTGCCGCTTCTCGAAGTGCTGCGTCGTCCAGGTGAGGACCCTGCGGATGGTCCAGGTCTCGCTGCTCATGCGTCGGGAGAGGCGGGCCGCGAGCCGCCGGTCTGCGCCTTGAGCGCCTCGGCCTGGTAGTAGGTCCGGCAGGCGGTGATGACGTCTTCAATCCCGCCCGCCATGATGCCCGGCAGGTTGTGCACGGTGAGCCCGATGCGGTGGTCCGTCAGCCGGTCCTGCGGGAAGTTGTAGGTGCGAATCTTCTCGCTGCGGTCGCCGGTGCCCACCTGCGAGCGGCGCGTGGAGTCGCGCTCGGCGCGCAGGCGCTCCTGCTCCATCTCGTAGATTTTCGCGCGGAGCATGCGCAGCGCCATGTTGTAGTTCTTGAGCTGGCTCTTCTCCTGCTGGCACTTCACCACGATGCCCGTGGGCCGGTGGGTGAGGCGCACCGCGGAGTCCGTCGTGTTGACGCTCTGGCCACCGGCGCCGGTGGAGCGCATCGCCTGCCGGTCGATGTCCGCCTCGTTGAGCTTCACGTCCACCTCCTCGGCTTCCGGCATGACGGCCACCGTAATCGTGGAGGTGTGGATGCGGCCCTGCGTCTCGGTGGCGGGCACGCGCTGCACGCGGTGCACGCCGGACTCGTACTTCAGGCTGCTGAACACGGCGTCCCCGGACAGCGTCACCGTGGCGTCCTTGATGCCACCGGCGTTGCCCGCGCTCATGTCGATGATGTCCGACTTCCAACCCCGCCGGTCCGCGTAGCGGAGGTACATCTGCATGACCTCCTCCGCGAAGAGGGACGCCTCGTCGCCACCCGCGCCGGCGCGGATTTCGAGGATGACGTTCTTCTCGTCGTTGGGGTCCTTGGGGAGCAGCAGGAGCTTGAGCTGGGACTCCAGCTCCTCGCGCTGCTCCTTGAGGCCGGGCAGGGCCTCGCGGGCATAGGCCTTCTCGTCCGGGTCCGAGCTGCCGAGCCAGGCTTCGACCTCGTTCAGGTCGGCCAGCACCTTGCGGTAGGTGCGGAAGGTGTCCACCAGCTTTTCCAGGCCCGCACGCTCCTTGGAGACCTTCTGGAGCCTCGCCGAGTCGGCGAGCACGTCGGGGTTCGACAGGTCGGCGGTGAGGCGCTCGAACCGGCGCTCGACGTCTTCGAGTTTGTCAATCATCGTTCTTCCGGGGGGTATTGCCCCTTTGTCCGCCCTCTGGCAAGGGTGGGCGGAGTCAAGAAATTCCTTGGCTGCCTGGGCGGTCGCATGAAAGAAGGGCCGCCCTCACCGCCCTTTGGCGGTCGGTCTCACATCACCTACACGGAGTCCTTCCACATGCCCGCCCAGAAGGGAAATCGTTCCAAGAAGAAGGTCGCCAACCGCGCCAAGGGTCGGAAGGCCCAGCTGAAGCGCCGCCGTAGCCGCGCCAAGAAGGGCCAGTCCAACAACAAGGTCTAGTTGCCCGGCTACTCCCTCCCTCGGGGTTCGGGGGAGGGAGGCGGGCGGGCCCACGGCTCCAGTTCGGGCAGCATCCGCTCCACGGTGCCCGAGGAGCTGGCCAGCAGTCGCAGGACGTCCTCCGCCTCGGCACCCGTGACGGGCACCGGCTGGAAGGGCAGCTCCGGGAAGCGGTCGGAGCGCAGGGGCAGCACCTCGCTGGAGAGGTAACCGCCGGGCCCGAAGCGGGCCTTCCACAGCGCGCTGCGCTTGTCGCGCGGGTTCCAGTTTCCACCAAAGACGAAGTTGCCCAGCGAGTAGACGACGGGCGCGCCCTGGAACAGCTCCATGGACTGGAGCACGTGCGGGTGGCTGCCGAGCACGCCGCTGGCGCCGGCTTCAATGGCCGCGTGGGCCAGGCGCACCTGGTACGGCTCCGGCGAGTAGGTGCCCTCGCGGCCCCAGTGGAAGAAGGGCAGGACGATGTCCGCCTGCTGCTTCGCGGCGAGGATGTCCTCGCGGAGCATCCGCTCCATGACGTCCACGTCGGAGAAGTGCCCGGCCACGCCCGGCGTCGTCTCGGTGGCGTAGACCTCGGGCGGCTCGATGTTGCGCTCGCCGAGGAAGAAGTAGCCGAGGAAGGCCACGCGCAGGCCGCCCACGGTGAGGATGGCGGGCCGGCGCGCCTCGGCGAGAGTCCTCCCCGCGCCGAAGTAGGGGATGCGCGCCGTCTCCAGCGTCACCAGCGTGTCCACCAGCCCCTGGGGGCCGTAGTCCATCATGTGGTTGTTGGCGAGGCTGACCACGTCCACGCCGCCGGCCAGGAGCGCGCCCACCAATTCCGGCCGCGCGCGGAAGTTGAAGTTCTTGGGCAGCTTCTCTCCGCCCTCGGTGAAGGGGCACTCCAGGTTGACGGCGAAGAGGTCCGCCGCGTCGCCCAGGGGCTTCACCTCCTTGAAGCCGTACGCGAGCATCTCCTCGCGCGAGCGCCCCTTGGCCACCTGGTCGTCGAAGTACGTCTGGAGGTTGTGACCCAGTGTCACGTCGCCACCGACCACAAGAGTAATGGGCTGGACAGGCGGGCCGGCGTCCGCTGCCCCGGCCAGCGTGTCCGGCGGGGCGGGGAGCGAGACGACGCCCGCGTCCGGCTCTGGAGGGGCCGTCTGGCCCGGTCCCGGCGACGGAGGGAGCTCCGCTGGGGGAGCGGGGCGCGGATGACAGGCGGCGAACACGAGCAGCAGGAGGGCGGCGTGGCGCATGGGCACGGGGAAACTCTACCTTGCACCTGTCGTTGCGCGGCGCGTAGATTGCCCGCGCGCTCATGGCCCGGGAAAAGGACAACATCGCGCTCTCCGACGAGCACAACACTCGCGGAATCGAGCTGGCGGACCGGGGTTGGCTCGATGAGGCCATCAAGGAGTTCAAGAAGGCCATCGATCTGGACCCCAGCTCGGCCCACGCGCACGACAACCTGGCGACCGTCTACGCGGAGAAGAAGCTCTTCCGCGAGGCGCTCACCGAGTACCTCACCGCCCTGAAGCTGGAGCCGGAGAGCGCCACGGCGCACTACAACCTGGCCTGCTTCCTCTCCACCCACGCCGGGGAGATGGCGGTGGAGGAGTACAAGGAAGCCATCGAGCTGGACCCGGAGTATCCGGACGCGCACCTCAACCTCGGCCTCACCTATGCGGACCAGGGGCGGGTGGAAGAGGCCATGCGCGAGCTGCAGACGGCCATCGAGCTGGACCCGCAGGACGCCTTCCCCCGTCACGAGCTGGCCGCGCTGATGATGGACGAGGGCGACTACCGCTCCGCGATTACGCAGCTGAAGGAAGTGGTGCGGCTGGAGCCGGACAACTTCGAGGCCCAGTTGGATCTGGGCATCTGCTACGCGCAGAAGGGCTTCTACGCGGAAGCGGAGCGCGCCTACGAGCGGGCCCGGGCGCTGAACCCCGAGGACCTGCTGCTCAACTACAACCTGGCCGCGCTGTTCGCGCTCTGGGGACGGCCGAAGGACGCCGTGCAGTACCTCCAGAAGTCGCTGGCGGCGGACCGCCCCAAGGTCATGGGGTGGCTGTCCACGGACCCCATGTTCGACGCCCTCAAGGGCGACCCCGACTTCGAAGCCCTGTTCTGAGCCACCGCCATGGGAATGGAATGGGTGTTCCTCGGACTGGCGATCCTCCTGGTCTTCGCCAACGGCTTCTTCGTGGCGACCGAGTTCGCCATCGTGAAGATTCGCGTCACGCGCCTGCAGGCGCTGGTGGACGAGGGCCAGCCGGGCGCCGCCACCGCGATGAAGATGGTGAGCCACCTGGACGCGTACCTGTCCGCGACCCAGTTCGGCATCACCCTGGCGTCGCTGGGGCTGGGCTGGCTGGGTGAGCCGGCCTTCGCCGCGCTGCTGGAGCCGGTGCTGGTGAGGCTGGTGCCGGAGGGCTCCGCCGCGACGTTGGCCCACACGGCGGCGGTGGTCATCGCCTTCAGCATCATCACCTTCCTGCACATCGTCATCGGAGAGCTGGCGCCCAAGAGCCTGGCGATCCAGCGCGCCGAGTCCACCACGCTCGCCGTCGCGCTGCCGATGCGGGTGTTCTACTTCGTCTTCTACCCGGCCATCGTCCTGCTCAACGGGCTGGCGGCGTGGGTGCTGCGCCTGTTCGGCCTGCACTCGGTGGGCGAGGAGTCACACGACGCCCACAGCGAGGACGAGCTGCGCGTCATCCTCCACAGCTCGGCGCAGGCGGGGGCGATTACCTCTGCGCGCGCGGAGCTGCTCGAGCGGGCGCTGGAGATGGCGCAGAAGACGGCGCGGCAGGTGATGGTGCCGCGCAACCAGGTGAAGTTCCTCGACGTGGAGGAGCCGCTGGACAAGTGCATCGCCGACGCTCGCGCGGCGGGCCACACGTGGCTGCCGGTGTGCCGGGGCAACCTCGACGAGGTGGAGGGCCTGGTCAACGCGAAGGACCTCTTCTTCCTGCTGTCGCGCGGGGAGCTGCGCAGCCTGGCGCAGGTGCAGCGGCCGGTGCTCTTCATCCCGGAGAACGCCACGCTGGAGCAGCTGCTGGCCGAGTTCCGCCGCCGCCGCCGCCAGACGGCGCTGGTGGTGGACGAGCACGGCGGCACGTCCGGCCTGGTGACGATTGCCGACGTGGTGGCCGAGGTGGTGGGCGACGTGGCGGAGTTGGGCCGCCGCGTGGAGGAGGTGCGCTCGCTGCCGGGCGGCCGCTTCGAGCTGCCGGGCACCACGCAGCTGGATGATCTGGAGGAGCGGCTGGACGTCAACTTCGACCTCGACGAGGACGAAGAGGGCGAAGTCACCACCATCGCCGGCTACCTCATGGCGCGGCTGGGGCGTGTCCCGGAGAAGGGGGACACCCTGAAGCTCGACATGTGGCGGGTGCTGGTGGAGGAGGTCGACGGGCCGCGCGTGGTGCGGGTGACGGTGGAGCCCCAGTCCCGCGCCGCCCCGGGCCCGCGCACGGCCGCGGATGCCGCGTCCGCGCCGGCCTCGGAGTCCGCGGCGGCGCCTCCGGGGGAGACGCCGCCGTCGTCCTCGAACGAGTCGGCGTAGAAGCTAGCCCTTCGGGTCCTTCTTCGCGGCCACGGCCTTCTTCATCACCTTCGCCTTGCTGGCGGCCCTGGGCGGCTCCGGGCGCTCCACCTTGAGCAACTCCAGGTCGGTGTTGCCGGCCGTCTCCAGCTTGACGATGCCCACGCCGGGGGCGAACCAGATGAAGCTCTCCATGGAGCGTCCCTGGGCGCCGGGCCGGCTGGAGCGCGCCGTGGTGATGTTCTTCACCTTGAGCGCCTTGAACGTCCCGGCGGCGACGGTGACCTCCTCCTCGCCCACCACCGTGGCCTCCTTGTCGAACGTGGTGGCGATGGTGGGGCGCAGGCCCCCCGTCTTGCTCGCGGGCGGCTGGAGCTTCACGGAGAGGCTGTTCTTCCACGTCCCCCCGAGCACCATGGTGGAGGGCGCGGGCACGGCGACGCCCTCGGCGCTCACCACCTGCACGTCCATGCCGGACGCGGAGAGCAGGGTGCCCTCCAGGCCGCCCAGGCCCGTGCGGATGCCCTCGGAGGTACAGGTGGCCTCCGTCTGGCCCTCACGGTTCTTCAGCTTCACCGCGACGGTGCCCTTGAGGCCCTCCGGCACCGGCGTCACGTCCTGCGTGGAGAGCACCATCTCCGAGGACTTGCCTGCCCGGTAGGTCAGCTTGAGGCCGTCCTCCAGCGGGAAATACGGGTTGGGGCAGGCGGGCGCAGAGGCAACCGCCGGCGTGTCAGACCGGGGTGCTACGTCCGGCGTAGGGGACGCTCCCATGAGAAGCGACACGGCAAGAAAGGGCTGGAACGTAGGCAACCTCCAGAAAAAGCAATTGGAAGGTAGGGTGGGACCCCCACTTTGCAACCCCACGGAACGGCCGGACGTGCCCCGAGCCTGCCCTGTTGAAGGGCAAGCAGCCGAACGTATGGCCACCTGAGGCATGGTCACGCTTGATCGGCCGGAGGGCGACTGGTACTCCTGCCGATCGTTCCGGAGCCGATTTTTCGGCCTCGCGCTCACTTTCTTCCCCGTACTCCGCGCCTCACCAGGAGCCCGCTGGCATGCGAATCAAGCGGTTGGACATCACCGGCTTCAAGTCCTTCATGGAGCGGAGCGTCTTCACGTTCGATGAAGGCGTCACGGGCATCGTCGGCCCCAACGGCTGTGGAAAGTCCAACGTCGTGGACGCCATCCGCTGGGTGATGGGCGAGCAGAGCGCGAAGAACCTCCGGGGTCGCGGGATGGAGGACGTCATCTTCAACGGCTCGGAGAACAAGCCGCCCCTGTCCATGGCGGAGGTGTCGCTCACCTTCCTCGTGGACGAGACGGATCAGCTCGCCCCGCAGTACCAGGGCTTCTCCGAAGTCACGGTGACGCGGCGCCTGTTCCGCAACGGCGACTCCGAGTACCTCATCAACAAGACGCTGTGCCGCCTGCTGGACATCACCGAGCTGTTCCTCGGTACCGGCGTGGGCACCAAGGCCTACTCCATCATCGAGCAGGGCCGCGTGGGCCTCATCGTCTCCAGCAAGCCGGAGGACCGGCGCCACCTGCTGGAGGAGGCCGCGGGCGTCACCAAGTACAAGGCCCGCCGCAAGGCCGCCGAGCGGAAGATGGAGGCGACCGACGCCAACCTCCTGCGCGTCACGGACATCACCAACGAGCTGGAGAAGCGGCTCGACGTGCTGTCGCGCCAGGCGAAGAAGGCGGAGAAGTACAAGAAGCTCAAGTCGCGCATGCGGGACATCGACCTGCACGCCGCCAGCCACCGCCACCTGGAACTGCTCGCGGAGAAGCAGGTCCTCAAGTCCCGCCTGGAGAACCTGGGCTCGGAGGAGCGCGAGAGCCTGGACCGGGTGAAGGGGCTGGAGGAGTCCATCACCCAGCGCCGCGCGGAGCTGGAGGCCGAGGCCGCCGCCCTGCAGACGCTCGCCGCCGAAGTGCACGCGATGGAGAGCAGCGTGCAGCGCGACACGCAGGAGCTGTCGTACGGGAAGCGCGACCTGGACGAGACGCGCGCCCGCGTGGCCGCGGCGAAGGTGGAGCTGGACGGGCTCCTGGCGCGGCAGGCGGAGATGGCCGAGGCCATGGCCGCGCGCGAGGCGGAGCTGTCCGGCATCGCCGGCTCGTGGAAGGAGGACGAGGTCGCCATGCAGGTGGCGCAGGAGGAGCTGCGCCGCGTGTCCCAGCTGCAGACGGAGGTGGCGCTGCGCCTCGAGCAGGAGCGCGCCGGCCTCGTGGCCGTGGCCGGGCGCCTGGCCAACCACGAGAGCAACCTCGTCAACCTGGCCCGCCAGCGCACCGACTTGGAGTCCCGCCGGGCGAAGCTCCTGGGCGAGCTGGAGGCCCTGCGCGCCCAGGAGTCGCAGTTGGAGGGGGTGCGCGGCGACGTGGCGAAGCGGGTGGAGGACACCCGTCACCTCGCGGCGGAGCTGGCCGAGCGCAAGGGGCAGGAGGAGGAGGCCCTCAGCCGCACCCGCGCCGACTTCACGGAGAACGAAATCCAGGTCATCGCCCTGCGCGAGGAGCTGAGCGACAAGCGCAGCCGCCTGTCGTCCCTGGAGGACATCCAGAAGAACTACGACGGCTTCGACCGGGGCGTGCGCGCCGTCATGATGCGCGCCGGCACGGTGGCCCGCGAGCAGGGCATCTTCGGCCTCGTGGCCGACGTCATCTCCGTCACCCAGCGCTACGAGCGCGCGGTGGAGGCGGCGCTGGGCGAGCGCCTCCAGCACGTCATCGTCGAGAGCCGCGACAAGGGCGTGGAGCTGGTGGAGTACCTCAAGGGCCACGCGGAGGGGCGGGGCAGCTTCCTGCCGGTGCCCGCGCTGGACTCGCTGCCGCCCGCGCAGGAGCCGGACTTCAGCCGCCCGGGCGTGCTGGCCCATGCCCCTCGCGAGGTGACGTGCGAGGAGCCCCTGCGTCCCCTGGTGCAGCTGCTGCTCGGCGACGTGGTCATCGTCCATGACATCGGGGCCGCGCGGGCGTACGCGGAGGCCGGCGGGCCCTCGTGCACGCTCGTCACGCAGGACGGCGAGGTGTTTCGTCCGGACGGCACCATCGTCGGTGGTGAGCGCGAGGGCGCGGCGGTGGGCGCGCTCCAGAAGAAGCGCGAAATCGCCGAGCTGGCCGCCGAGGTGGCCCGGGTGGAGGAGCGCTACAACGAAATCCTCACCCGGCACTACACGCTCCAGAAGCAGATGGGGCACACCGAGGGTGTCCTCAAGGGCCTGGCCAAGAATCAGCACGCCGAGGAGGTGAATCTCGCCAGCCAGGAGAAGGACCTGCACAAGGCGGGCGAGGACCTGGCCCGGGTGCGCGAGCGGCTGCGCTCCCTGGAGTCCGAGGACGCGCAGCTGGCGCAGAGCCACGGCGCGCTGGCGCACGAGGAGGAGACGAGCCGCGGCGAGGTGGCGCACGGCCAGGCGGACCGCGAGGGCCGCGAGGAGCGCGTCAAGCAGCTGGCGGGGGATCAGGAGTCGCTGCGCCAGCGCGCGGAGACGGCCAACGGCGAGCTGACGGGCCTGCGCATCAAGGTGGCCGCCGGCAGTGAGCGCGGCGAGTCCGCGCGCAAGGAGCTGGAGAGCCTCGTCACCCAGCGCAAGGACATGGAGACGCGCGTCACCCGCCTCCAGGCCACGTTGCTGGAGGGAGGCTCGCGCACCGAGGAGCTGGAGCGCCGGATTTCGGACACCGAGGGTGGCCTGTCCCAGCGCGCCGAGGAGCACCGGCTGGCCGCGCAGGGGCTGGAGGGCCGCCGCGCCGCCCACACCCTGGCGTCCTCCGAGGTGCGTGAGCAGGACACCCAGTTCCGCGAGCTGCGCGGCCGGGTGGACGAGCTGATGCAGGGCCTGTCGCAGATTACGCTGCGCGAGAAGGAGATTGGCCTGGAGCTGGAGCACCTGGCGGCGGGCATCCGCGAGCGGCACCAGGTGGACCTGTCGCTGGAGCTGCACCGCTACCACCTGCTGCCGGCGCTCGCCCCGGAGACGGAGGCGGAGCTGAAGGACTTGCGCGCCCAGGTGGAGAAGATGGGGGAGATCAACCTCACCGCCATCGACGAGCACGCGGAGCTGTCCAAGCGCTACGACTTCCTCGCCGCGCAGAAGAAGGACCTGCTGGCCTCCATCGAGCAGCTCAAGGAGGCCATCCAGCGCATCGACGCGGCCAGCCGCGAGCGCTTCAAGCAGACCTTCGACGTGGTGAACGAGAAGTTCCAGGCCATCTTCCCGCGCCTGTTCGGCGGCGGGCGGGCCAGCCTGGTGCTCACCAGCGAGGGGCCCAACGCGGAGCAGGGTGTGGAAATCGTCGCCCAGCCGCCCGGCAAGAAGCTGCAGAGCGTGAATCTGCTCTCCGGTGGCGAGAAGGCCCTCACCGCGGTGGGGCTCATCTTCGGCATCTTCCTCATCAAGCCCACGCCCTTCTGCCTCCTGGACGAGGTCGACGCGCCGCTGGATGAGGGCAACGTGGGCCGCTACAACGACATGGTGAAGGAGATGAGCAAGCAGTCGCAGTTCATCCTCATCACCCACAACAAGCGGACCATGGAGGTCTCCAACACCCTCTACGGCGTCACCATGGAGGAGCCGGGCATCTCCAAGCTCGTCAGCGTCCGCATGCGCGAGGCCGGCGCCTTCAACGACGACAAGGTGACGGCGGCCTGAAGTCCTGGAGGGGGCCCTTCGCGGGCCCCTTCCACCGGTACGCGGTACCCCTGAAACACAGAAGGCGCGGGACCCGGCATCCGGGACCCGCGCCTTCGTGTTTCCACCGTCAGGGACTGACTACTTCTTGTACGTCTTCTTCGGGCAGGCGCCCTTGTCCTGGGTGGCGATCTTCTGCGCCTCGGCGAGCTCCTTCTGCGTCTCGTCCAGGTTCTTCTGGGTGGCGGCCTCGGCCTCCGTCCAGCCCTCGGCGTCCTTCACCTTCATCTCCTGGGCGATGGCGAGCGCGGCCTGCTCCGTCGCCTGGCGGCCCTGGATGGCCTCGGTGACGCGGGTGTCCGCCGCCACCAGGGCGTTGCACTTGCTCTCGAGCTCGTCGAAGAGCTTGTAGTTCTTGGTCTTCTGGTAGCGGTCCACCACCTCGGCGAAGGCCTGCGCCGCGGGGGTGCGGGCGCCGTCGGCGATGGCCTGGTCCGCGGCGCGCTGCGTGCGCACCAGGTCCAGCTGGAGGAAGCGCAGCTCCGGGGGCAGGGTGGCCGAGGCCTCCTCGGGGGCGTTCGAGTTGAAGTGGACGAAGCGGTAGTTGAAGCTCAGCTCGTCGGAGGACAGCTTCGCCGGCAGCGCGGCAATCTTCGGCTGGAGGCAGGCGGCGAGCTGGTCACCCTCGGTGCTGCCGGACGGCTCGAACGTCACCTGGGCGGGCGTCTGCTGGGCCTTCACCAGCTTCACCTTGGCCGTCAGCGCCGGGGGGACCTTGTCCTTGAAGCTGGCGTAGCAGTCACACCAGCTCGGCAGCGCCATGCGCACGGCGCCGGTGAAGTCCGAGCCCTCGTTGATGCCGAACTTGACGGAGTTCAGGCCGCTGGCGGTGTGCTCGAAGGGGAGGGTGGCCTCCACCGGCTGCGCGCCCTTGGCGAGCGCCGCCGGCTGCACCTGCGTGTCCAGCACCTTCTGGATGCAGGCGGTGCCCTCGGGGGTGAGGTTCTGCCCCGTGACGACGTGCGTGGCACCCTGCTCCGTGACGGTGGACTTCACCTCCACCTTGGTCGCCGCCTCGGGGCCCCGGCTCTTCGGGTCCACCAGGCACTCCTGCACCTGCGGGCGCGCGGACAGGAGCGCGCCCAGCACCACGCCCTGGCTGTTCTGCTCCGGCATCTTCAGCTCGCGCGGGAAGCAGGACACCAGGTCGAACGGCGGCTGGTTGGTGATGCGGACCTTCTCCTCGGTGGGCACGGCCTTGCCGGCCGCGGCGGCATCCGGCTTCTGCTGGCCGGCACAGGCGGCGGCGGTGAGGGCGAAGGAGGCTACGGCAAGACGACGCAACATGCGGTTGTTCTCCCTGGGGGTGGGACTGCGTCCGGGCGTCTACTTCTCCAGGCCTTCGGCGTTCTTGAGGTCCTTGAGACGAAGCCCGTTCTTCTTCAAGAGGCGGTAGAGGCTCTGCATCGACAGGCCGGTGCGCTGCTCGGCGGCCTTCATGTCGAAGCCCACCGTGCGCATCACCTCGGCGAAGTACAAGCGCTCGAAGTCGGCGAGCACCCGGTCCTTGGCCTCGTGGTACGGCATGTTGGTGACGAGCGCGGACACGTTGGTGGCGGGGGCCTGGCCCTCCTCGCGGCGCGAGGGCTGGGCGAGGAAGTCCAGCCAGCTGCTGTTGCCCGTCTCCTCCATGAGGGCGCCGCGCTCGAGCACGTTGCGCAGCTCGCGCACGTTGCCCGGCCAGTCGTAGCCCTCGAAGAGGGCCAGCGTCTGCGGGGTGAGCGTCACGCTGGCGCGCAGCGTCTGCGACAGGGCCTGGGCCAGCACGGGCAAATCCTCCCGGCGGGTGCGCAGGGGCGGCAGGCGCACGCGCGCCACGGCCAGCCGGAAGTAGAGGTCCGCGCGGAAGCGGCCCTGGCGCACGTCCTCCTCCAGGTTGCGGTGCGTGGAGGCGATGACGCGCACGTCCACCGCCACCGGCTGCCCGTCCAGCGAGGGCACCTCGCGCGTCTCCAGCACGCGCAAGAGCTTGCCCTGCACCTGGAGGGGCAGCTCGCCCACCTCGTCCAGGAAGAGGGTGCCACCCCGGGCCGCCTCGAAGACGCCGCGCGCCTCGCGGTCCTCGCCCTCGCCGGCGCGCAGGCCGCCGAACAGCTCGCGCTCGGCCTTCTCCTCGGAGATGAGGTTGCAGTCCACGACCTTGAAGGGGCCGTGCCGCCGCGCGGAGTGCTGGTGTACGGCGCGCGCCGCCAGCTCCTTGCCGGTGCCCGTCTCACCTTCGATGAGCAGGCTCATGTCCTCGCGGGCCACGCGGCGCAGCTCCGTGAAGACCCAGCGCATCTTCTCCGAGGCGCCCACCAGCGCGCCGAAGGACTCGGCGCCCGCCACCTCCACCTCGGTGGGGCGCGGGGCCACCTTCACGGCGAGCTTCGTCTTGCCCAGCTCCAGCTTGTCCCCGCTGGCCAGGTAGGCCTGCACCACCTGCCGTCCGTCGAGGAAGGTTCCGTTGCGGCTGCCGGCGTCGCGCAGCAGCAGCCCGCGCGAGGTGCGCTCGACCTCCAGGTGGCGGCGGCTCACCGTCGCGTCCGTGAGCACCAGGTCGCTGGCGGGGTCCGAGCCCACGCGCACCAGCCCGTCCTGGGTGGTCACCTTCTTGCCTTTGTCCGGCCCACCCACCACCTCCACGGTCCACTCGTGGATGGGGATGCGGGTGGTGCGGCCTTCCTGGTCCGTCTGGGCGGTCTGGGTGGTCTCGGGCCTGGGTTCCATCATGGGGTCCTCTTTAGGTGCGAGGGGACCAGGGGGGCAAGCACGACTCGCACCTCTTCCCCCACTGAGTCACGTCTGAGCGCATCAGGGCAGCGAGAGTGAAACAATCTTTCCGGAGGGTTGCCTCACGCGAGCCTCCACCGGGATGGGGGACAGCCGCGCCCGGGCGAGGGCCTGCGGTGGGACGGAGCGGTCGTCCAGGGACAGCACCTGGTCTCCCGCCGCCAGCTTCGAGCCGGGTGGGGCGTCGCGCACGAAGAGGCCCCCGGGCTGCCGTGCCAGCGCGTCCAGCACGGCGGGCTCCAGGCCCGGGTTGGCGAAGCGCAGGCGCTGCCGGCGGAGCACCTCCGCGTCGAGCAGGTCCTTCCCGGCCAGCTCCGACTCCAGGGAGAGCGTCTCCCAGGGCAGCCAGGCCACGGACGTGGCCAGGGGCGGGGCGGGGACGCGCGGCGGCTTCAGCGTGCCTGAGAGGGACTTCAGGGCCTCGCGGGTGAGCATTTCCATCAGCACCGTCAGCTCCGGAGTGGGGTCCGCGCCGTCGTCCGTGACTTCGGCGAAGGGGTCCGCCGGGGCCTCGCCGGACACCTCCAGCACGACCTGCCGGCTGGCGGGGTGGAGCACCTCCACCGTGCCCAGATACACCACGGCTTCCTGGGCGCTCCGGCCCACCATGTGGCCACGACTGTCCACCATTTCACGTTGGCCGGCCTGGATGCGGCGCTCGGCCCGGGGGCGAAGCACCAGCGCGGCCTCCGGACGCACGCCGTAGGGGGCCAGCACCGCCACCGCGTCGCTGGCCGTCCACGCGTCGTCCGCCTCGGGCCGGTACACCCGCACCTCCGTGGGGCCGAAGAAGAGGGCCTGCTCGCCGGCCTCGGCCAGTGCCACGTCCACCAGGCGCTGGGACAGCTCCACCGCGCGGTACGCGGGTGCCTCCCAGCGGAAGCCGAAGGGGTAGACCACCACCGCGGACGCCCGGAGGTCCTCGGGCACGGTGCGCTGCACCTGGACGGCGGGGCCCCGGCAGGCCAGGGCGCCTCCGAGGACCACCAGCAGCAGGACGCCGCGCGCGAGGAGTGACGGGCCGGTGTGCTTCACGACCCGTCATCCAAGACGAACGGCCCCGCGGAATCCAGAAACCTGTGCGGCCCCGGGGCTTCCGGGCTCGGGGCTCAGTAGCGCGCGGGCGCGTCGCTGGCGGGGAAGGACTCCTTGGACTCCTCGTCCACGATGTCGTCCTTCGCGTTGCCGCCGGAATTGACGCTCGCGTTGCTCTGCGTCTTCAGCGCTCGGGTGGGGACGCTCTTGGAGGCGCCTGCCCTGGACTTCCGGCCGGTGCCGGCCTTCTCACCGCCGAGCATCCGGCCTCCGAGGAGATTCTTCGCGCGCTCGGCGAGGTTGCGCTGCTCGTCCTGCAAGTCCCTGAAGAACTGGGCGAGCTCCTGGTCTCCGGACTCCTCGGCGTCGGCGATGTACTGCCCGGCCGTCGAGGCGCCCTTGAGGAGGTGGTACAGGGCGCTGACGAGGTTGTAGTGCTCGTCACGGGTGCCCGTCTGCGCTTCTTCGCCTGCCATTGTCGCCTCCCGCGAAAGGTGGGTGTGCCACGGGAGGGAAGGTATGCATGGCGCCCCGGGCAGCCGGAGCGGGGCGCCCGCCTGCCTGGTTGGCTCAGGCCTGGAGCATCGGGTCCAGCTTGCCCTCGGTGTCCAGCCGGGACAGGTCCGAGTAGCCCCCCACGTGCGTGTCGCCGATGAAGATCTGCGGCACGGTGCGCTGGCCGCCGCTCATCTCCACCAGCTGCGAGCGCATGGAGTCGTTTCCGGTGACGTCCACCTCTTCGTAGTCGACACCCTTGCGCTTGAGCAGGTCCTTCGCGCGGACGCAGTACCCACAGTAGGTCGTCGTGTAGATCTTCACGGGCTTCACGGGCAGCTCCTCCTTCTTCCCACCAAACTAAGGGCCGCGCGCCCCCGCCGCCACCTTGCCCGCCAAAACACAACGGCCCCCGACTCCCGCGAGGGAACCGGAGGCCGCTGTCAGGACGTCACCCCGGCATGGGAGCCGGGGTGGGGGGCGACTACATGCCCATGCCGCCCATACCGCCCATGCCGCCCATGCCACCGCCGGCCGGGGCCTCCTTCTCCTCCTTCGGGCGCTCCGCCACCATGGCCTCGGTGGTGAGCATGAGGGAGGCCACGGACGCCGCGTTCTGCAGCGCGCTGCGGCTCACCTTGGCCGGGTCGATGACGCCCGCGGCCAGCAGGTCCTCGTAGGCGCCGGTGGCGGCGTTGAAGCCGAACGCACCCGAGCCCTCCTTGACCTTGTTCACCACCACGCTGCCCTCGAGGCCGCCGTTGCCGACAATCTGGCGCAGGGGCTCCTCGACCGAGCGGCGGATGATGTCCACGCCGAACTTCTCGCCGACGGTGAACTCATGGCCGTCCAGCGCCTTGAGGCACCGGATGAAGGCCACGCCGCCGCCGGGCACCACGCCCTCCTCGACGGCCGCGCGAGTCGCATTGAGCGCGTCCTCCACGCGGGCCTTCTTCTCCTTCATCTCCGTCTCGGTGGCCGCACCGACGTTGATGACGGCCACGCCGCCCACCAGCTTCGCCAGCCGCTCCTGCAGCTTCTCGCGGTCGTAGTCGCTCGTGGTGTTCTCGATGGTGGCGCGGATCTGCTTCACGCGCGCCTCGATCTCCTGCTGGCTGCCGGCACCGTCGACGATGGTGGTGTTGTCCTTGTCCACCGTGATGCGCTTGGCGCGGCCCAGGTCCTGGAGCGTCAGCGTGTCCAGCTTGATGCCCAGGTCCTCGGCGATCATCTTGCCGCCCGTCAGGGTGGCGATGTCCTCGAGCATGGCCTTGCGGCGGTCACCGAAGCCCGGAGCCTTCACCGCGCACACGTTCAGCACGCCGCGGATCTTGTTCACCACCAGGGTGGCCAGGGCCTCGCCCTCGACCTCCTCGGCGATGATGAGCAGCGGCTTCCCGGCGCGAGCCACCTGCTCCAGGATGGGCAGCAGGTCCTTCATCGACGAGATCTTCTTCTCGTGGATGAGGATGAGGACGTCGTTCAGCACGGCCTCCATGCGCTCCGGGTCCGTCACGAAGTACGGGGAGAGGTAGCCGCGGTCGAACTGCATGCCCTCGACCACGTCCAGGGTGGTCTCCAGGCCCTTGGCCTCCTCCACCGTGATGACGCCCTCCTTGCCGACCTTCTCCATCGCGTCCGCGATGATCTGGCCGATGGTGGCATCGCCGTTGGCGGAGATGGTGCCGACCTGGGCCACTTCCTTCTGACCCTTGGTGGGCTTCGCCAGCTTCTTCAGCTCGCCGACGATGATGGCCACGGCCTTGTCGATGCCGCGCTTGATCTCCATCGGGTTGTGGCCCGCGGCGACCAGCTTCGCGCCCTCGCGGAAGATGGCCTGCGCCAGCACGGTGGCCGTGGTGGTGCCGTCACCGGCGACGTCAGACGTCTTGGAGGCGACCTCCTTGACCATCTGCGCGCCCATGTTCTCGAACTTGTTCTCCAGCTCGATTTCCTTGGCGACCGTCACACCGTCCTTGGTGATGGTGGGCGAGCCAAAGCTCTTCTCGATGACGACGTTGCGGCCCTTGGGGCCGAGGGTGACCTTGACCGCGTCGGCCAGGATGTTGACGCCACGGAGGATGGCCTCGCGGGCGCGCACGTCGAACAGAATGTCCTTCGCCATTTGGATGGTTCCTTGAAGGAAAGGGGTGGGAAGGGACGACTACTTCTCGAGGACGCCGAGCACATCCTCCTCGCGGAGGATCAGGTGCTCCTCGCCGTCGAGCTTGATCTCGGTCCCGGCGTACTTGCTGAACAGGATGGTGTCACCGGCCTTGATGTCCATGGGCCGGACCTTGCCGTCCTCGAGCACCTTGCCGTTGCCCACGGCGATGACCTTGCCCTCGAGGGGCTTCTCCTTCGCCGTGTCGGGGATGAAGAGCCCGCCCTTGGTCTTGGACTCCTCGGCGACGCGCTTCACGATGAGCCGATCCTGCAGGGGACGAATCTTCATGGCCTGCTCCTTTACGTAGCGCCCGGTCCTGGGATGACTGTGGCCGGGACGCCTCTTGGGGGTAATTGGGTCGTGACGACCCGCGGCATTTAGCACTCGCACCTCACGAGTGCTAACGCCTAGGCGCGGCGGATAATAACCAGGGAAGTCGACCCGTCAAGCGATGCCGGACCGGCGTCGCATGGGCTGCCAACTGCGCGGCATTCCTATGTTTTTCGTATTCCCGGCCGCCGTGCCGGGACGGTGCCCGGCCGCGCGACGGGCAGGCCCGGATTGGCACTCGGGAGGGGAGAGTGCCAATGCAAGTGCCCGGAATCACTGGGAGTCACCTTTGCCGTACCCGGGCGTCATTGGTACCTTTCCCGTGTCCCCCGGGAGCTGGAATCGCCCCTGGGACTGACGGAGGTGTCGATGAGTGAACTGGTGGCGTCCCTGTCGCTGAAGGAGTTCTTCAAGTCGCTCCTGGACGAGGTGATGGGCCGGCAGCGGGTACGGATTACCGAGGTGACGGAGTTCTACCTGGTCAATCTGCTCTCGGAGTTCGCGGTCACCGACAAGCTGTTCACCCGCGAGGAGGACGGCCGGAAGGACCACGAGCCGCTGGCGCTGCTCTACCACCAGGCGCTGCAACAGGAGCGCAACGAGCGCATCCGCACGCTGCGGCGGCTGGGGGACGTCTCGCTGTACACGGCGGGCTTCTTCTCCGGCGCGCTCCAGTCCGGCGTGGTGGGCCCGGACTACTACATCCAGATGGGCGGCACGGCGTACGGGCAGGTGGCGGAGCTGTCCCCGGCGGCGCAGGTGTACCGCGAGCTGTGCGACCAGTTCCGCACGCTGGTGGAGGTGCTGGAGGAGATTGCCGCGCGCGGCATGGTGAAGGCGGGCCCCAGCGGCGCGCTCAAGGTCTACGAGTCCTGGGCGCGCTCCGGCAGTGACAGGCTGGAGCGGGTGCTGGTGGACGCGGGCATGGTGCCTCCGCCCAAGGGGCTTCCCAACTAGCGGGCGGGTGGCGGCGATGATTGGACGGGTGCAGGACCACCTGGAGGCCATCTACGGCTTCACGTGCGAGGCGCGGGCGGAAGTCTTCGTCGTGGACACCGAGGCCGCGGTGCAGCTGGGCGGCACCGGGCGCTCCGAGGAGGAGCTGCTGGTCCACGAGGACGGGGACGACCTGGAGCTGGCGCTGTACCTGTCCCCCGCGCTGCTGGACAGGCTGAAGCCCTACGCGTCCGGCCCGCTGGGGTACCTGCTCGACGGAGACCTGGACGGCTACTGCCAGGTGGCCGAGGGCGTCAGCCACTTCCTCTACGTGGCGCACACCGCGGCGCACGGGCGGACGGTGTCGCTGCTGGAGCTGGAGGCCCAGGCCGAGGTGGACAAGTTCGCCGTGTGCCTCCTGCACCGCTGGGGCGAGGGCGTGGGCGCCTGGGCGCAGGAGCTGCTCGGGCGCCTGTTCCAGCGGGTCTCCTACCGCGAGCGCCTGTCACCCCAGGAGCGGTGGCGCTACGAGGAGGCGAACCGGCTGTCGCGCCGCTTCTGCTCCCGGCTGATGGGGCACGTCACCGGGCGGCGGTTGGATCGGCTCCTGGGGGACCTGCGCTACGCCTACCGGCTGGGGGCGGAGGCGAAGCTGCGTCATTTCGCGCACGGTGGATGAGCACCCGCCCGCCCGCTTCGGATAGGGTGGGTGGGTATGCCACGCGAGGCGTCCGCAGGAGGGGTCGTCATCCGGGAGAGTGCCGGCACCTGGGAGGTGGCCGTCATTCGTCCCCACGGGCGCCCGTTGTGGGCGCTGCCCAAGGGGCACGTGGACCCGGGGGAGAGCCCGGAGCAGACGGCGACCCGTGAGGTGCACGAGGAGACGGGGCTCACCGTGACGCTCATCGCGCCGCTGGGGGAGATCCGCTACGTCTACCAGTTCCGGGGGCAGCGCATCTTCAAGCGCGTCCACTTCTTCCTCTTCCGCTACCAGGCGGGCGCGCTGGGGCCGCTGCCGGGGCCGCGCGTGGAGGTGGACGAGGTGCGCTGGGTGCCGGTGACGCAGCTGGTGCCGCTGCTCGGCTACAAGGGAGAGAAGGCCGTGGCGTCGCGCGCGGTGCGGTGGCTGCGCTCACAGGGCCTGCTCCCGGAGGCCGCCCCCGCTCCGGTCAGGATACCGGAGCCCGAGGGCGGCTGAGCGTCGGGAGGCTCAGGGCTTCTCGGCGGGGGTGTACTTGCCGGACAGCGCCTCGCGCACGTCCCGGTCGAACTTCACGCGGCCGGTGGCCACCTCGCGCAGGGACAGCACGGGGGGCTTGTTCTTGGACGTCTCGATGATGGGACGCGCACCCGCCATCAGCTGACGCGCGCGCTTCGCCGCGAGCAGCACCAGCGCGAACCGGTTGTCGACGAGGGGGAGGCAGTCTTCGACTGTTACGCGAGCCATGGAACGTCCTTCGGATTTCGGTGGAGCTACAGGAAGCGTCGAAACCTAAAGAGCACCTCCCGTCGAGTCAAGGAAGGACGCACGGGCAGGGCCGCCGGGCGGACAGGCGCCCCCACCCCGGGTGGGCGCTTCCGGGGATAACCCGGGTTGGGGCGGACACGGGCTCCGACCCCTGCCCGCCCATCCACCTCCGCGCACACCGCGTAGTCCCTTTTGAAACACAGACACGCTCCGCATGTCGCGGGCGGTGACACGAAAAGGGACACGACGATGAGCAGCCATCACGACGAATACGCGGGCAGGGAGTCGGGCGGGGACATGGACATGCGCGACGAGTCACGGGCGGAGCAGCGGAGCTTCGCGCCGTTCGACGACGACCTGGAGGAGGCGAAGATCACCTGCCGCACGGGCAGCGCGCTGTCGGCCGAGCCCGACCTCGTCAGCAGCAAGATCCTCACGGTGCAGGGCACGCGGACCGCGCTGATCGACCTGCGGCTGGGCTCGAGGGTGACCTTCAACCCGGGCGCGGCCCCGCAGCTGTGCTCCATCAGCCCGGACGACGCCCAGCTCCTGCCGGGGCGCTACGTGAACCTGGCCAACGCCACCCGCGTGGCGCAGTTCCCCGGGCGGCTCCTGTTCCAACTGGACTTCCAGGACGGGCAGCGGCCCGGCACGCTGGCCTTCCGGCTCAAGTTCGAGGAGCAGCGCATCCAGCCCAAGCGCGCCGTCATCCTGGCGACGGTCGACCTGATTGCCCGCACGGTGATGCTGGCCCGCGGCTGAGCGCGGGCCCGTCGCCTCAGGTGTACCACCACGCCCAGAGGATGAGGACGCCCTGCAACGGCAGCCGCAGCCAGAGCAGCGCGCGGGAGATCTTCTTGAACCGCTCCGGGTTCATCGTCATGTAGAGGTTGGCGGGGAAGACGGCCACGAAGAGCGCGACGAGCCCCCACGCGGCGAGCTGGCGCGTCTGCGGCACCGCGAGCCCCACGCCCAGCAGCACCTCCGCCACGCCACTCAGGAACACGAGCGGCCCGTGCCACGGGAGGTACGGCGGCATCATGCGCAGGTAGAAGCGAGGGTTGCGGAAGTGGTTCACCCCCGCGGCCACCATGAACAGGGCGAGCAGGTACATCAGGACGAGCTTCACGGTTTCCATGCGGGGCGGGGACTCCTCCGGCGCCATGCAAGCGCGCGGAGGAGCCCGGGTCCAGCATTGCCTTCGCTACTTCCCGGCGAAGGCCGCGTCGACGATGGTCCTCGCCTCCTGGACGATGGACTGGAGGTGGGCGTCGCCGCGGAAGCTCTCCGCGTAGATCTTGTACACGTCCTCGGTGCCGGAGGGCCGGGCGGCGAACCAGCCGTTCTCCGTCACCACCTTCAGCCCGCCGATGTCCGCGTTGTTGCCGGGCGCGCGCGTGAGGCGCTGGAGGATGGGCTCGCCCGCGAGCGTGTCCGCCTTCACCGACTCCGGCGACAGCTTCTTGAGCGCCGCCTTCTGCGCGGGCGTGGCCGGCTGGTCGATGCGCGTGTAGTGCGGTGCGCCGAACCTGGCGGCCTGGGCCAGGTAGTGCTCGCCCGGGTCCTTGCCGGTGCACGCGAGAATCTCCACGGCCAGCAGGTCCATGATGATGCCGTCCTTGTCCGTGGTCCACACGCTGCCGTCGCGGCGGAGGAAGGACGCACCGGCGCTCTCCTCGCCGCCGAAGCCGAGCGAGCCGTCCAACAGCCCGTCCACGAACCACTTGAAGCCCACCGGCACCTCGACGACGCGGAGGCCCCGCTCCTTTGCCACGCGGTCGATGAGGGCGCTGCTCACCAGCGTCTTGCCCACCGCGATGCCGGGCTTCCATTCGGGCCGTCTCTGGAAGAGGTAGGCGATGGCCACCGCGAGGTAATGGTTGGGGTTCATCAACCCCATGCTGCGCGTGACGATGCCGTGCCGGTCCGAGTCCGCGTCGTTGCCGAAGGCGATGTCGTACTGGTCCTTCAGCCGCACCAGGTTCGCCATGGCGTACGGCGACGAGCAGTCCATGCGGATCTTCCCGTCATGGTCCAGCGGCATGAAGCGGAACGTCGGGTCCACCGTGGGGTTGACCACGTGCAGGTTCAGCCCGTACCGCGTGGCGATGGGCTCCCAGTAGGCCACGTTGGAGCCGCCAAGCGGGTCCGCGCCAATGTGCAGCTTCGCGCCGCGCAGGGCCTCCATGTCCACGACGCTGCCCAGGTCCTCCACGTACGGGGTGATGAAGTCGTGCGGCTTCACCGTGGGCGCGGTGCGCGCCCGCTCGTACGGGGTGCGCTGCACGCCCGCGTTGCCGGCGGCCAGCAATTCATTGGCGCGGCGCTCGACGCCGGCGGTGACATTCGTGTCCGCGGGGCCGCCGTTGGGCGGGTTGTATTTGATGCCGCCGTCCTCGGGCGGGTTGTGGGACGGGGTGATGACGATGCCGTCCGCGAGCCCGCTGGTGCGGCCCTTGTTGAACGTGAGGATGGCGTGGGAGATGACGGGCGTGGGCGTGGCGAGGTCACTGAAGCGCACCTGCACGCCGTTGGCGGCGAGCACCTCCAGTGCCGTGGCCTGTGCCGGGTCGGAGAGGGCGTGCGTGTCCTTGCCCAGGTACAGCGGCCCGTCGATGCCCTGCTGCTTGCGGTACTCGCAGACGGCCTGCGTCACCGCGATGATGTGGGCCTCGTTGAAGCTGCGGCGCGCGGAGGAGCCGCGGTGGCCGGAGGTGCCGAAGGCGACGCGCTGCTCCGGCACATTCACGTCCGGGCGCTCCGCGTAGTACGCGGCGCGCAGCTTCTCGGGGTCGATGAGGAGTTCTACCGGTGGGGGCTTGCCAGCGAGAGGGTGGGCCATAGCGGCGCCACCATAGGCAGGCCGCACGCCGGATGGATCCCCCATGTTGCGGTACCTGTACGCCGGTACACCGTGGCGGGGGCCTTCAGGGCCGTGTCACACGCCACCCACGCCGTCGGGGCGCGGGAGGTGTGGACTCGCGAGCAGAAGCCAGACTCCGGAACGGGCCGTCAGCGCGCCTCGGCCGCACCGCTGGCTGTCGGCGGGGCTTCCTGGTCGGGGATGTAGAAGGCGCCGGAGCGCGCGGCGAGCGTGGCCGCGGTGATCAGGCCCACCACCACCCCGAAGATGACGATGCCGGCCAGTGTCACCCAGTCGGAGACGGACGCGGGCTGGAGCATCGTGGACAGGGCCGCGCCGAAGTCGAAGCCCCCGGCGGGATTCGTGCGCACGGCCTGCATCGCGCCGAGCAGCGCTGTCGTCAGCCCACCCAGCACGATGCCCGCCACGCCCGACAGCACGGCCGTCGTCGTCAGGGCCCCACGGCTCATCGCCCGGGCGGCCGGACGGACCTGCGTCTCCACGTCGAAGTTGGGGTCCTTCACGCCGAGCGGCACGAAGCGCGAGAGCAGCAGCAGGCCGGGGATGCCCGCCACCATGGTGAGCCAGAAGAAGTTCTCCCAGCCCATGGCGTAGACGGCGAAGCCACTGATGGGCCCGGCCACCACGCGAGGGATGGAGAAGAGGCTGGAGAGCAGCGCGAACTGGGTGGCGGAGAAGCGCTTCTGCGTGAGCCGCAGCAGCAGCACGGAGAAGGCGCCGGTGCCCAGGCCCTGCGTCACCTGCTCGAAGCCGATGGCGGAGTACATGAGCACTTCATTGGGTGCCCCGGCGCGCGCCACGAGGACGTAGCCGATGTTGGAGACAATCTGCACCACGCCGAACAGCCACAGCGCCCGGCCCAGGCCCAGCACCGTGGTCCACGCGCCGCCAATCAGCGTGCCGGCGATGGTGCCGAACAGGCCGATGGTGCCCAGTGCCACGCCGCGGTCGGTGGCGCTGTAGCCCATGTCCACCAGGAAGGGGCGCAGCAGCGAGCCGCCCAGGTTGTCCGCCAGTTTGTACGCGAAGACGAACGCCAGGATTTCCAGCGCCCGGTGCCGCTGCAGGAAGCCCACGAAGGGGTACCAGACGGCATCCTTGAGCGAGCGCGGCGGGGGGACGTGCTCCTCGGGCTCCGGGGCGAAGCGGGTGACGAACAGCAGCGGCACGTAGAGCAGCGCCAGTCCGATGACGACGATGCTCCACGAAATCCGTCCCGCCAGGGTGATGGCCGCGGAGCCGGCGATGAACATGGCCGCGCGGTACAGCGCCACGCGCGCGCCCACCGCCACGCCCTGCTCCTCCTTGCGCAGCACCTCCACCGAGTACGCGTCGATGGCGATGTCCTGCGTGGCCGCGGAGAACGCCACCGCCATGGCCAGCGCACCCACCACCCACGCAGCCTCTGGGTGACCGCCCACGCCCGCCAGCGCCAGCGTGGTGATGAAGAGGGCCACCTGCGCCAGCGCCATCCAGCCCCGCCGCCGTCCCCAGAAGGGCGGCACGTAGCGGTCCATGAGGGGCGACCAGAGGAACTTGAAGGACCAGGGCGCCTGCGCGAGCGTGACGAGCCCCACCACGCGGATGTCCACGCCGGCGCTGCGCAGCCAGTCGGGAATCGCAATCCAGACGAGGCCCAGGGGCAGACCCGAGGAGAACGAGAGCAGCGTCACCGCGGCCGTCCGCCAGGACGCCATCGCCAGGGCCAGGCTCTTCAGTGTCCCCGGACGCTGTGCGCGCTGCTCTGTCTTCTGCCCATCACTCATGGCGCGCACTATACCGAGTCGCCTCTGGCGCGAAGGGTTTCGTGTTCACCCTCGGCTGACGGGCTGCCAGCCTTCCAACATGCCCGGTCGCCGGAGCGGGGGAGCGGTCGGCCGGGCGCGCTCGGCTACTCGTCCAGCGCGGTGAAGTCCGGGCACGTCGTGCGCTCACCATCCGTCGGATTGAAGAAGTCCCAGCTGCGCGCGATGAAGGTGACGCGGCCCAGGGCGTTCCAGCACTCGGTGTACTTCGCGCCCTGGATGTCCCCGGCGAGCACCAGCAGCACGCCCATGCCCCGGCCGTCCGGCGCCCAGCGCGTGGTCAGCTCCACGTCCTCCAGCTTGCCCCCGACGACGAGGTCCGTGGAGGGGAGCCGGAACTTCATCTCCCCCAGGCCCCCCTCCGCCTCGCGGTAGGTGTAGCGCACGGCCTCCGTCAGGCCGCCCCGAGGGGTGAACTTCATCTCCACCCGGGTGGGCAGGGCCTTCGTCTGATAGTCGATGTCCAGCCGGTCCAGCGTGACGAGCCCTCCCGCCGCGAAGTCCTCCTGCGCGGCCCGCTTCACGTCCAGGGACAGCGTGCCCACGCCCTTGCGGATGCCCGCGTCCGCCTGGAAGGCGCCCGTCAGGAAGGCCCACCACGCGGTGTCACCGGCGCCGGTGCGGCGGTACTCCAGCCGATAGTCGAAGCGCAGCTCCGCACGCTCCATCACGAAGCGCACGTCGAAGCCCGGGTGGTCCCTGTCCTTGAACGGGCCCCACACCCGGCGGTCCGGCTCGCGCGTGGTGGGTGACGTGGCGCGGATGTTCTCCAGCAGCGTCAGGAGTCCGTCCACCGCGGTGTTGAAGTCGCGCCCCGTGTCGTCCGTGTCCGAGGCGAGCTGGGACACCTCGCCCAGGTTCGCCACCAGTCCGTCCTTGTGCGTCGTCAGGCCGCCGCCCGAGCGCCCCTGGCTGCTCGCGGGCAGCTTCGCGGCCAGGTCCTCACGCTTGGGCAGCGCGTTGAGGAACTCGAGGTCGTCGTTGGAGAAGTCGCCGCCGCACGCGGCCGCCGCCAGGCACAGACAGGCCATCGCCAGGTGTCGCATCGCGTGCTCCTTCATGGCTGGTAGGTGAGGAGCGCGCCCAGCTCCCAGTAGCCCAGCGAGCGCTGCTCATCGACGGTGTATTGCAGGTAGTGGAGTCGGGCCTGGCCGGTGACGTACAGGCGCGGCAGCGGCTTCCAGCGCACCCCACCCACCACGCCCGGGGAGAACATGGCGAACTTCTGGTCCGGGAAGGCCTCGTCCTCGAAGTCGCGCCGCAGCATGAGGTACGCCAGCCGCCCGCCCACGAAGGGCGTCACGCTCGCGTGGGGCCACTCGGCGGTGAGCGTGGTGCCCAGGCTCGTCACCGAGTAGCGGTAGGCCGGCCCCGCCAGCGTGGGCAGCGCCAGCACCGCCTGCTTGCCGCCCACCGCCACGTCCACACCCCACACCCAGTCGCGCCGGAAGTAGTCGTGCAGTTGCGCCTCCGCGCCCAGCAGGCCCACGGAGAGGAACAGCGTGTCGCGCGTGGGCGCGTCCAGGAAGGACTGCACCCCGCCGGAGAATCCCACCGTCCACCACGCGCCGCCGTCCCGCGCCGCGCCCTTCACCGGGTCGTCGGAGAAGGGCGCGTCGCGCAGCCGCGTCTCCTCCAGCACCGCCGCCCGCCCGCGCGGCACCTCCACCTCGCCGATGCGCAGGCGGTCCGGAAGGCGGCGCTTCACGCGGTACGTGCCCGGCGCCAGCGCCACGCGGCGCTCCACGTCCGCTGTCTTGTCCAGCTCCGCCACCACCATGCCGCCCGGGTCCACGAAGTAGTACGTGCCCGCGGGCGCGCCGCCCGGCACCAGCAGCCCCTCGCCGCTGGCGCGCAGGTCCGTCAGCACCAGGTCCCCGTTGCCGGCCAGGTCGTAGCTGAAGGTGGGGTGCTGCGGGCCCGCGGTGCTGGCCGCCGTGTCCGCCACCGTGCGCGCGTACGCATGCGAGTACGCCTCGAACAGCGTCACCCGTCCGTCGCCGCTGCGGTCCGCGTCGCCCAGGAGGCCACTGGCCAGGTGGTGCGAGAAGTAGCTGCCGCGCAGCGCGTCCGACTCCTGCGAGTCCTCGTCCGCCGAGCTGGAGGTGAGGATGACCAGGCCGCGCGCATCCCTCGCCGCGCCGGACTCGATTTCGAAGGCGGGCGCCCGCCGCGCGCCCTTGGTGCGCGTCAGCGCGCCGGAGCGGCACGAGTCCAGGATGGCGATGCGGATGTCCACCGGGGCGTCCGCCAGCCGTCGCTTCAAATCCTCATAGGCCAGCCGCGAGTCGCCCAGCCGCAGCGAGCCGTCCTTCGCATGGCCCGAGTAGTAGACCATCAGCGCCGTACGCTCGCCCCGGGCCCGCGCCTCGCGCGCGCGTCCCTCCAGCTCCGTCAGCGCGGCGAGGAAGTCCCGCGAGTCCTCGTTGAGCAGCAGCTTCGCGTCCCCGGGCGCCACGCCGCCCAGCCGCTGCAGGAGCGCGTGCATCTTCCGCGCGTCGTCTCGGGCGAACTGCAGGGGGCGCGTTTCGCCGCCGCCCTCGTCGTTGCCGGCCACCAGCGCGAAGCGGTGCAGCACGTCCGCATGCGCGGCCGTGGCCACCAGGGCCAGCGACAGGGCCAGGGCACGAAGAGAGGAGGGCAGGGCGCTCATGGCTTGAGCAGCACCCAGTGCGTCTGTTCACCCGGCACGTCGAGCAGCGCCATGTGCTCCACGTTGCCGTCCGCCGCCAGGAAGGCCCGCCGCGCCGCGTCCACCAGCGCGTCCACCGACACGGGCGCGTCCGTCAGCACCAGCACCACGCGCTCGGCGCCGGAGCCCGTCAGCTCCCAGCTGTCCGGCAGCCAGTGCATGTCCGCGCCGGGCTCCACCGGAAGGCTCTCGCCCGACTCCGGGTGGAGCGGCGTCACCTCGCCGATGGCGTCCACCGACACCGCCGCCACGTACCGGTGCTCGTGGGCCTGGTAGCCCAGCCTCACCCGCTCGCCGTAGTCCAACGCCTCGGGCGCGTCCGTACGGGCCTCTCGCTGCGGGCCCGAGCCACCGCCGATGCGCAACTCCGCCACCGCGCCGCCCTTGATGCCATTGAGTCCCGGGGTGTGTCCCGCGTTGTTGCTCAGCAGGGGCCGGGCCAGCAGCACCACCAGCACCGAGGCGGCCATCGCCACCGTCGTCGCCACCCAGCGGCGGGGCGGCGTGCGGAAGGACTCGCTGCGCCGCTGCCGCTGCACCGCGCGCTCCACGCCGGCCTCGAAGTGCTCGAAGGGAACCGCCGCCTCGAAGCGGGCCTGGTCGTGCTCGAGCCCCCGCAGGGTGGCGCCACAGGCCGCGCAGGCGGCCGCGTGGGCGCGGGCACGGGCGGCCTCGGCGGCGGCCAGTTCCCCGGCGCTCAGGCGGCGCAATGTCCACTCCGACTCGTGCGCGCTCATCGGACCCTCAGCTCCTCTCCACCCAGCTCGGCGAAACGCTCCAGCCTCTTGCGGATGGTGGGGACCGAGCGCCCCAGCACCGCCGCCACCTCTTCCAGCGTCATCCCGTCCACGTGGTAGTGCACCACCGCCGCCTGCGTCTCCACGTCCACCTTCGCCAGCAGCCGGCGCACCAGGTCTCGCGTCTCCAGCTCACCCGCGCCGCCGTGCGCTTCCGTGCGCGCCGCCGCGTCCCGCTCGAACCACTGCCGCCAGCCCGCCCGCTCCGAGCGGAGCTGGTTGAGGCAGTGGTTGGTGGCAATCTTCATCAACCACGTCAGCGGCGACGCCTCCGAACGGAAGTCGTCGCCGTGGGTGAGGGCGCGAGCGAACACGTCGTGCATCGCGTCCTCTGCCTTCGTCGCGTCCTTCAGGAGGTAGCGGCAGCGGCCCATCACGCTGCCGCCGTACTTCGTGTACAGCTCGCGCATGAGGGCCCGCCGGTCCTGGTGGTGGCCACCTTGAATCACCTTGAGGACCGGCTGGCTCGTTCCCGTCACGCGCGGCAGCCTACCGCGAGCTGCGTCACGGCGTGACAGGCGTGGTGAAGTTGCCGCAGGCGCTGACCGTTCCGTATCCAACGGCCGGGTTGAAGCTGACCGCGAAGTAGGCGCTGAGGAAGTTGCTGTCCCAGCACTCGCTCACCGTCGCCTTGCCGAACAGGTCCCCGCCCGACAGCTCGATGTCCGAGCGGCCAGCCCCGGTGGCCTCCCAGCGGCTCTTGATGGAGAGGTCCTCCCGCTTCGTGCGCGCGGGGTCCGTGTCGATGTTCTTCTTCAGGACGAAGTCCAGCTCGCCGCCCGCGCCGGGGGCCTGCTTGAAGCTGTAGTTCGCGTCCACGCGGCCGCCCTGCACCTCCTCGTCACGGACCTGGTGGAACTGCGCCACCACCGACGCCACTGCCTTCGCGTCCGTGCGCGAGTACTGGATCTCCGCGGTGCCCATGTCGTTCTGGTTCTGGTTGGGCAGGGTGCGCATCTTCTCCCAGTCGATGAGGAACTCGCCGGAGCCGTAGCCCTTCACGCGCTCGCCATCCGCGTCCACCGCGGCCGTGTGCGAGCCGGACAGGAATGCCACGAAGGCCGAGTCCTCCGCGTTCTTCGCCTTGCCCTCCAGCACCCACGAGTAGGTGTCGTCGTCCGTGCGCGTGACGGTCAGCTTCCAGGTGCTGGGGCTGAGCGCGTCCGTGTGCGGACCCCACACCGCCACGTCACCCTCGATGGAGGTCGGCGTGTGCTTGACGATTTCCTCGATGAGGTTGAGCACCGCCAGCGTGCCGCCATTCACCGTCACCGCGGCGCCCACGGTGAGCTGGTAGTACTCCGCCGTCTGCCCCTGTCCGTAGAACGCCGAGGTCAGCCCCTGGCCGTTCTTCTTCGGCGCCTTCATCTCCACCATGTCCTTGGAGGGAAGGCCCTCGCGGAACGACTCCTCGTCGTTCTTCGCGGAGTCACAGCCAGCGACCAGCAGGGCGGCACACAGCAGGCTCTTGCGCAGCATGGTTCTTCTTCCTTTCGGCCGGCCCCCGGCGGGCCGTGCGGCAACGTGTTCGCCCCAATGGACACAGCCCCGCCGGAAAACAGAAAAGGCGCCTGTCTGGCCGGGAAAAGTTTCGAAAAATCAACGGTTTGGCGGTTGGTTGTCCGCTCCCCAGGCATTTTCACCCGGCCTTCGCACGGCGGAATTCCTCCATCCCTACCTTTCGCGCATGGAAATGAGACACCCCAACCATCCCGGGGAGATGGGCACGGACGCCACGCTGGCCGAGCGCGACCGCGCTCCGGACGAGATCAACGCCCGCGCCCGGGCGATTGGGCTCCTGGTCGATGCGGGAGTGCCCTTCGTGGTGGGCGGTGCGTACGCGTACGCGACCTACACCGGCATCTACCGGGACACGAAGGATTTGGACCTCTTCCCGCGCAAGCGTGACGCGCTGCGGGCGCTCGAGGTGCTGGAGGCGGACGGCTGGCGCACCGAGCGCGCGGACGAGGTGTGGATCTACAAGGCCTACAAGGGCGACTACTTCGTCGACTTCATCTTCTCGTCGGGCAACGGCGTGGCGGTGGTGGATGACGAGTGGTTCAGCAACGCCAAGACGTGCACCATCTTCGGGCACGAGTGTCTGGTGGCGCCCGCCGAGGAGATGATCTGGTCCAAGGCCTTCGTGAACGAGCGCGAGCGGTATGACGGCTCGGACGTGAACCACCTCATCCTGAAGGCGGGGCGGAGCATGGACTGGGGGCGGCTGATGCGCCGCTTCGACCGGTACTGGGAGGTGCTGCTCAGCCACCTGATGATGTACCGGTTCGCCTATCCGTCCGAGCGGGACATGGTCCCCGACTGGGTGATGGCGGAACTGATGAGCCGCACGCTCCACACCATCCGCGAGGGGTGCTGGGAGGACAAGCTGTGCCGCGGGAACCTCATCTCGCGGGTGAACTATCACGTCGACATCCACCACTGGGGCTTCCGCGACGGGAGGGCCTGGGACGAGAACGAACGACAGCAGGGAGACGAGCGTGGCGCGCGATCCGAGCTCGAAAATTCGGTTGGCGGCAGTCGGTGACCTTCACTGCCGCGAGGACCAACACGGACGCTTCCGACAGCTCGTCAAACAGGTGAACGCCACGGCGGACCTGCTCGTGCTGTGCGGGGACCTCACCGACAGGGGGATGCTTGAGGAGGGCAAGGTGCTCGCGGAGGAGCTGTCCGCGCTGCGCGTGCCGTGTGCGGCGGTGCTGGGCAACCACGACTACGAGCACAACCAGGTCAAGGAGATCTGCAGCGAGCTGTCGAAGGTGGGCGTCCACCTGCTCGACGGGGACCACTTCATCTTCGAGAAGGTGCTGGGCGTGGCGGGCGTGAAGGGCTTCGGCGGCGGCTTCGGCAACGCCACCCTGCAGGCCTTCGGCGAGGGGCAGACGAAGGCCTTCGTGCAGGAGGCGGTGCACGAGTCGCTCAAGCTGGAGGCCGCGCTGAGCCACCTCGACACTGCGAAGAAGGTGGTCATCATGCACTACTCCCCGGTGCCGGAGACGCTGGACGGGGAGAACAGCGAAATCCGCCCGTTCCTCGGGACGAGCCGGCTGTCGATGCCGATTGACCACTACGGCGCCGAGGCCGTCTTCCACGGACACGCACACCATGGCACGCGCAACGGGAAGACCAAGAGCGGCATCCCCGTCTACAACGTGGCCATGCCCCTGCTGGCGAAGCACACGCCGGACCAACGGTACGTGCTGCTGGAAGTGTAGGGGCGCGTGCAATGGGGAGCGGGGTGGCCCGTACACGCGAGGCCATGCTGCACATACGCGCCGTGTCGAAGACCTATCCGAATGGGGTGCGCGCGCTCCAAGGCATCGACCTGACGATTCAGCGGGGCCTGTTCGGGCTCCTCGGGCCGAATGGAGCCGGGAAGTCCACCCTGATGCGCATCCTGGCCACGCTCCAGCCGCCGGACGCGGGGCAGCTCACCTTCGACGGCGCTGATGTGCTCGCGGACCCGCGCGCTCACCGACGACACCTCGGCTATCTGCCGCAGGACTTCGGTGTGTACCCCGGCGTGTCCGCCAGCGAATTGCTGGACCACCTGGGCGTGCTCAAGGGCCTGACGGACCGGCGCGCGCGCCGCGAGCAGGTGGACGCGTTGCTGCAGCAGACGAACCTGTATGAGCACCGCAAGAAGGCCGTCAGCGGCTTCTCGGGAGGCATGCGGCAGCGCTTCGGGATTGCGCAGGCCCTGCTGGGCGACCCGCGGATGCTCATCGTCGACGAGCCCACCGCGGGGTTGGACCCCGAAGAGCGGAACCGATTCCACAACCTCCTGAGCGAAGTGGGCGAGAACGTCGTGGTGCTGCTGTCGACGCACATCGTCGAGGACGTGCGCCAGCTCTGTCCCCGGATGGCCATCCTGTCCGGAGGCCGGGTGCTGCGGGAGGGGGCGCCCGAGACGCTCGTCGCGGAGCTGGCCGGTCGCGTGTGGCGCAAGACGGTGGAGAAGCACGAGGTCGCCGGCCACCGCGCGTCCCGCTCCGTGCTGTCCACGCAGCTCTCCGGAGGGAAGACGGTGCTGCGCGTGCTGGCGGACGCGTCGCCGGGGCCAGGGTTCGAGTCCGTGCCCGCGGACCTGGAAGACGTCTACTTCTCCGCCCTGTCGTCCGGGCCGCGCGCGGTCTGAGAGGACGACATGCTCGGCGAGGTGCTTCGCTTCGAGTGGCGCTACCAGACGCGCCAGCTTGCCTTCTTCGTGGCCGTCGCGGCCTTCGTGGGAATGGCCTTCGTGTTCGTCGGCACGGGCTACGGCCCGGACAACGTCCACGTGAACTCGCCACACTCCGTCATGCAGTCGATGGGGCTCTTGTCGCTGTTCTCCATCTTCGTGCTCAGCTTCTTCTGCGCGAATGCGGCGCTGCGTGACAGCGAGCACAAGATGGAGGAGCTCGTCTATGCGACGTCCATCCACAAGCTCACGTACCTGTCCGCGCGGTTCGCCGGAGCGCTGCTGGCGGCGCTCGCGGTGTTCACGGTGGCCGCGCTGGGGCTGATGCTGGCGCCTCGGGTGCTGGCCGTGGACGCGGAGCGGCTCGGGGACACGGAGGTGCTTCGCTACGTGTGGGCGCTCGCGGTGATGGTGCTGCCCAATCTGGTCTTCGCGGCGTCACTGCTGTTCGCCATCTCCGCGCTGACGCGCAGCGCGCTGGCCAGCTACATCGGGGCCGTCTTCCTCTACGCGCTCTACTTCGTGGGCTCCATGCTGGGGGACTCACCGCTGATGGCGGGGGCCGCGCCGCAGACGCCCGAGGCCATGGCGCGCGCAGCGCTGCTGGACCCATTCGGCCTGTCCGCCTTCTTCACGCAGACGCGGTACTGGACCGAGCATGAGCGGAACACCCGCCTGCTCTCACTGGAGGGCCCCTTCCTGCTGAACCGCCTGCTGTGGCTGGGCGTCTCGGCGTGCGTGTTGGGGTTCGTCTACCAGCGCTTTGCCTTCCGCGTGTCGGCCGGGTCGAAGACGGGCAGGGGAGCGACGACTGAAGAGGCGCCTCCAGGGGCCGCGTACCGGCCGGTGGCGAGCCGGGGTGGTAACGGTGCCCTTGCCTGGGCCGCGCTGAGGTCCGCGGTTCGGCTGGAGTCGCGGTACGTGTTGAAGAGCGGGGCCTTCCTGTCACTGCTCGCGCTGTGGGTCGTCGTGGTGGGCATGGAGGTCGTCGCGGGCTCCACCCGCACGGAGTACGGCACGCACCTGCTGCCCACGACGGCGGTGCTGCTCCCGAACCTCCAGCAGACGTTGTCCCTCATCGGCACCCTCACGCTGGTCTACTTCGGCGCGGAGTTGGTCTGGCGCGAGCGCGTCGTCCGCATGAGCGAGTTGCTCGATTCGACGCCGGTGTCCAGCGCCGTGCTCTACCTGTCCAAGCTGGCGGTGCTGGCGGTGCTGGTTGTCGTGCTGGCCGCCTCGGCGGTGGGCATCGCGGTGCTGTTCCAGCTCTCGCGCGGCTATGTCCACCTGGAGCCGGGGCTTTACCTGTCGCTCCTGTACTTCACGGGGCTGCCGCTGCTGTTGTTCGCGGTGGCGGTGCTGTGGCTCCAGACGCTGAGCCCGAACCGGTACGTGGGCATGTTCCTGGCCCTGCTCCTGGCACTGGTCCTCCGCCAGGGTGGAGTGGTGGGACTGGAGCACGGCCTGCTGCGCTACGCGGGTGGGCCTCCGGTGCGGTACTCGGACATGAACGGCTTCGGCGCGGCCGCCGCGTCCTTCTCCGCGTTCATGGTGTATTGGGGCGCGTTCGCGGGCCTGCTGGGGCTCGTCACGTGTGGCCTGTGGCGGCGTGGAGTCAGTCCTCCGCTGTGGGCGCGTTGCGCGGCGCTGCCTCGCGTGTGGGGGCGGAGCGGCAGGGTGGGCGCGGCGGCCTGCCTGGGCGTGTTCATCGTGGCGGGGGGCTTCATCTTCCACGGCACGAATGTGCTGAACCGCTACGAGACGCGCTCGCAGCGCGCCGACTGGAAGGCGGACTACGAGAAGGCCTACCAGCGCTACGAGATGCTGGCACAGCCGAGCATCGTCGCGGTGAAGTCGCACGTCGACCTCTTCCCAAAGGACGCGCGCTACCAGGCGGCCGGCACGTACCAGTTGGAGAACCGGACCTCGGAGTCCATCCAGACAATCTGGGTCTCCGTGCAGCGCGACGTGAGCCTGTCCGCGCTGAAGCTGGCGGGCGCGCGGCTGCACTCCCACGACGCCCGCTTCGGGATGTATGAGTTCCGGCTGGAGCGCCCCATGCCGCCCGGTGCGCGCGTCGAACTGGTCTTCGACGTCGATGTGGTGCGACAGGGCCTCGATGTCTCGGACCCCGAGGCCTCCATCGTCGAGAACGGCTCGTTCATCGCCAACGTGGAGGCGTTTCCCACCATCGGCTACCGGAAGGGCTACGAGCTCAAGGACGCGCGCGAGCGACGCAAGCGCGGCCTTCCCGAGACACCGGCGGTCGAAGCCATCGACGAGGGAGACCTGGGGCTCTCGGAGGAGGGAGGCCGCCAACGCGCGTGGACCACCGTGGAGACGACGCTGTCGACGTCGGAGGACCAGCTCGCGGTGGCTCCGGGTGTGCTGCATAGGGAGTGGCGGGACGGTGGCCGGCACTACTTCCACTACGTCATGGACCGCCCCACGGTGAACTGGTTCGCCTTCGTTTCCGCTCGCTACGCGGTGGCGAAGGTGAAGCACCAGGGCGTCGACGTGGAGGTGTATTACCACCCCGAGCATGCGTCCAACGTGGCCCGGATGATGACCGCGGCGACGCGCTCGCTGGACGTCTTTGGCGAGCAGTTCGGCCCCTATCCGCACGCGCAGCTTCGCATCGTGGAGGTGCCCTCGTACTGGGGCTTCGGCGCGCTCGCGCTGTCGAACACCATCTACTATCCGGAGCATCGGGGCTTCCTGGCGGACCTACGCGGCGCGGAGGGCGTGGACCTCATCACCCGCCGCATCGCGCACGAGGTGGCCCACCAGTGGTGGGGGCACCAGGTGGACCCGGCGAATGGCCCGGGGGCGTCCACCATCACCGAGTCGCTGGCGAAGTACTCCGAGCAACTCGTGCTGAAGGCCACGTACGGCGAGCCGCACGTGCGCGGGGTGCTGGCCTTCGACCTGGACCGCTACTTGAGGGGCCGGGCCGCCGAGGACGCCGAGGAGCCGCCGCTCACCGGGGTGAAGGACCAGTCGTATCTCTATTACGGAAAGGGCGCGGTGGTGATGAACGCGCTGAGCGACCTGTTGGGCGAGGCAGCGGTGAACCGGGCACTGCGAAGGCTCGTGAGTGAGCGCGCCTGGCCGAACGCGCAGCCGACGGCAACGGACCTGGTGGCCGTGCTGCGCGCCGAGGCGTCCGAGGCCCAACGTCCGCTCATCGACCAGTGGATGACGGAGGTCGTGCTCTATGACCTCAAGGTGGAGTCCGCGACGTACGAGCCGCTGGCGGATGGCCGCTACCGAGTCACCGCGCGGATTGCCGCGGCGAAGACGGCCCACCGTGGAGGCGAGGACGTCCCGCTGGAGCTGGATGAAGCGCTGGACGTCGGCGTGTTCGCCCAGCACCCGGACGGCGATGCGCCCGCGCTCTACTCCGCGAAGCATCGCTTCACCGGTGCCTCGACGGAGGTGTCCGTCATCGTGAAGGAACGCCCCGTCTACGTCGGCGTGGACCCGTTCCTGCGGCGCGTGGAGCTGGAGCGCTCGGACAACCTCCTGAAGCCCGTCATTGCTACAGGCCCGGCCCGGTGAAGGCGAACGCGGTCGAGCACGGCACGGACGAGCGGGACCAGGGCTTCATCGCCATCTGGTAGCAGGGGCAGGCGGACGACGCTCGGGAAGCTGAGTGGTGATTCATGTTGCAGTGTGTCAAGGTCGAGCCACGAGGCTGCCATGACCCCACTCGACGCGATGGATGTCCCGGCCTCCATGCCGGAAACCCCGGTGGTTCCTCCAGCGCGTGCGGGCGGTGGCGGGGTGGAGTTCGCCATTGGCGTCCTCAACGGTGTGGTGGGGGACTACCTGCACCGGAGCGACAACGGGCTGGCCACGCCGATGGAGCTCTTTCACGACGGGCACCCGCTGGCGCTCGACCGCGAATCGCTTCGTCGCGCATATCCCCACTCGCGGGGGCGGCTGGCGCTCTGGGTCCACGGGCTCGCCGTCACCGAGGCCGTGTGGTCCTACCCTGAGGATCCGGCGACGACGTACGGCGCGCAGCTGGAGTGCGACCACGGCTTCACGCCGCTCTACCTCCGCTACAACACGGGTCTGCACATCTCCGACAACGGTGAGTCCCTGGCGCGGCTGCTGGAGGAACTCGTCGCCGCGTTCCCGGTGCCCGTCGAGGAGCTCGTCCTGGTGGGCTACAGCATGGGCGGGCTCGTGGTGCGCAGTGCGTGCCACGTGGCCGCCGAGGCGGGCCAGGCGTGGCTGTCCCGGGTCCGTCGCGCCGTCTATATCGGCGTGCCGCATCTGGGCAGTCCGGTGGAGCGAGTGGGCCGCGCCGTCTCGTGGGTGCTGCGCAACATTCCGAATGCGTACACGCAGCTCATCGCGGATGTGGCGGACCTGCGCAGCGGCGGCGTAAAGGACCTGGGCGCGCCCCTGTCCGTCCCGCTGCTCCCGGGCATCTCACACCACCTGCTCGTAGGCGCGCTGGCCGCGAGAGAGCGGCACTTCGTCTGCCTGCTGTTCGGAGACGGCGTCGTCCCGCTGACGAGCGCCGCGGGCAGGGCAGGGGACGCGGAGCACGACCTCCTCGTCACGCCGGAGAACGTGCGCGTCATCCCGGGCGTGCACCATGTCGCGCTGGCGCACGACGCACGCGTCTACGCGCAGCTCCAGTCCTGGTTCGAGGAGGCGTCCCCATGAAGCGCTGGCGCGGGCTGAAGTCCCTGGTGCAGGACGTGGTGGACAAGGGCGCGACGGCCATCGAGGGCGTCCACCGGCGCACCGCTGCGGTGCCCTTCCGGTTGCTGCGCCGGATTCGGCCGCTGGATGCGCCCGTCCGCCGCATCCACGAGCTGCATGACCTGGCCGTGTCCACCTCGTACGCGATGGTGCGCCTGGTGAACCGCGTGGCCGGCAAGACGGTGGATGTCGCGCTCGACGTGGTGGAGAAGCGCTCGGCTCGCGTTCGCATTCGCGAGGTGCCGCCTCCGCCGTCGTTGCCTCCGTCCTCGCACTGAGGGGCGCGACGGTAGGCCGATGGCATGGATCAGGAGGGCGGGGCTTCCGTGATATGAGCCGCGCCCATGCCGCGAAAGCCCGCAGCCCCTTCGCCGCGCCCACGCGGTCGTCCCGGAACGAGTCGGCCGGCCCTGTTGGAGGGCGCCATCCGTGAGTTCGCGGAGAAGGGATACGAAGGGGCGACGACGGCGGGTATCGCGAGGCGGGCCCGGTCGAACCAGCCGCTGGTCCACCATCACTTCGGCAGCAAGGAAAAGCTCTTCCGGCTCGTGCTGGATTCCCTGTTCGAGCAGCTTCAGGAGCGCGTCCTCGCCCCGGAGAAGGACTCTCTCGACGTCCGAGCGCTGCTCCGGCGCTTCGTCCTGTTCACGGCCGAGCGCCCGGAGCTCGCTCGCATCTGGGTCATCGAGAGCGCCCGTGGAGGGCGGCACGTCAACTACATGCTCGAGAAGCACATCGGCCCGCTGTCCGAGCATGTGAGGCCGCTTCTGGCCCAGGCCATGCGCGAGGGCCTGATTCCAGAGGGCGACCCGCGGCTGCTGCTCTATGCAATCCAGGGACTTGCGAGCTATCCGTTCCTGGTCCCCGAGCAGGTCCGACAGTTGTCGGGTGGCGACCCATGCAGTGCGGAGTTCGCCAATGCCTATGCCGACATGGTGCTCGCATTGATGCTGAGTCCGAAGGCAGGCGCCAGGCGGTCGAAGAAGCCGGCGGCGGACTGACGGCCTCGTAACACCGGCCGGGCACGCGGCGGCGCTCCCCAGGGTTGGAGCGGGCACTCGTCCGGAGTGTCTGCCTGGCCGTGCGGCAGCGCACCGGGAGCCCCACTGCATGACGTGTCGGGCCACGGCACGGGAGCCGCGTCTCTTTACATAATTTATTGATCAATCTATAAATAACTCCATGCGAGAGGCCCCTCACTCCGAGCTCGTGCGCGTCTCCGGAGACGGTGGGGGCGGCGGAGTCGACGCACCGTACGAAGTCGCCATCATCGGGTATGGCCCGACGGGGGAGACCGCGGCGAACCTCCTGGGACAGCTGGGCGTGCGCACCCTTGTCCTGGAGCGGGACTCCGCCGCCTACCCGCTCCAGCGTGCGATTGCCACGGACGACGAGGTCCTGCGCATCTGGCAGTCCATTGGACTCGTCGACGCGCTCCTCGAAGACATGCTCACGGACATGGCGGGGGAGGGCGTCGACGCGGCGGGCAGGGTGTTCGCCCGGTTGGAGCCGGAGAAGACCGCCAACGGCTTCACGCGGCTCGCGTTCCTCCACCAGCCCTCGGTCGACCGGGTGCTGCGCGCCGGCGCCGGGCGCTTCCCCGAGGACGTCACCGTCCGGCTCGCCGAAGAAGTCACCTCGTTGGAGGTGACGCCTTCGTATGTGGAGCTCGAGACCTGCTCGCCGTCCCGAGGGGCGCGGCGGGTGCGCGCCCGCTACGTCCTGGCCTGCGACGGCGGCAGGAGCCCCACCCGCGAGCGCCTGGGCATCCCCTTCAGTGGACGCACCTGGGAGGACCCCTGGCTCGTCGTGGACGCCAGGGTCAAGAAGCCCTGGGCCGCGCACAGGAACTTCCGCTACGTCTGCGACCCCCGGTGTCTCGCGGTGGATACGCCCCTGCCGCTGGGGCATCACCGGTGGGAATTCCCCCTCGCGTCGGCGCACGGTCTGCGCTCGGGAGATTCGGCGCTCGAGCGGGCGTGGGAGTTGCTGCGCGCCCGCGGGGTGTCCGAAGAGCACATCGAGCTACAGCGCGCGGTGGTCTACGTGCACCACGTACGAACCGCGGCGCGGTGGCGTCAGGGCAACGTCTTCCTGTGCGGTGACGCGGCCCACGTGATGCCGCCATGGGCGGGGCAGGGGATGTCCTCGGGCGTGCGCGACGTGGGCAACCTCGCGTGGAAGCTCGCCGCCGTCCTGCGGGGACAGGCGCCTGACGCGCTCCTGGATACCTACCAGGAGGAGCGCATGCCGCACGTGCAGGCGATGCAGCGGCTCGCCGTCGGCATTGGCCAGGTCTTCACCCTGCGGCCCTGGTGGGCGCGCACGCTCCGGGATGCGGCCTTTCGGGCCGTGATGGCCACTCCAGGGCTGAATGCCCTGCTGAAGCGCGGCGACTTCAAGCCCCAGCCGCCATGCCACGGCGCGGCCGTGTTGCGGAGCCGTCGCGGCGGCCCGGAGGGAACCCTGTTTCCCCAGTCCCTGGTTGCCGACCGCGACGGACGTCCTCGCAGGCTGGACGACGTGCTGCCGCCGGGCTTCGTCATCCTGGGCGACGAGTGCGACCCCCGGGCGGTGCTGCCCGCGGGCGCCACCGCGGGGTGGGCGGCCCTCGGCACGCGCTTCCTCACGGTGCGCCGCGCGGTGTCCACGGGGGCGGGCGACGAGCTCGCCGACCTGCAGGGCGGGCTCGCCCGGTTCTTCGACAACCATGGCGCTCGCGTCGTCGTCCTGCGTCCTGACCGTGTCGTGCTCGGACTGGACGGACGCGGGTACGAGCTCCACTGCCCTGAAGTCCTCCGGGCCCCCCGGCGGACGACCGGAGGCCTGACACCGGAACTGGAGGCCTCGCATGCGTAGCAACTGCGCGCTCGCCTATCTCGGCATCGAGGCCCGCTCGCCCGATGACTGGCACGTCTTCCTGGAGGATGGGCTGGGCCTCGACGTGTCGTGGCGGGAGTCGTACCTCGTCGGGCGGCTGGACGAGCGCGCTTGCCGACTCCTCATCCACCAGGGCCCCCGCGATGACCTGACGCTCGTGGGTTGGGAGTGTGGGTCGGAGCGCGATGCCGAGGCGAGGGTTGCCGGCTTCCGCGACCGGGGCGCCGCCGTCACGCGCGGTACCTCGCTGGAAGCGAAGCTGCGGGGCATGGAGGGCTTCTTCAGCCTCCGCGAGCGCAACGGCCTCGTCTTCGAGCTGGCGTGGGGCGCGCACGCGGAGGCTCCCGTGCGGCTGCCGCTCGTGCCTCACGGCTTCGTGGCCCAGGACGGCGGGCTCGGCCACGTCGCGCTGTTGACGGACGACCTGGAGGCGAGCACCCGGGACTACGCCGAGCTGCTGTCGGCGCGCTTGAGCGACCACATCGTCGACCGGGAGCTGGGCCTCGTGCCAATGCGGGTGCGCTTCCTGCGTACCAACCCGCGGCACCACTCCCTTGCGCTCGTGCGGGCCTCGCTCCCGTTCAATCCGCTCCCCCGCGGCATCCACCACATGATGTTGCAGATGGCCTCGCCCGACGACGTCCAGGACGCCTTCGCGCGCTTGCGGCGTCACGGGTTCATCATCTCGCGCACGATGGGGAAGCATCCCAACGACCGTGTCACCTCGTTCTACGTGCGCTCCCCCTCGATGTTCGACGTGGAGGTGGGCTCGGGCGCCATCACCGTCGACGACGAGGACACGTGGGCGCCGCGCGAATACCAGGGCATCAGCCTCTGGGGGCATTCGCTCCGGAGCATGCCCGTCGGTGAGATGGTCCGCGTCGGCCTCGGCCGGCTCTTCAAGAAGGGACACAGATGAACGCCGTTGCGCCCCAGGGGTCCTTCGTCGAATGCGCGGATGGGCTGCGCGTCCACTACCACGAGCGCGGCACGGGCTCTCCGGTCGTCTTCATCCATGGAGGCGGCCCGGGCGCGACCGGGTACAGCAACTTCGACGCGAACATGCGCGCGCTCGAGAAGCACGGCTACCGCGCCATCGCGGTCGACCTCCTGGGCTTCGGCGACTCGAGCCAGCCGGACATCCGCTACTCGTACAAGGTGTACGCCAACACCCTCGAGCGGCTCGCTGACGGATTGGGACTCGAGAAGATGGTCCTCGTCGGCAACTCGCTCGGCGGAGGGACGGCCCTGCAGTACACGCTCGACCACCCGGAGCGGGTGGAGAAGCTGGTGCTCATGGCCCCGGGCGGGCTCGCGTCCAGGGTCCGGTACGCGATGATGCCCGGCATCCGCGCGATGTTCTGGGCCATGCTCGCCCCCGGGGGGCCCAACGAGGAGCGCATCCGCGACGTCATCCAGAAGCAGGTCTGGGATTCATCGCTCGTCACGGACGCGCTCGTGCGCCAGCGTCTGGGGTCCGCGCTCAAGCAGAGCAAGGCGGCGTTCCGGGGGCCGAGGCTCGCCGACTTCAGCTCGCGCCTCTCGGAGATTCGCGTCCCGACGCTCGTCCTCTGGGGGACCGTGGACCGCTTCTGCCCGTTCGAGCATGCCTCGAAGCTTGTCTCGAACATCCCGGTGTGCCGCCTCGTCGCGCTCAGCCAGTGCGGGCACTGGGTGCAGGTCGAGCGGTCCGACGTGTTCGACCGGGAGCTGGCCTCGTTCCTCCTGGAAGGCCGGGCGGCTTCCGCATGAGCACCGCGCAGGTACCGGCGGGGCGCATCGACGTCCACCACCACCTGTTGCCACCGTTCTACGTCGAGGCGCTCGCCCGTCACGGGCAGCGGAGGGTCGCCGGGGCGGCTGTGCCAGCCTGGACGCCGGAGCGCTCGTTGTCCCTCATGGACCTGCACGGCATCCGCACGGCGCTCGTGTCCATCTCGGCGCCGGGAGTGCACTTCGGCGACGACGCCGAAGCGGCTCGGCTCGCCCGCGCATGCAACGAGTACGCGGCGGAGCTCGGCGCGGACCACCCCGGCCGGTTCGGCTCGTTCGCGGTGCTTCCGATGCCCTGCGCCGGCCTGGCGGCGGCCGAGGCCGTCCATGCGCTCGACACGCTCGGGGCGGATGGGGTGGTGCTCCTCGGAAGCAGCCGGGGCGTGTTCCTCGGGCACCCGGACCTCGACGAGCTGATGGCGGAGTTGGACAGGCGCTCGGCCACGGTCTTCGTGCACCCGAACCTGCACGCGACGAGCGAGACGCTGGGGTTGGAGTTGCCCGGCTTCCTCCTCGAGTTCCTCTGCGACACGACCCGCGCGGCGACGAACCTCATCATCTCTGGGACACTCGAGAGGTACCCGCGCATCCGCTGGATTCTGGCGCACGCTGGCGGCTTCCTGCCCTACATCGCGTGGCGGCTGTCGCTCGCAAACTTCATGCCCGAGCTGAGTGAGCGCGCGCCCGCGGGCATCCTCGACTCCATCCGTCGGTTCTACTTCGACACGGCGCTCTCCCCGTCGCCCTATGCGATGGCCGCGCTGGAGCGGCTCGTCGACCCGACCCACATCCTGTTCGGCAGTGACTTCCCCTTCGCGCCCGAGCCCGTCACCGCGGCCCAGATGCATGAGCTGGGCAGGATGCCCGGATGGGACGACACGATGCGCGACGGGGTCGCCCGCCGGCATGCGCTGGCACTGTTCCCCCGGCTCGCGGCGGTGGGTGAAAACGTCCCCGCTGCGCCCGAGGCGCCTCGTGTCACACTCGGCATCCGCGCGAAGCGCGCCATGCTCAAACCCGTGGTCCGGGTGCTCAGCCGGCTGCGGGAGCGTTAGTCCACCACCCGACGACGCGGTGGGAGCGGGCAGGCAGGCAGCGCTCCCCAGGTTGGGTGCTTCCAGTCCCGCTGCGCCAGCCCCACCTTCCTCGAAGGGGAGCGAGCGCCATGGATTCGGAGGACCCATCCACCGAGCTGGGGGCTGCAAAGGTTCCGCTGGTATCCGCCGAGAGGCAGCAGAAGGTTCGCCGTACACCGCGAGGCAAGAAGCCCTCGGTGCTGGCGCGGGGTGACTTCCGGAGTGTCGATGAGCGCATGGCCGCGGGCCGGGCCCTGCGCAAGCGCTGTCCCCGGAGTGTCCATGCCCTGTGGAAGCCCTTCCGGGGGCGGGAGCCGCTGGAGCAGCTCCGCCTCTCCGATGCGACGCGGCTGCCGTGGCTCGTCCCCGTGCGCCACGAGCGCATGGCGGAGTCGAGCTTCGCCTTCCTCCGGGGCACGCCCTTCGTCATGGCGAGAGACCTGGCGCGCACACCGGTGAGCGGCCTGCGCAGTCAGCTCTGCGGAGACGCGCACCTGGCCAACTTCGGCCTCTTCGGCACGCCGGAGCGCCGCCTCATCTTCGACCTCAATGACTTCGACGAGACGCTGCCCGGCCCCTTCGAGTGGGACGTGAAGCGACTGGCGGCGAGCTGCGTGGTGGCGGCGAGGCAGAACGGGCTCGGCGGTGGGAAGAAGGCGGCCCGGCACGCGGTGAGGGCCTACCGGCGGATGATGCGCGAGCTCGCCCCGCAGGGGCTGCTGGAGGTCTGGTCCCGGGGCGTGGATGCGGAGCAGCTCATGCGCGACTGCTCCAGTCCGGATGGACTCGCGCAGCAGGCCGTGGAGAAGGCCCTGCGCCGCACCAGCGCCCACGCGGTGGAGAAGCTCACCGAGGAACGCGACGGTCAGCGGCACCTCGCGTACCAGCCTCCGCTGCTCTTCCCGCTCGCCTCGGTGAAGATGGGCATCTCCGCGGCGGAGCTGCGCCGACGGATGAAGCGACTGGCGCTGGGCTACCTGGCCTCGCTGGACGGCGCCATGAGGGACCTCTGCCTGCGGTACCAGCAGCGCGAGTGGGGCTTCAAGGTGGTGGGCGTGGGCAGCGTGGGGCTCCAGGCCTACGTGGTGCTGTGCGAGGGCAACGGCGGCAATGACCCGCTGGTGCTCCAGGTGAAGGAGGCACAGGCCTCCGTGCTGGAGCCCCACCTGGGCCCGAGCGGCTTCCGGAGCCACGGCGAGCGCGTGGTGGTGGGGCAGAAGCGGATGCAGGCCTTCTCGGACCTGTTCCTCGGGTGGACGGAGATAGAGGGGATGGGGACCTTCTACGTCCGGCAGCTGCGCGACATGAAGGGCTCGCTGGACGTGGAGAAGATGGAGCCGGACGTATTCCTCGAGTACGCGGAGTCCTGCGGCGCCACGCTGGCCCGTGCCCACGCGCGCACGGGAGATGCCGCCGCCATCGCCGGCTACCTGGGCAGCAGCACCTGTTTCGATGAAGCCGTGGCCGACTTCGCCTGCGCCTACGCGGACCAGGTGGATGAGGACTACGGGCGCTTCATCGACACGCCGGAGACGGGGAAGTTGCACTGACTCACCACTCCCGGGAGGTTGTCGCGACCTCCGCGCCCCACCTGGTGGTTGTTCTTTCGCTCCGCCTGTGACGGGATTCCGGCGCACGTCGTAGCGCCCCTGGAGACCCGAACATGGCCGTGGCCCGCGCGCTGAGCCCCAACGAAGCGGAGTTCGAGTTCTACAACCGTCGGCTGAGCGGCGCGCTGCAGATGCAGCTCTGCCTGCGGATGAGCGGGCCCCTCTCGTTCGACATCGTCCAGCGCGCGCTGCGGTTGCTCCAGCAGGAGCACACGCTGCTCCAGGCCCGCATCGCCGGCCCCGAGGGTGGCCTGCACTACGAGGTGGACCCGGCCCTGCGCCTTCCCGCCCGACAGGTGCCCCGCACCGGGGCCGACCAGTGGCGCGAGGTGATTCGCGAGGAACTCAACGCGTCCCTGGACTCCTCCGAGGGGCTGATGCGGGTCAGCTACGTTCCCGCCGGAGCGGGGACGGACCTGCACGACCTCGTCATCAAGTCGCACCACGGCATCATGGACGCGGCGGCGATGATGCGCGTCTACGGTCGGCTGATGGAGCTGTGCGGCGAGCTGGCCACGGGGAAGGAGCCCACGCCGATGGCGCCGCGTCCCGTCTCGCCGCCGACGACGGAGTTGCTGCCGCTCAAGGGGCTGTCGCTGGGCCTGAAGAAGGCCCGCTTCATGGCGTACATGCTGCGGACGATGATGACGAAGAAGCCTCGGCCGATGCCGATTGTCGACTTCGCGCCCGTCGGCCAGCAGCAGTCCAGCTTCGAGCACCTGCGGGTGCCGGCGGACGTCCTCGCGCCCCTGGTGGAGCGGGCGCGCGAGGAGCGCAGCTCCATCACCGCTGCGCTCGCGGCGGCGATGCTGCTCACCATCCGCAAGGGCCTGCCGGGCGAGGGGCCCCTGAATCTCGCGTGGCTCTCACCGCTCAGCTACCGGAACGCCATCAAGTCTGAGTTCGCCGACCCGTCGAACCTGGCCTTCGCCTTTGGCACGGGCATGTTCGTCAACAGCGTGGACGCGCGCAGCGGCACGTTCTGGGACCTGGCCCGCGCGACGAAGGCCAACATCGAGGACGCGGTGAAGAGCCAGCTGCACTACACCACTCCGCACATGGCGAAGATGCGGCTGAGCTTCTTCGAGAAGGAGCAGCCGCCCGCCATGGTGCTGTCCTTCTCCAACATGGGCACCTTCCAGGTGGCGGACACCTTCGGTCCGCTGACGCTCCGGGAGGTGCAGTTCACCCCCGCCATCCGCGGCTACGGGCCGCTGTGGGTCGTGCACGCGTACACGTATCGCGAGGAGCTATACATCCACCTGGGCTTTGCCCAGCCCCTGCTGCGTCCCGAGGCAGCGCGCGCCTGGTTGGACTCCGTTGTCGGCTACCTGAAGGACTCGCTGGCAAGGTAGTCGACCACCCACCGGGGCGGGGCGCGGCGGGATTGGCCTTCATCCCTGGGCCTGCGTGAATACCTTGTGGATCGAGACGCGGACCGGACGATGCGGGGGCATCGGAGCACCGCGGCTCGAGGACACACAGCCCCATGCTCCGTGTGAAGACGTACATCGCACAGTCAGGCATCCATGGGGTCGGTCTGTTCGCGGGTGCTCCCATCGCCGGGGGCACTGTCATCTGGGGGTTCGACCCGCCGGTGGACCAGCGCTTCACGCCGGACGACGTGAAGCAGATGCCGCCGATGATGAAGACCTTCCTGTCCCGCTACGCGTACAGCGACCGGGGCACGCTGGTGCTGTGCGGTGACCACGCGCGCTTCATGAACCACTCGCCCCAGCCGAACTGTGGCAATGACCCGACCCGCCAGTACACGCTGGCGCTCCGGGACATCGCCCAGGGCGAGGAACTGACCGACAACTACGTCACCATGGAGGACAGCTGGGAGCCGTTCGCCGGCATCATCGAGCCCGAGCGGATGTGAGCTTCGGGCGCGTGCGGCCTCACGCGCCCCTTCGCGTGACGCTCAAGGCGTAGGCGAGACCGTCGCGTCGGGCCCGCCGTCAGCGGGGGAGGGCGGGGCCTCCAGCAAGTCCTCCGGCTTCGTGGGCAACTCCACCCACGTCGCGGACACCTCCAGCACGTCCGGCCCGGAGCCTCGCGCATACACCGTGCCGGGCTTGTCCTTCACCTCGTTGCCCAGCCACAGCCGCGCCAGTTCCTTCCCGTCCGCGCCCTGGAGCACCGCGCCCCTCGACGCGTCGGAGATGCCGAACTTGGCCCAGCTCTTCGGCTTCGCCTCGCTGAAGGCCGACGCCTTGAAGGTGTCCAGCGAGCCCAGCACCGACGCCACCTTGAAGTGCTGCGCCTTGCCCTTCTTCGGAGACTCCACCTCCCACACCCCGGCGCCACCGTCCGCGCCCGTCACGCGCGCCACTGCAATCGGCTCCGCGCCACCGCCCGGGTGGAAGACCAGGCGCTTCACGTCCTCGCGGCGGAAGGCGAGCACCCGCTTGTCCTTCAACTCCGGCACGCCCATGTCCAGCACGGCCAGCGCGCTCTCCGGCACCTCGCCCAGCAGCGCCTGCGGGCCCTGCTCGCGCAGCGCGTACACCTTCGTCTCCCCACCCTCCGTCACCTGGGACAGGCGCAGGCGCACCGGCTCACCCGTGGCCGGCGTGAAGCGCGCGTCCACCACCGGCGCCTCCAGGCCCAGCTTCTGGCGCGCCTCCGCCGAGTCCACCGGGAAGGACAGCGCCCGCTGCTCCTTCAGCGCCGTCAGCAGGTCCGCCACCTTCACCTCGTCCGCGCGCTCCGCCACCGGCTTCACCAGCCGCCACCCCGTCCCGCCCGTGTCGCGCGCCAGCAGGTACGCGTTCGCCTTCGCCTTCACCTCGATGCTCTGGAGCGAGGGCTCCTCCAGCGGCCCGAGGAACTCCTTCGAGCGCAGCGCGAAGCTGTCCCTGTCCAGCGACCAGCGCACCGCACCCGGCGCGGCATACACCTTCGGGTCTCCCTCGCGGCGCACGTAGACGGAGCCGTCGAAGGTGTTCTCGATGCCACCGTGCAGCGTCACGGTGCGCTCCTGCGCCGGGCTGCCCATGGACGCCGTCGCCGTCACGGAGAAGACGGGCGTCTTCAGCCCGTACTTCTCCAGGTCCGCGTCGGTGGGCGCCTCGTCCACGGTGGCGGTGAACTTCGACGAGGCCAGCGTGCTCGTCATCGCCTCCACCGCCGCCATCTCCGCGCGGGCGGACACGGGGGACGTGACTCGCCACGTGCCGTCCTTCTCGCGCACCAACTCAGTGGTGCCGCTGCTCGCCTTCACCGTGAGCTTCGTGAAGACGGGCGCGGGGGAAGCCCCGCCGGCCTCTCCCTTCGCGCCGGCCTCTTGGGCGGCGAAGAGCTGCTCTGACACTTCCTTGCGCTCGGCCTCGCGCGCGTCGGGCTCCTTCACGCCGTACCACGCGTAGAGGCCCAGGCCCGCCGCGGCGGCGGTGAGGGCGAGCAGCGTCACCAGGTTCTTCTGTGTCTGCCTCACTTGTTGCGCCTCGAGAGCCAGATGGCCAGCCCCATGCCCAGGAGCGACAGGGGCAGCAGGTCCGTGGAGACGAATCGGATGCCGTCCATCGACGCCTCGTCCAGCTCCAGCGTGGACACTTCGCGGTCCGGCGGGCGGATGGTGATGCGCTGAATCTGGTTGGACGCCCAGCCCAGTGCGTTCATCACCAGGTTGCGGTTGGGCTCGTGCCCCCAGTTCGGGTCCAGGAGGAGCTCCGAGTCACCCACCACCACCAGCCGCGCCTGGTCGAAGCGCTTGTCCTGCGCGTCCTTCGTGTCGCGCGTGGCGGCCACCGCCAGCGTGAGCTGGCCCGTCTTCTCGCCGTCGGAGGGCATGGCGTTCTCCTCCGGCTTCGTCTCCACCCAGCCGTACTGAGAGGTGAGCACCAGCGGATCCACCTTCACGCCCGGGACCAGTCCGAAGCGCAGCGCGGACAGGCTGCGCGGGGTGGGGAACTCGATGTTCAGCCCGCGCGCCTTCAGCGGCTTGACGATGTCGTGCTCGCTGTAGAAGGCCGACAGCACCACGTACGGGTTGCCGCTGTTGTACTGCGCGTCCGCGGCGACGCCGTCATCCACCTGCACGCCGTACTCGGCCAGCAGCGCGTCCAGGCCGTCCTGCAGCCCCGCGTCCGCGAAGTAGAGCAGCCGCCCGCCGGTGGCGAGGTACTTCTGGAGCGCTTCCATCTCCGGCTTCGCGTACGGCGTGCGCGCCCCCGCGATGATGAGCACCGCGGCGTCCCTCGGCACCTCCGTCTTCCCCAAGAGGTTGAGCGCCTCCGGGGTGTAGCCCTCCTGCCGGAGTTGCCGCGTCAGCTCGGACAGGCTGGCGCCCGGGTCCGTGGACGGCGCCTGCTCCTTCACCAGCGGCCACTCGCCGTGGCCGGTGACGAGGTAGACCTTCTGCGTCCCCACTGCGGCCAGCTTGATGAGGGCGTTGGTCAGCTCCTGCTCGGACAGGGTGTTGAGCGTGGTGTGCGACTCGTTGGCACCCTCGCCGCGCACCAGCACCACCGTCGTCTGGCCCTCCTTGAGCTGGTACTTCGCGGCCAGGTCCGGGCTGCGGCGCGGGTCCTTGAAGGCGTACTCGAACTTCTCCGGCGCCTGCGCGTGGTAGCGCTGGAACAGCTCGTCGAGCAGGCCGTAGTTCGGGTGCGAGGGCGGGATGAAGCCGAGCGCCCGCACCTTGTCCGGCAGTCCGGCCAGGGTGGCCGTCGTCTGCGGCGCCAGCGTGTAGATCTTCTCCTTCGTCAAATCCCAGGTCTGGTTCTTCTTGTGGGCGATGTAGTTCACCGCGACCAGGCCGGCCAACGCCACCAGCGCGGTGAGCACCGTGGTGGCGAAGAAGAAGCTCGACTTGCGCGAGGCGAACTGGCCGAACTGCTGGAAGTTGGTGGCGGTGTACGCGCCAAGCAGCAACAGCCCGAGGCCCGCCTTCACGCCGGCGGCCAGGAGGCTGCCCGAGGTGACGAACAGCGTGAAGGGGCTCGACAGCAGGAGCAGGAGTCCGAAGGCCCCCATCACCTTTCCGACGTGGGTCGCTTTCATGGCGGTTCAGGCCCAGCGCTGCGCTTCCACCGTGCGGTGGGTGAGCAGCAGAGAGAAGACGATGACCGAGGCGAAGAACACGAGCGACTGCACGTCCATCACCCCCTTGAGCATGTTCTGGAGCTGCGCGTCGAAGGACAGGTACGTCAGCACCGAGCGCAGCGGCTCGTCCACCGACTGGGCCACGCCGGACAGCAGCATCCACGGCAGCAGCACCGTGAAGGTGAGGAAGGCCGCCAGCATCTGGCTCTCCGTCAGCGCGGAGATGAACAGCCCCACCGCCATGCAGGTGGCGCCCCACACCAGCAGCCCGCCGTAGCCCAGCAGCACCGTGGACCACTCCAGCGCGGTGCCGGACTCCGCCTTGCCGAACGCGGACAGCAGCAGCGGGAAGACGATGGTGAGCCCCAGCGTGGCGGAGATGACGCCCAGGCCGCCGAGGTACTTGCCCACCACGATTTCGATGGGCCGCACCGGCGCCGTCATCAGCAATTCGAAGGTTTTATTGCGCTTCTCCTCGGCGAACAGCCGCATGGAGAGGAAGGGCGCCACGAAGAGGGTGATGATGAGGACGGTGCCCCACAACTGCACCACCACGCCGTCGGTGAGGTTGCGGTAGACGCCGAAGTCCGGGGGCATCTGCTCCCAGCTCATCAGCCGCGCCATGTCCTGCACCTGCTTGAACTTCTGCAGCAGGTCCACGAAGAAGAACGAAGAGAGCGCCACCATCGCCGTGAAGACCGCGTAGGCCCACGGCGTCGTGAAGTAGATGGACAGCTCCTTGCGGGCAATCGCCAGGGCGGTGCGCATGGGTGATTTCCTTGAAGGCGGGCGCCGCTCAGGCGGCGGTCAGCTTGATGAAGACTTCTTCCAGCGACGCGCTGTCCGCCTGGCCGTGGAGGCTGGCCAGCTTGCGAATCTCGTCGTAGGCGACAATCTTCCCCTGGTTGATGATGAGGGCCTTCTCGCACGTCATCGTCACCTCCGGGAGGATGTGCGTGGAGAGGATGACGGTGTGCTTGCCGGCCAGCCCCTTGATGAGGGCACGGACCTCGGCGCGCTGCGCGGGGTCCAGTCCCTCGGTGGGCTCGTCGAGGATGAGCACCGGCGGCGAGCCGAGCAGCGCCTGGGCGATTCCGACGCGCTGCTTGTATCCCTTGGAGAGGTTCTGGATGACGCGGTCCAGGACGTGCATCACGCCGGTGAGGCCGGCCACCCGCTCCACCTCCACCTTGAGGCCGCGCCCGGGCAGCCCCTTCAGGGACGCCACGAACTTGAGGTACCCGCGCACCGTCATCTCCGGGTAGAGCGGCGGCGTCTCCGGCAGGTAGCCGATGCGCCGCTTCACCTCCAGGGGCTGCTCGAAGACGTCGAAGCCTCCCACCCGGGCGGTGCCCGCCGACGGCGGCAGGAAGCCGGTGAGAATCTTCATGGTGGTGGACTTGCCGGCGCCGTTGGGGCCGAGGAAGCCGAGAATCTCACCCTCTTCGACACTGAAGGTGAGGTCCTCCACCGCCACCCGGTCGCGGTAGCGCTTGGTGAGGTGCTGCACCTCGATCATCGGCATGGGAAGGCTCACGTGAAGAGGCGATCCACCCAGGGCCGCGGGCCGTTGAGCGGATTCGCCTGACGGTCTCGCAAAAGGCGCGCGAATATAAAAGCCGACTTTCGCCCGTCAAGGCGAGTTCCCGTACTCTGGGAGCGGGCTTGCCCTGCTGGCCGGACTCCTGCATCAGGGGTCTCCGGTGCGGTTTTCCGGACACGCCGAACAGGGGTAGTGAGGCGTCTATGCCAATCGTGGTGCAGAAGTACGGCGGCTCCTCGGTCGCCGACGTGGAGAAGATTCGCAAGGTGGCCGGGCGCGTGAGGGACAAGCGCGACTCGGGCTACCAGGTGGTGGTGGTGGTGAGCGCCATGGGCGACACCACGGACGAATTGCTGGCCCTGGCCAAGGGCGTGTCCGAGGACCCGCCCCGGCGCGAGCTGGACATGCTGCTGACGTGCGGAGAGCGCATCTCCATGGCGCTGTTGTCCATGGCCCTCCAGGAGATGGGGGTGCCGGCCATCAGCTTCACGGGCAGTCAGAGCGGCATCATCACCAACGACGCGCACGCGCAGGCCCGCATCATGGAGGTGCGGCCCTACCGCATCCACGACGAGCTGGCGCGGGGCAAGGTGGTCATCGTCGCGGGCTACCAGGGCGTGTCCTACAAGAAGGAAGTGACGACGCTGGGGCGTGGCGGCTCGGACACGACGGCGGTGGCGCTGGCGGCCGCGCTGGACGCGGAGGCGTGTGAAATCTTCTCCGACGTGGATGGCGTCTTCAGCGCGGACCCGCGCGTGGTGCCGGACGCACGCAAGCTGGAGTCGCTGAGCTACGACGAGATGCAGGAGCTGGCGAGCGCGGGCGCCAAGGTGCTCAACGCGCAGGCGGTGGAGTGGGCCAAGGCGCGCGGCATCGCCATCCTCGCGCGCACGGCGCACGGGCAGGGGACGGGCACGGTGGTGCAGGAGCTGTCCGTCCCCGCCGACAACCGGGTGAAGGGCGTCACGGCCGAGCCGGAGATGGCGGTGCTGTCCGCCAGCGAACAGGTGCGGCTGGAGGAGCTGCTGGAGTTCCTGGATGCGCGCGGCGTGCGAGGCCGGACGCTCGGCTTCGACGGGCCCACGGGCGGCGCGAAGCACACCGCCATCGCAGTGCCGCTGGCGGACATCCACGGGACGGACGCGCTGCGCAAGGACCTGGCCACGCGCTTCGGCGAGTCCGTGTCCTGGCGGGAGGACCTGGGCACCGTCACCTGCGTCGGGGTGGGGCTGAACGCGGACTGGGTGCCGCTGCGGCGGGCGCTGGCGGCGGCGGAAGAATTGGGAGCGCGGGTGTACGCCGTCCACACCTCGCCGCTGCAGCTGACGTTGCTGGTGGACAAGGCGCACCTGAAGGGGCTGACGGCCCGGGTGCACCGGGAGCTCCTCGGCGGGTAGGCGGCTTCCCACACAGGGGCACGCCGGAGGTGGATTGTTGATCCACGCGCCTCCGGCGTGGCACCCCGCTTCCCTCCGGGGGGTTCGTGCCTACCCTCGCGTCCTGAACACCGTGAGGTGGAGGACGGGATGGCACGGGGAAGCCGGTGGTGGATGGTGGCGGGCGGACTGGCCCTCCTGTGCGCCTGGGGCGGCTGCCAGGAGCAGCCCGCGCCCGAGCGGCCGGATGTGGGCGACCGCCATGACGAGCCTCCCCTGGAGGACGGACACGACGGTGGCGACGGCGGCTTCCACCCCGGCATCATCGACGCCGGCAGTGACGGCGGAGAGGGCGAGCCCGACGGAGGCGTGGAGGAGCCGGACGCCGGCCCGCTCCCGGAGCCGCCGCCGCGAGACGCGGACGCGGTGCGCAAGGAGAACCAGCGCCCCGGGACGACGGCGTGGCGCATCAACCGCGACTCGGGCGACCGGGTGGCCAACTCCCGCGAAATCGAGGGCTACGCGCTCGAGACCACGGTGAAGCCGGGCGACACGTTGCGCGTGGCGGTGTCCCTCTCCACGGCGAAGAACTACCGCTGGGTCGTGTACCGGTTGGGCCACTACGGTGGGGCAGGGGGCCGCGAGGTGGCGCGCGGTGGCCCGCTGCAGGGCGTGAAGCAGGCCGAGTGCCCGACGGACCCGGACACCGGGATGACTGCATGCACCTGGGCGCCCTCGCTGGAGATTCCCATCGGTGGTGACTGGGTGCGCGGCGTGTACGTGGTGAAGCTGATTCGCGACGACCGCTACCAGCGCTACGTGCCCTTCTTCGTGCGGGACGCGAATCCGCGCGCGGAGGTGGCGGTGCTGATTCCCACCGCGACGTGGGCCGCCTACAACACGTGGGGCGGCACCAGCCTCTATGACGACAAGTTCCAGGTGATGAAGCCGCACGGCGTCAGCCGCGCCTTCCGCTCGTCGTACGACAGGCCCTACCACCGGGGGCAGGGCACCGGACACCTGCTGACGGACGACATCAGCCTCGTGCAGTGGCTGGAGGCGCAGGGGCTGGACGTGGGCTACTTCACCGACGAGGACCTGGACGCCAGCTACGACTTCGTGGCGGGTGCGAAGGCCTTCCTCCTCTCCGGGCACGACGAGTACTGGTCCTCGCGGGACAGGGACCATGCGGACCGGGCGCTGGCGGAAGGACGCTCGCTGCTCAACCTGGGCGCGAACAACGCGTACTGGCAGGTGCGGCTGGAGCCGGCGGCGGACGGGCGGCCGCGCCGCATCGTCACCTGCTACAAGGGCCACGAGGACGACCCGTTCAAGGACTCGCGCCGCACGGCGAAGTTCAGGGATTTGCCGCAGAAGCGTCCGGAGAACGCGCTGCTCGGCGTGCAGTTCGCCGCCCGCTGGCACCAGTTCGGCTTCCCCGCCGTCATCACCGCGCCCAATCACTGGGCGCTGGCGGGCACGGGATTGAAGGCCGGTGACACGCTGTGGATGGCCAACGGCTACGAGCTGGACCAGCTCGTGGACAACGGCGTCACGCCGCAGGGCGTGGACGTGCTGGCGGAGTCCCCGGCGCTGTCGCTCCAGGGGGCCTTCGGGTTCAGTCACATGGTGGTGCGCCAGCAGGGGAGTGCGTACGTCTTCTCCGCGGGCGGCATCGACTTCGTGCGCACGCTGGCCGCGGAGGACATGGCGGACCCGCGCGCCGCGCGCATCGTCGCCAACGTCCTCTACAAGGCGCTGGGCCGGCCGGTGCCGGAGGGGCTGGTGGAGTTCCAGCGGAAGAACGCCGGCCATTCCGAGGGCCCCTTCTCTCCGTCCGTCCAGACGGTGGCGGGGCAGCCCGGGAAGCGTCCGCGCGCGGGGGCGCCGGTGGCTTCGGACGCGCTCGGCGCGCCGGTGGCGGTGACGGTGCTGCCGGACGGTGGGTGGGCGGTGGCCGACGCGCAGGCCAACGCGGTGAAGCGCGTGTCGCCGGATGGCACCATCCGCACGGTGCTCACGGGGCTGAACGGGCCCATGGGCATCGCCGCGGACGCAGTGGGCAACATCTACGTCGCGGACTCGGATGCGCATGTCATCCGCCGCATCCCGGCGGACGGAGGGAAGGCGGAGGTGTTCGCCGGGACGACGCCGGGCATGCAGGACGGGCCCGCGATGGGGGCGGCCTTCAACCAGCCCTCGGGGCTGGCGCTCACGCCGGATGGCACCGCGCTGCTGGTGGCGGACCTGAACAACGGCGTGATTCGCCGCATCGACCTGGTGGCGTTGGGCAATCCGGTGACGACGCTGCAGGGCGAGTGGATGTACCGGCCGTCCGCGGTGGCGGTGTCGGCGGATGGCAACACCCTGTACGTGGTGGAGACGGGCATGGCGCGCGTGCTGCGCATTCGCGGGGGAGTCACCTCGGTGGTGGCCGGCACCACGCCGGGCTTCAAGGACGGGAAGCCGGAGACGGCGCAGTTCCTGCCGTACCTGGGTGTCGCGGTGCTGCCGGACGGCTCGCTGGCGGTGTCGGACCCGGGCAACTACCGCGTGCGGCGCATCCTCTTCGAGGGGGACGGCTCGCCGCGCGAGGTGACGACGATGGCGGGCAGCGGACGCTACGGGAATGCCGATGGGCCGGGGGAGCGCGCGAGCTTCGTGCTCCCGGCGGGCCTGGCGGTGGGGGCGGATGGGCGCCTCTACGTGGCGGACTCCGGCAACGGGCTGGTGCGCGCGATTGCGCCGTGTGCGCGGTAGCCCACGGACGCGGTGAAGGCCCGGGGGCTCCAGCCTCCGGGTCCGCTTTGACTGCGGGCGGTATGGCGTCCAGGCCTCTCCGGGCCCTTCAGGGTACCTTCCGGGCCCTTCAGGGTACCTGTATTGTTATAAAGTCATCATTGGTGGTCTGCTGGGAGGGCGAACGGCGGCCCTCGGCGTGGCGCTGACCCCGTGAGGGGTTGGCGGAGACAGCCCATGATGATGCGAGCAAAGTTCCTGCTGTTTGCTACAGCCGCGGTCGGGCTCGTGGTGTTGATGGGAGGCGCGCTCGTCCTGGGCTCCTTCCAGGGGCGGCGCTCGCAGGACCGGGCCCTCGCCGCCGATGAGCAGGGGATGATGCTCGGCGACCTGCGCCTGGAGTCCATCCGCTACGTGCAAGCGGTGCGGGACGCCATCGAGACCCGGCAGGCCATGGACGGCGCCCGGGACGAGGCCTTGCGGCGAGTGGACGCCTCCTTCGAACGGATGCGGCGGCTGGCGGACCGGGAGGAGGAAGCGGGAGGCGTGTCTTCCGACGCCGAGAACGCGCGGCTGGAGCGCCTGCATGAGGCCCTGCGCCGCTGGCTGGTGGATACGACGGAGCGCGCGCGCGAGGTGCAGCCCGAGGCGGAGGTGCGATTCCTCAACGAGGCCCGCGGTGCGTACCTGCGCGACGTGGAGCCGCTGCTGTCGCAGGCGCTGCAGGGCGAAGCGGCGGAGAGGGCCGACCTCCTGCTCGAGACGGGACAGACGTTCCGGGCCGCGGAGGTGCTGGGCGTGGGACTTCCCCTTGTCGCGCTGCTGGTCATGGGCGGGTTGGCGTGGACGATGCTCGTGCCGCTCCAGCGCACCCTGCGGGACTTCCTCGCGAGCGCGGAGCGCGTGGGCCAGGGCGACTTCGAGCAGCTGCTGCCCGAGGAACGCGAGGATGAGTATGGCCTGCTCGCGCGGGCCTTCAACCGCATGGCGCGCCAGCTGCGCGAGCTCATCGAGGAGCGGCAGCGCCGGGCGCGCGAGGACGCGGAGGCCTCCGAGCGGGAGACGCGCCGCAACAACATGCTGCTGGAGGCGACGGTCCGTGAGCGGACGGCGGAGCTGGAGCATGCGAACACGCGGCTGACGGAGAGCCTGCGGGAGCTCCAGGCCACGCAGGCGCAGTTGTTGTTCGCGGACCGGTTGGCCTCGGTGGGGCAGCTCGCGGCCGGCATCGGGCACGAAATCAACAACCCCCTGGCCTTCATCATCAGCAACCTGGAGTACGTGCAGGAGGAGCTGCGCCTGCAGGACGGGGGCGTGGAGCGCTCGCGCACGGAGGTGCGGCTGGCATTGTCGGAGGCGAGGGAAGGGGCGGAGCGGGTGCGCCTCATCGTCCGCGAGCTGCGGAACCTGGCGCGTCCGGACAGCCTGGAGTCCGGGCCGGTGGACCTGAAGGCGGTGGTGCGCAGCGCGGAGAAGATGGCCATCCACCTCATCCGCACGCGCGCGAGGCTCGTGCTGGACGTGGACGACGCGCCGCCCGTGCATGGCAACGGGGCTCGGCTGTGCCAGGTGGTGCTCAACCTGTTGCTCAATGCGGCGCATGCCATCGAGCCGGGCGGAGGGCAGCGCCACACCATTCGCGTGAGCGCGCGGGCGCAGGAAGCGCAGACGGTGCTGGTGGAGGTGGAGGACACCGGCTGCGGGATTCCGCCGGAGAACCTCGGCCGCATCTTCGACCCGTTCTTCTCCACGCGGCCGGTGGGGACGGGGACGGGGCTCGGGTTGGCGGTGTGCCACGGCATCGTCGCGTCCCATGGCGGGGAAATCTCCGTGGAGAGCGAGGTGGGGAAGGGCACCACGGTTCGCGTGAAGCTGCCGGTGTTCGTCGAGGGCGAGCGCGCGGCTCCTCTGGAACGGGAGTCACAGGCCCCCGCGCTGCTCGAGCGGCAGGCGTCCTAGGGCGTCGCGAGGCGCCCCCGTCAGTCGCCGTCCGGTCCGCCGAGCGTCGTCAGGATGCGTCGCCGCACGTCCACGGCCCGCTTCGAGCCCGGTGCCGCGCGCGCCAGCAGGCCGACGAGGTTGAAGAGGTCGAGCACCTCCGCCTGACGCCGCCAGTCCTCGGGCAGGTGTCCCCCGTGTTCCTGGTAGCTGGCGGCGAAGGCCTCCACGAAGGGCTCGGGTGGCGCCCAGCGCAGCAGTTGGCCCACGTCCAGGAGCGCGGGCCCGGCGTAGGCGAACTCCCAGTCGAGGACCAGGGGAAGGCCCGTCTTCGTGTCATGGAGGTTGGAGGCCTTGAAGTCGCCATGCAGCAACACGGCGCCACCGGCCCACGCACGCAGCGACTCCGCATGCCGCTCGATGAAGCCGGAGAGCGGCGTGTACAGCTCCGAGCGGAGCGTGGGCTCCAGCGCGTCGAGCTGCGAGCGCAGGTGGTCATGGAACGCGGCGAACACGTCATGGAACGGCGTCACCACGTCCAGCGTGGGCCCCAGGAGTCCGGCCTCGGAGAACCCACGTGCATGCACTTCCGCGAGCGCGAGTCCCAGTGCCTCACCATGCGCGGCAGAGCCCTGCAATGGAGCGTGGGGGACATACTCCAGCAGGAGGAAGTCCTCGCCTGACGCGAGCACCGCGGGCACCCGGAACGACTTCCACCCGAGGCCGAGCAGTGCCTGCTCCTTGCGGAGCGTCCCCGTGTCCCGCCGGTAGACGCGCAGTACGCGCCCGGTGCCGATGCGCATGTTGACGTTGGCGTGGCCGCCGCTCAGCAACTCGCACGGCTCGTCGGTGGGACCGATGCGCTGGAGAATCTCTTCGCGGTCGAGCGCGCGAAGCTCCGCCTTCCGCTCCCAGTCACGCTCGGGATTGGGTAACGGCTCCGGCGCACTCACGGAGAGAAGCGGGCGTTGTCACGCACCCACGCCAGGTAGGGGCCGTGGCCGTCGGTGATGTCGAGGCGGAGCACCTCGGGTACTTCATAGGGATGCAGTGCGACGACGCGGGCGCGGAGCGCCTCGAAGAGGACGTCCTTCGTCTTGAGGATGATCAGCACTTCCTGCTCGTCGTGGACCTTGTCCTCCCAACGGTAGATGGAGCGCAGGCCGGGGACGATGTTGCCGCACGCGGCGAGCTGCTCCTCCACCAGCGTGCGCGCCAGCTCGGCGGCCTTGTCGGTGGAGGGCGCGGTGACGAGGACGAGGATGACGTCGGTCATGTCAGAAGTGGAATGGAGGCGGTGGGCCCCATGCCCAAGCGCTCACGCATGTCCCTGGAATGTCCAGCGGGTCCATTGTCAGCGTACCTGTCCGCTGTCATCGTGGCGAACCGTACAGGTCCGCGGCACCGATTGCTTCAGGGAGCTGCCTGAATGGACTCGTCGCAGGGAGCCATCGCAATCACCGGTCTCGGCATGGTGTCAGCGCTGGGCCATGGGGCCATCCCATCTTGCGCTGCTGCGCGGGCGGGAATCGTGAGGGCGGCCCCACTTCCCGACTCCCATGTTCATGACGGGGCTTCTCACGAGCCTGCGGCTCTCGTCGGGCATCCCGTTCCCGGCGCAGAGGGCTTCGAGGGCATTGGAAAACTGGCGGTACTGGGATGGGAAGCACTCACGGACCTGCTGACGTCGGCAGGGCCCGGCGTTCCATCTGGCGCGGGAACCGGCCTGCTGCTTGCCCTCAACGATGGTTATTTCATCGAGAGCCTGCTGGCGCGACGGGCGCGGGCCGCTGCGAAGAGCGAGGTCCGCTCCGAGCAGCGGATGGAACATGAAGCGAAGCGCCAACGGGTAGAGGCAATGCTCCTCCCCCGGCTCCGTGAGCTGTCTGGCGTGGCCTTCCACCCAGGCGTTCAGCGGCTTTATTTCGAGGGACACGGTGGTTTCATCCTCGCGGTCGCGGATGCCGTCAAGATGCTGCGCCAGAGAGAGGTGGGGGCCTGTATTGTTGGTGGGGTGGACTCGCTGCTCGAACCCGAGGTGTTGAAGGTCCTGCTCGAACTCCGGGTGTTGAAGACGCCAGAGCGGCCTGTCGGTTTCATGCCAGGAGAAGGCGCTGCATTCATTCGCCTGGAGCGGGCAGAAGAGGCGGCAAGGAGAGAAGGAAGCACCCTGGCACTCCTGGAGGCCCCGCATTTCGTCCGTGAGCCTCAGCATCGTTTTTCTTCCGAGCCTTCATCTGGAGTCGCGCTGGCGGAAGCCATCGCCCGCACGTTGCGGAGTGCGGCCGCTGATTCCCGTGAGGTGGGGAAGATCATGGGAAACCTCAACGGCGATGAGTGGCGGGCACGAGAGTGGGGAATGGTGATGATTCGCGAACGAGCGCACGTGGCGCAGGCCGCGATGTGGAGCCCCGCGGAGTCATTTGGCGAGTTGGGCGCGGCCACGGCGGCCTTCTCTCTCTGCGCAGCGGTCAGGGCATTTCAGCGAGGCTACTCCCGGGGGCGGAGAATCCTCGTCTGGGCGTCCAGCGAGAGCGGCCTCAAGGGCGCAGTACTCGTTCGTACCAGCGCGAAGCGGTCCAGTCAGGAGGACGAACCACGTGGATGACAAACACGTCGAACGGCTCACCACGAACTCGGAATACCACAAGTCCAAGAAGGCCTGCATCGTCCGCCACAAGAGCGCGGAGGAGGCCCAGTGCAAGTACGCGCGCAATGGCTACGATGTGACGCAAGGGCGTAAGAAGTATTACAACGCGCCTCGCTATGACCCGGCCAAGGTCGCGAACCTCGAGCAGCAGCGGTTGGTGTTGAAGAGTCAGGGCAACAGGGTGGTCTTCACGCCGAGACAGCAGGTGGCGGGGGCCCCTGTCGTCCAGGACATCTGGGATGTAGACAAGCACGGGAACTTCGTCCCTGCCTACGACGGGGGAGACGGGGGCCATCATCCGTACAAGCACAATTGGCATCACATGATTGCCAATGAAATGCTCTTCCAGGAACTCTACGACGACAGCCTTCCAGACCCCTATCAGTTGCTGGAGTTGCTGATGGCAGGAGGGTACAACCTGAACAGCGGGCGGAACATCGTCCTGCTGCCAAAGAAGACGCTGGTCGGAATCCTGGTTCGCTGGCCCATCCACCCGAACAACCATCCCGGCTTCGATACCTATGCCCAGGGCAAGCTTTCGTGGCTCAAGCGAAAGTTGATGAAGGCGCTGGGAAACAAGTCGGTCCACGAAGTTGACCCGGAGAAAGCCGTTGCCATCAAGGAGGACCTGGAGAAGATCTCAGACAACCTCTTTCTCATCCTGGAGCAGATGCCTGGAGGCATGCACATCAACAAGATCCAGGAGGTCGGGGCTGAAATCGAGGGACGGCTGCGCCGCAGTGGAGCCCTCTCATGAGCGGAATCTTCAAGTATCACATTTTCGTAGTGCCCCCCCGCGAGCAGTATGCCTTCCTCGAGCAGGAGACGAAGGGGCTGGCCGAGCCCTGGTTGCTGGGAGAGGGCGCGCGTCTTGGAGATGGCTTCCCATCGAATGCGCGCTACCCCATCTCCAAGACGAAGCCGGGGATGAAGCTGGCTGATTTCATTGCGAACAAGTTCGGCCAGTTGTTCGTCTCGGGGCGCGCGCGCCAGGTGCTCGAAAGAGAGCCCGTCGATATCGAATGGCTTCCGGTGGTGCTGCTCGACAAGAAGGACGGCGTGGTCGACGCACCCTGTTTCATCGCCAACGTCGTGGGCCGGGTCGACTGCGTGGACCTGGCACAGTCGGAGTACGACCGCAGTTCATTCGAGCCCGACGAGTTCCTGGCCGTCCGGCGGCTGGTATTGGATGTGTCAAGGATTCCGGAAACCGCCTCCCTGTTCCGCATCAAGGAGCAGCCCGGAACCTTCATCATCCGCTCCGACCTGGTGGACAGGTTGGCCGATGCGGGTGTGAAGGGCTTCTCGCTGCTCGAACTCGGCGCTCCCGTATTCCTGTGAGACGACATGGAGTCCTCTCTCGAAAACCATCGGGACAACCTCCGGTTCTCCCTTGAGCAGTTGCTCGAAACGCTGGAGGAGGTCCAGCACATCGAACTGGAAGCGGTGACCCTCCACGAGGTCTCCCTGCACTACCGGCGGCTTGCCATCTGCGCGCTGCTCCTGGAGGCGGACACGGCGGGCTTCTTCATGCAGCTCTCCTGCAGCGCCCAGGCCTACTTGTCACTCCTTCGGAAGGTGGAGTGGAGCTCCGTCGAGTCTCCCTACTACCTGTGCGCCAGCCGGGCCTTCCCGTTCCTCGACGCGCTCGCGGCGGGAGAGCCCGACACCGCCGCCGACATCGCGAGGCTCAGCGCGGCCACCTGGATGAGGGACGACGAATACGAGGACGACTTCCTCTACATGCGCTTCCTGATGGAGCTCACCGTGGACCGCCACTCGGCGCGGCTCACGGACGGACTCCGGCGTCTACAGGAGGTCGCGGCCGACCGGGAACCGAAGCGGCTGGGCATCTGTGAGGCTCTCCTCGAGGCGGACCGCACCGCTTTCGATTCCGCCATGGAGCGGCTCGAGCTCAAGCGGAGGGAGGAACTCGCGATTCAACGCAAGAACCCTGGGGCCGCTCCTCAGTTCCTGGAGACAGAGCCCTTCGTATTCATCGAGGGGCTGGCCCTGGCGCGACTGGCGGTCTCGCTGGGCATCGGGCTCCTGCACCAGTATCCGGGCATACCCGCCCTCGCACTCACGAAGCCGAACGGCCCGAGGCCTGACGCGCGTCAGTGGCGCACGCTCGGCTGAGCCCGGCCGGGCCTCACCGCCCCGCGCTGCGCATCCCGCCCGGCGCGTGGTGCAGCGGTGAGTCCATCTCCTGGCGCGTGCGGCGCCGGTCCGGCGTGTCGCGGGGCAGCTCCACGAAGGTGCACATCTCGCAGAGGCGGCTGTAGATGCGCTCACCCACGCGCTCGCGCAACAGCTCCGCCTCGCGCGCGGCGTTGCGCGAGTCCTCCGTCGTCCGGTAGCCCGTGGGCGCCGGGGCGCGCACGGCCTTCTTCTCCGGCTCCAGCGAGTAGTTCGTCGCGAACAGCGTGGTGCGGCCCGCGTTGTAGCGGCGGGCAATCAGCTCATCGAGCGTCTCCATCTCGAACGGGCTGCCGCGTCCCTTGCCCAGCTCGTCGATGGCCAGCACCTCCACGTCCGACAGCGGGCCGATGATTTCACCGCCGCTCTTGCCGTCCTGGAAGCCCCGCCGGATGGTGGCGTACAGCAGGGAAATCTCCACGTAGCGGGCCCGGACGCCGACTTCCAGCACCAGGTGCGCGAGCGTGGCCGCCATCAGGTGCGTCTTCCCGGTGCCCACCGGGCCGCTGAGGATGAAGCCCTTCGCGGGGCCTCCCTTCGCGTCCGTGCCGCCCTTCACGTACTGGTGACCGAAGTGCATGGCCACGCCGCGGCCCCGGTCCTGCGCCTCGTTGAAGGCCCGGTAGTTGTCGAAGCTCGCGTGCGACACGACGCCGGGCAGCCCCACGTCGTTGAAGAGGGACACGCGCCGCCGCCGCCGCGTGCACACGCACGGCTCCATCACCTCGTAGAGCCGGGGGCCCATCTTCTGGCTGAACACGCCTTCGCGCTCCACCAGCACGTGCCCGCGCCCGCCGCACACGGAGCAGCTCTCCGAGCACGCGCACACCCGCGCCATGGCCACATCCCCACGCCGCTCGAGCACGTAGGTCCGCCCACCGCACACCCCACACGCCTCGCCCGTCGCCTTCGCACCCATGTCGCGCATTGCCATAACAGAGCCTCCCCGCGCCCGTCAGCCAACTGAACAGGTGTCCAGTCAGGCGTTCCCCTCACACTTCCTTCATGCCCAACCGCCGCCGCACCGCCACCAACACCCGGAAGCGCCGTGACACCCGCCGCGCCCGCGCCGACATCACCTGCTGCTCCGCTCCCGCCTCCGTGACTTCGCGCCACAGCGCGCGCCGCTCGAAGAAGGGCAGGGCCCGCAGCAGCATGAGGAAGGCCAGCGTCTCCTGCGCATCCATGGCCGCGGGCTCGGTGGGCACGTGCGAGAGCACCGTCACCATCACCCGCCGCACGCGAGGCGCCAGCGCCTCTTCCCGCCCCGACAGGTCGTCCAGCGCCGCGCACAGGCGCGCGTGTCGGGTCTCCTCCCACGTGCGGGCCTTCTTCCGGCGCGCCTGGGGCTCCTCCGCGCCCGCGCCCGCCGCCAGCGCGCGGTACTTCTTGATCTCCGCGTCCACCTGCCGCCGGCATGAGCGCAGCGAGCGCAGCACCGGCTCTCCGGGCCGCGCGTCCCACAGCGCCTTCTCCGCCGAGCGGGCAATGCCTCGCGCCACCACTTCGAAGGGAACGCCTTCCCGGGCCCAGGTCGTCAAAAGCTCCGTGTCCAGCGCGGACAGCATCAACCCCGCGCCGCGCACCGCGAGGAAGTAGTCCTGCACCAGCTCCTCGAAGCTGGCGCTCTCGGGGAGCAGACTCATGATCCGACACGTACTCCAGGACAGGGCAGCCGAGCAGCCGGCCGACTGCTCCCCCATACCCGCTGGGTCCGACAAGGCAACTCCCGCGTCGCCTTTTTCACAGCGCTTCTGGAAGATTTCCGGCGTGCTTTCCACACGGCCAGCAGCCGGCCAGTCATGGTTGACCCGCTGCGGCCAAACCGCGCATAGTGAGCCTCCCCGAATGGAAATTCCCGAAGATTCCCGGATACTTGCCGAGCAGGCAAGCTACCGGGGACGCCGGTCCCCCTCCCCTAGGAAGACCATGCGCCGTTCGCTACTCGTCTGCCTCGTGCTCCTGGCCACGGCGTCCGCCGCCCAGGAAAAGAAAGCCACGCGCGATGCCGATCTCGGCCGGAAGTCCGCCACCGCGGTGGACAAGTCCCTGGCCGGTGACATCACCCGTGAAAAGAAGAAGGAGGAGGTCGCACCCGCGCTCCAGTACGACCAGTTCCGGCTGGGCGTGGAGCTGCAGGTGGCCTCCAAGCGCCGCGAGCAGATCCAGTCGCTGAAGAAGATCATCTCCCTGTCGCCGGATCAGAAGGAGGTCCCCAGCCTCCTGTTCCGCCTGGGCGAGTTCTACTGGGAGGAGTCGAAGTTCTACTTCTTCGAGGCCAACCGGAAGGACGACGAGCTCATCAAGGCGATGAACCGCAACGACGCCATGGGCCAGCAGCGCGCCAAGGCGGAGAAGGCGGAGCTCACCGCGAAGCAGAAGGAGTACGGCAAGCTCGCCGTCGAGCAGTACACGAAGATCGTCCAGGAGCACCCGAAGTTCGAGCGCACCGACGAGGTGCTCTTCTTCCTCGGCCAGTACCTCATGGAGGAGGGCCAGGAGCGCAAGGCGCTCGTGGCCTTCAAGCGGCTGGTGGAGAAGTATCCCCAGTCCAAGTACATCCCCGACGCCTACCTGGCGTTCGGCGAGTACTACTTCAACAACTCCAAGGGAAAGCGCCCGGAGCTGGAGAAGGCGCTCGTGGCCTACAAGAAGGCCGCCGAGTTCCCCGAGAGCCAGGTGTACGCCTTCGCCCTCTACAAGCAGGGCTGGTGTCACTACAACATGGGCGACTACGAGGGCGCCAAGGACAAGTTCAAGACGGTGGTGCTCTACGGCGAGCTGGCCGGCGCCAGCGCGGTGGAGAAGGACGGCGGCAAGAGCGGCAAGAGCTCGCTGGTGCGCGAGGCGCGCACCGACTACGTGCGCGCGTACGCGAACCAGGGTGACGTGGCCCAGGCCCGCGCGGAATTCGGCAAGGTGGCCACCAACCCCGACGACCGCTTCACGATGCTGAAGCAGCTCGCGAACCTCTATTACGGGGACGGCAAGGACCGCGAGGCGGCGATCACCTTCAACGGCCTCATCAAGGAGAAGCCGCTGTCGCCCGAGGCGCCCGGCTTCCAGGGGAAGATCGTCGACTGCGTCCTCCGCATGGGCAACAAGGAGCGCACCGTGGCCCAGGTGCGCCGGCTCGTGAAGATCATGAAGGAGGTCGAGTCCTCCGGCGTCATCAAGGACGACAAGGACAAGAAGCTCCTGGCGGAGGCGAAGGAGCTCTCCGAGCGCACGCTGTCCAACCTCGCCGTCACCTGGCACAACGAGGGCAAGAAGACGCGCAACGAGGAGACGTTCAAGTACGCGGACGCCGTGTACAGCGACTACCTCACGCTCTTCCCGGAGAACCCCAAGGCGTACGACCTGCGCTTCTTCTGGGCGGAGCTCCTCAACGACAACCTGCAGAACTACGACAAGGCCGCCGCCAACTACACGCTCGTCGTCCTCCAGGACGCGAAGGTGCTGGAGGCCAAGGACGACAAGGGCAAGGCGAAGCCGGGCAAGCCGGGCAAGTGGCTGCAGAACGCCGCCTACAACGCGGTGCTCGCCTACGACGAAGTGGTGAAGGCCGGCGAGGCGCGCGGCGAGGACAAGAGCGTGGCGGGCTCGGACATCACCAAGAAGGCCACCATCCCCCCGCTGAAGAAGGCGCTGCTCGACGCGTGCGAGCGCTACCTCAAGTACGTGCCCAAGGGCGACAAGCGGGTGGAGATCGCCTTCAAGGCGGCCAACATCTACTACCGCCACAACCACTTCGACGAGGCGGTGCTGCGCTTCAGCGAAATCGCGCTGGGCTACCCCGAGTACAAGTTCGAGAACGGCGAGCGCGCTTCGGAAATCGCCGCCAACCTCATCCTCGACTCGTACAACCTGCTGCAGGACTTCTCGAAGGTGAACGAGTGGGCGCGGCGCTTCTACGCCAACGACAAGCTGGCGGTGGGCAAGTTCCGCGAGGACCTGGCCAAGATCATCGAGCAGTCGTCCTTCAAGCTCGTCAGCCAGCTGGAGGAGAAGAAGGAGTTCCAGAAGGCGGCCGAGGCGTACCTCGCCTTCGTGAAGGACTTCCCGCAGACGGAGATCGCCGACCTGGCGCTCTACAACGCGTCCGTCGACTACTACAAGGCGAAGCAGCTGGATAAGACCATCGAGGTCCGCAAGAGCCTGTTCGCGAAGTACCCGCGGTCCAAGTACGTGCCGGACTCCATCTACGCCAACGCGGAGGCGCTGGAGGCCATCGGCGACTTCGAGGACGCGGCGGCCACCTACGAGGCCTACGTGCGCGGCTACGAGCGCAGCGTGTCGGAGAAGGGCGCCGGCAAGGCGCGCGGCAAGAAGGGCGGCGACGAGAAGCCCGCCGTCCCGCAGAAGTGGGAGGAGTCGAAGGCGCAGGTGGCGCTGTTCAACGCCTCCACGTACCGCGCGGGGCTGGGCCAGACGAAGGCGGCGCTGAAGAACCGCGAGCACTACCTGGAGCTGTGGCCCAAGGCGAAGGACGCGGATGAGATCCGCCTGTCCATCATCGACCTGACGGGCAAGGCCGGCGGTGGCATGCGCGCCATCAAGATGCTGGAAGAGTACGAGCGCGACAACATGCGCTCGGCCAGCAAGTTCCTCACGGCCGAGGGGCGCATCATCGACCTCTACAAGAAGATGGGGAAGTCGCGGGACGTGTCGCGCATGTACAAGCGCGTCTACGAGCACTTCGACCAGCTGCCCCGCCGCGTGCAGACGACGCTGGAGAAGCCGGCGCTGGCCACCTCCGCGCAGGCGCAGTTCCTCTCCGTGGACCTGGACTGGCAGGAGTACAAGCGGCTGAAGCTGTACTGGGGCGCGCCGCCGTCGCCGGACCGCTTCCGCGCCAGCATCCAGGACAAGAGCAAGGCGCTGCAGGTGGTGGAGAAGAAGTACGTGCAGACGGTGGCCCTGGGCGCGCCCGAGTCCGCCATCTGCGCGCTCAATCGCATCGGCCTCGCGTATGACCACTTCGCCGACCGCGTCATCAACGCGCCCATGCCGCGCGGGCTGGACGAGGAGGCGCAGCAGGCCCTGCGCGACGAGTTCGCCAACCAGGCCCAGCCGCTGAAGGACAAGGCCACCGAGGCCTTCGCCGCCACGGTGAGCAAGAGCCGCGAGCTGGACGTGTACAACGACTGCGCCGCGGAGAGTCTGAAGATGCTGCGCACCACCTACGCGCCGGACCGCTTCCCGGACATGCCGGAGGAGAAGGTGGCGCTCAAGGGCCGCGAGCACCTCATCGGGGGTGACTTGCTGGCCGCCATCCAGGACGTGCCCCCGCCGGCCCCCAAGGCCGCCGCGGAGTCGCAGAAGGCCAAGGCGGCGGAGCTGAACGAGGACCTCACGGACCTCACCGCGCAGCTGCGCTCGCAGACAGAGACCCAGGTGGACTCCAAGCCCGCCGCCTCCAAGGACGGGGCCGCGCCCACGAAGCAGGGCACGGCTGACGAGGAGCCGGAGGACTTCCTCTAATGAACCGGACGATGACTCACACCATGCGCCTGTTCCCCCTTCTGGTCGCCACGTCGCTCGTGGCCGCCGGCTGCACGGCCTCCAAGGCCACCGGCCCCACCCCGCCGGTGAAGTCCCCCACGGCGCAGACGCCCGGCAAGGAGCCGGCGCCCCCGCCCATCTCCAACACGGCCAAGGCCCGCTTCGAGGACGCCGTGAAGGCGTTCGACGCGCAGAAGAAGGCGAAGGCGTTCGACTACCCGACGCTGGAGCGCAAGTTCAAGCTGGCGCTGGAGTCCGACACGAACTTCGCCGAGGCCCACTACAACCTCGGTGTCATCGCCGAGCGCCAGGGCAAGAATGACGAGGCCCGCGCGCAGTACAAGCAGGCCCTCGCCAAGAAGCCCTCGCTGCGCCAGGCCGCGGAGAACCTGGCCGTCATGGAGCAGAACGGCGGCAACGTGGCCGGCGCGGTGGCCCTCTACCAGGAGGTGCTGCAGCGCTACCCGGACGACGCCCAGTCCCGCGCCCGCCTGGCGGAGATCTACCGGCAGCAGGGAGACCACGACAAGGCGATGGAGCTGTCCCGCGGCGCGCTGATGCGCGATCCGCAGTCCACCACCGCGCTGAAGGTGATGATTCGCAGCTACCTGGACCGCAAGCAGCTGGCCATGGCGAAGCTGGTGGCGCTGCGTGGCGTGAAGCTGGACGCAACGGACCCGGAGCTGCACCACGCCGTGGGCCTCATCCTCCTCAAGGAAGGGGACAAGGACGAGGCGCGGCTGTCCTTCAAGAAGGCGCTGGAGGTGCGTGACGACTACGTGCCCTCGCACGTGGCCATGGCGCAGCTGTCCCTGGAGTCGGAGGACTACACCGGCGCCGAGGAGCACCTGCGCCGCGTCCTCCAGGCGGACGGGAAGAACGCCACCGCGCACCTCAACCTGGGCGTCGCGTACAAGGGCCAGGGCCAGTTCGACAAGGCCATGCAGGAGTACGACGAGGCGGAGAAGCTGGACCCCGAGCTCGCGGCGGTGAGCCTCAACCGCGCCATCATCCTCCACAAGGTGAAGGACGCCCCCGAGCGCGCCGTGGAGCTGTACAAGAAGTACATCGCCATGGCCGGCGGCGACGTGGCCCTGTCCGCCGAGTCGCCCGTGTTCGGGCTGCTGCGCGAGGCGGAGGCCATCGTCAACGCCAAGCGCGAGGCGAAGCACGCCGAGGACCAGGCGAAGCAGATGGAGGAGCTGCAGAAGAAGCAGCAGGCCCAGATGCAGGCCGCGGACAAGCAGGCCGCCCCGGCCCCGCAGCCCGCGGGCACCGTGACGCCCGCCTCCGCCACCGGTACCTCCCCGCAGGCCACGCCCGCCGGCGGTACCGTCACCCCGGCCCCCGCGCCCGCCCCCGAGGCGGCCCCGGCGGGTGGGGCGACTGAAAAGAAGAATGCAGGCACGGCGGATCCTTCGGAGCCCGAAGACGACCTGCTGTGAAACGTGCGACGTCCCCGGGTGCCTTCGCTGTGGCGGGGCCTCGGGGGAAGATGCGAACCTTGGGCGTCCCCTCCAAAGGGGGACGCGCGGTAGGACGGGCCCGGTAGAGGCCCTCGTGGGAGGCAGTGATGCGGAAGGCTCTGATGCTGTGCGCGGTCCTTGCTGTGGCTCCGGCCTTCGCCCAGGACGAGGGCAACAAGTCCCAGGGCGGTGGGAGTGGAGAGGGCAATGTGCGCTACTCCAAGACCACGAACATCGACTTCGAGGACGACACCATCGAAGGCGACCTCACGAAGCCCGATGGCGAGTACATCGAGGCGCGCGACAAGGTGAAGCACTCGAACCTCATCCGCATCCGCGAGGACTTCGAGGACAAGGTGATGCAGTCCGTGGGGGAGCTGTAGGCGGCGTCAGCGCTCCATCGGGAACCCGGCGGAGCGAGCGTTGTCTGTAGCCAATACCCACCCTACGCAGGAGCCCTCATGGCCGTTCCTCTGACACTCAAGGTCTTCAAGGGCGACTCGCTGGTCGCCTCCAAGGACTACGAGCGCGACATCATCAAGATTGGCCGTCTCTCTTCCGCGCACCTGTGCCTGGAGGACGAGAAGGTCAGCCGAATCCACTCCGTCATCGAGGTCGCCACCGACGGCGCCATGTCCATCATCGACATGGGCAGCGTCGAGGGCACGTACGTCAACGGCAAGCGCGTCAACAAGGGGCAGCTGACCTTCGGTGACGAGATCCGCGTGGGTGGCACCACCATCCGCCTGGAGAACCCGGCCGCGGTGGCGGCCGCCAACCTGGCCGTGGCCGTGGCCGGCACGGACGAGACGACCGAGAAGAACCCCGTGCTGGGCGCCCAGACGCCGGCCGTGGGCCTGGCGCAGGCCGCGGCGGCCGTGCCTCCCGCAGCGGCGGCCACGGGCGCGCTGGACGCGTCGTTCGCCGCCACGCAGCAGAACGCGGTGGCGCCCGCCGCCGAGCCCGTGCCCGTCGCTGTCGCCGCGCCCGCTGCTCCGGCGGTCGAGGCCGCGCCGCGCGTGCGCACCGTGCGCAAGTCGAAGTCCAATGGCCCCATGGGCGTGGGACTGCGCTTCGCGTGGGGTGACCAGCGCGTGGGCGAGTTCTTCATCCCGCCGGGGGCGAAGCGCGCGTTCACCGTGGGCAGCGCCTCGGACGTGGACTTCATCATGGGCGACGCGAAGCTGGGCGCCCCCAAGTTCGAGGTGCTGCGCGCCGACGGGCAGTCCTTCTCCGTGCGCTTCACGGGCAAGATGAAGGGCGAGCTGACCCGCAAGGGCGACACGAAGGACCTCAAGGAGGTCATCGAGTCCGGCAAGGCCTCGCACGAGGGTGACGCGTACACGGTGACGCTGGACGCGGAGGACTTCCTCTGGGTGGACCTGGGCGGCGTCACGCTCGAGGCCGCCTTCCAGCCGGTGCCCAAGCGCGTGGTGGCGCCGATTGGCGAGTCGCTGGACTACACGGCGCTCAACATCTTCCTGGTGATGTTCTTCGCGGCGACCGCGTTCGTCATCACCGCCATGAACCGCCCCGGCGACGACGACATGTACGCGGACGAGCTGTCCGCGGACAACGCCCGCATCGCCAAGCTCATCATCAAGCCCCCCGAGGCCCAGAAGAACAAGTTCCTCGAGCGCCTCAACCAGCAGAAGGAGGCGAAGAAGAGCGGCGAGATGGCCGCCAAGAGCCGCGGCGAAGAAGGGCAGATGGGCAAGAAGGACGCGGCCAAGACGAACAACCGCACCGCACCCAAGGGCGACCCGAGCAAGAAGGACGAGGCCCGCGCGCTGACGGCCAAGATTTTCGGCTCCGGCAAGGGCGGCATCTCCACCGTCTTCGGCAAGAATGGCCTGGGCGGCGACCTGAAGAGCGCCATGGGCAACATGTTCGGCGCCAAGGCGGGTGACTCGGGCGGCTTCGGCGGCCTGGGCCTGCGCGGTGGCGGCGGTGGCGGCGGCGGCACGGGTGACTCCGTCGGCATCGGCGCCGTCGGCACCAAGGGCCGTGGCGGCGGTACCGGCACCTACGGCAACGGCGTGGGCGTGCTGGGAGGCAAGCAGAGCGTGGACGTGGGCATCACCTCGTCCGAGCCGGAGGTCATGGGCTCGCTGGACAAGGAGCTCATCCGCAAGGTCATCCAGATGAACCGCGGGCAGATCCGCTACTGCTACGAGAGCCTGCTCAACCGCTTCCCGAAGCTGGGCGGCAAGGTGTCCGTGAAGTTCGTCATCACCGGCACCGGCTCGGTGGCGTCGTCCTCGGTGGCCCAGTCCACCGCGGGCAACGCGGAGCTGGAGACGTGCGTGGCGGGCCGCGTGCGCACCTGGAAGTTCCCCGAGCCGAAGGGTGGCGGCGTGGTGGTCGTCACCTATCCGTTCATCTTCAAGCAGGCCGGCGAGTAACGCCGGGCTGTTTCCCTGCTGCGCGGGCGGACCTGAAGCCGGGCCGCCCGCGCTGTTTCCAAGGGCTCCCGTCCCCCACGGGAGTCGCGCTAACGTCAGGACCGCATGAAAGCCCTCGCCCCCCTTGCCCTGTGCGCCTCGTTCGTCCTTCCCCTGGCCGCGAGCGCCCAGCAGTCCGCCCCCGCCAACGGGGACCGCCCCGCCGTCACCTTCGATGAAATCGAGCGGGGCCTGTACTTCGCGGTGATGGGTGGCCCGTTGTTCCTCACCAACCCGCCGGCCCCCGAGGGCACTCCGCGGCCGTTCTCCGCGGGCCCCATGGCGCAGGTGGAGGTGGGCGTGGACCTGGGCGAGCGCCTCTCCCTGGGCGTGTTCATCATGGGCTCCAGCATCCGGACGAGCGCCGAGTACGTCGGCAACTCGGGCGGTGCGGTGTCCGGTGACTTCTCGTCGATGGTGCCCGGCGTGGCCCTGCGTGCGCGCCTGCTGGGCCTGGCGGACAGCCAGGAAACGAAGCGCACGTGGTTCTACCTCCGCGCCGGCGGAGGCCTCGCGATGTTCTCGCCGAAGCGTCTCCTTCCTGATTCCGACATTCTTGTGTTTGCCGGGCCCGGAGTGGAGTACTACACAAGGCTGCGCCACTTTTCCGTGGGGCTCGAGGTAACGGGGAACTATCTCGTTAACGGAGGCTCCTTCGGGTTCGCGGTGGCGCCGAACATTCGCTACGCGTTCTAGCGGGAGAAAGACGTGCCTCAGGAGAATGGAAGCGGTGGGCCGCGCCCCGGTGGGCGTGGTCGTGACGGGGGTGCGCCGGGCCAGGGTCCGCGCCGTGATGGCCCGGGAGGCGGTGGTTTTGGCGGCGGCGGCTTCGGCGGCGGCCGTGGTGGCCCCGGCGGTCCTGGCGGTCGAGACGGAGGCCGCGGGCGCGGTGATGGCCGTGGTCGCAGAGACCGCGATGAGGGTCCGGTCGGTCCCGGCCAGCGCGTCATCGCCGAGCTGAGCACCCTGGAGAAGGCGCTCTCGAAGACGGACTTCACGGCGGAGAAGGGGCCGCTGCAGGCCATCGTCCGCTCGCTGCGGCCCATGCGCCTGAAGTCCCTGGAGGATCTGGACCTCAACACGCGTGGCCGCCTCATCACCACGCTGTTGCGCGTGCAGCGCCAGCCGAAGCCGCCCGCCCCCGAGGCGTCGGCTGCTCCGGCGGAAGGTGCCGCACCGGCGGAGGCTCCGGCCGAGGCTGCTGCTCCCGTCGAGGGAGAGGCCGCTGCTCCGGCCGAGGGTGCCGCTCCCGCCGAGGGAGAGGCTGCTGCTCCGGCCGAGGCCGCCGCACCCGCGGCGCCCGCGGTGGACCCGGCGAAGGAGAAGTTCGACGCCTGGACGGACGTCATGTTCCTGGTGGGCCAGGCCTGGCGTGCGGCGGGTGACCGTGAGCGCGCCGAGTCGGCCTTCAGCGCCAGCGGCCGCCAGCCCGGCCCGGAGACCGAGGAGCCCGCTGCGGCGCCCCGGTCCGAGGAGCGTCCTCCTCGCGGCGACCGTCCCGAGCGGGGCGAGCGTCGTGAGCGCGGAGAGCGTGGGGCCCGTCCCGAGCGGGGCGAGCGTCCCGAGCGCGCCGCGCGTCCGGAGCGTCCGCCCCGGGGCGAGCGTCCCGAGCGCGGCCCCCGTCCGGAGCGTCCCGAGCGGGGCGAGCGTCCGCTGCCCGAGCTGACGGGCGACTGGCAGGAGCAGGTGAAGCAGTTGGAGGCCATGGGTCGCACGCGCGACGCGGGCCGCCTGCACGAGCGCAACAACTCGTTCGCCGAGGCCGCGCGCCTGTTCGAGCAGGGTGGGGACCTCAAGAGCGCCCTGCGCAACGCCCTGGCCGGTGGCAACAACGACATCGCGCGCCGGCTGGTGGGCACGCTGCCCCCGGACCAGCTCGCTCCCACGCTGGAGAAGGCCGGCGCCTACGAGCTCCTCATGGAGCACTACGTGGGCAAGGGCGACTTCGAGAACGTGGCCCGGCTGTACGAGCGCGCGCGCCAGTTCGACCAGGCGGCGCTCGCCTACGAGCGTGCCGGAAAGCTCACCCTGGCGCGCAAGTCGTACGAGCGCTCCCGGGACATGGCCAGCGCCAACCGCATCCGCGGGCTCGAGGTGAAGAGCCTGGTGGAGCGCGGTGACAGGCTCGGCGCCGCCACGCTGCTGGCGGCCGTGGGGCAGCGCCGCGAGGCCGTGGAGGTGCTCAGCCCGCTGCCTCCGCCCAAGGCCTTCCACTTCATGCAGCGCCTGAAGCTGGACGACGAGGCGAAGGAGCTGGCCCAGAAGGAACTGGCCCGCGCCGAGGCGGAGCAGAAGCCGGCGGGCCGCGCCCGGTGGCTGGAGCTGCTCGGCGACACCGCCGCCGCCGCCGAGGCCTGGGAGGGCGCCGGCCGCAAGGACAAGGCGCTTCCTCTGCACGAGAAGCTCGGCAACCTCACGCGCGCCGCCGCGCTCGCGGAGGAGCTGCAGCAGCGCGACAAGGCCGTCGCCCTCTACACGCAGATGGGCGACACCGCCGGTGTGGAGCGGGCCAAGGCCCTTCCGGAAGCGCCGGCCGTGGCTCCGGCTCCCGCCTCTGACGCGGCGGACGGTGGAGAGGGCGGAGAGGGCGGCGAGACTCCTCCGGCCGCTCCCTCGGCTGAGTAGCAAGAAAGCCAATAAATCCCGCCGTTTGGCGGGTTTTGCATGATTGCTCGGGGGCGCTTGTGACCGGTAGAGTTCCGGTCGCTGGCGCCCCCGCTGCGTTCCATTTCCATTCCCAAGGCCCGCCTCCCCATGCAACAGCCCACGCCTCCGCGTCCCACGCTGCGTGTGTCCGATGACCGGACCTTCGTCGAAGCCGAAGCCTCTCTCGAGAAGGCCGGCCGTGTGGAAGAGCTGATCCGCCTCTACGAGGGGCGCTCGCGGGACGTCCCCGCGGACGAGGCCGTGCGCCTGCTGTGTCGTGCGGCGGAGCTGGCCCACGAGCGGCAACGCAACGCGCCTCGCGCGGAGGAGCTGCTCAAGCGCGCGCTGCTGGTCGCGAAGGACCCACTGCCGGCCCTGCGCGGACTGAAGCGGCTGCACGAGTCGCGGCAGGACGCGGCGGCGCTGGCGGACGTGCTGGAGCGGCTGGGCGCCGCCACGCAGGGCGAGGAGGGCGCGGGCCACTACCTCAAGGCCGCGGACCTCTACGAGCAGAAGCTCTTCCGCCGGGACAGGGCGGTGTTGTGCCTGCAGCGGGCGGCGCGGGCGAAGCCGGACCGGGCCGTCTTCCGGCGCGTGCGCCAGCTGCTGCTGTCCGAGCAGCTCTTCCAGCCGGGCTTCGAGGCGCTGGAGCGCGAGCGCGAGGCGCTGGGCGACGCGGGCATGGCCGAGGAGTACGCGGCGCTCGCGGAGCGACTGGTGGACGACCCCACCGAGCACGCGCTGGCGCAGCGGGTGGTGGACGTGGCTCGGGCGCTGGAGCCGCAGAACGCGCGCGTGGAGAAGGTGGCTCGTGCGCTGCAACGCTTCGAGCAGACGTGGCGCGACCGCGTGCGGATGCTGCGCAGCATGTCGCTGGAGGAGCGCGACAGGAAGAGCGCGGCCCGGCTGTCGCTGCTCGTGGCGAAGCTGTTCGCCTGGTACGACCCGGGCGCGGCCGGCAAGGTGAAGGAGGCGCTGGACCGGTGCTTCCTGCTGTGGCCGGGCATGCCGGAAGGGCTCGCGCTGATTGAGAAGCTGGCCGAGCGTGCCGGCGGTGACTTCGCTCCGGCGATTGCGCAGATTGAGGCGATGGCGGGCGAGGTGAAGGACCGCGCCGCGCAGGTGGACCTGTGGCTGCGCGTGGGCACGCTGCGCCTGGGCAAGCTGAATGACGGGGACGGGGCGCTCGGGGCCTTCGAGAAGGCCGTGGCGGCGGACCCGTCCCGCGCGGACGCGGCGAGCCTCACCGCCGAGCTGCTGCTGGAGAAGGGCCGCGCCACGGACGCGGTGGCGGTGATGGAGCGCTACCTCGTCACGGTGAAGGACAAGACGGCGCAGGCCGCCATGCGCCTGCGCCTGGCGGAGCTGTGCCTGACGCAGCTGAAGGACGCGGCGGCGGCGCGCACGCACCTGGAGGCGGCGCTGAAGCTGGACGCCACGCAGGCGCTGGCGGCCTTCCAACTGGCGCGGCTGCTGGCCGAGGACGACGAGCTGGAGGCGGTGGTGCCGCTGCTGGACCTGGCGCTGCTGGCCCCGCGTCCGCGCTCGGAGCGGGTGGCCTTCTGCGAGGCGCTCGCGCTGATGTTCGAGGAGAAGGACGACGCGCGCGGCGCCTTCGAGGTGCTGGCGCGGGCGCTGGAGCTGGACCCGGGGCGGCCGCTGCTGCTCGGCTCGGTGGTGGAGCACGCGGAGAAGGCCCAGGCCCAGCCCGCGCTGGCCCTGGCGCTGCAACGCGCGGCGCAGGCGGCCCCGGTCGCCGAGGTGGCGGCGCAGCTGTGGCGCCAGCTGGCGCAGCTGCTCCAGGGCCCGCTGGCGGACCCGTCGCGCGCGGAGGCCGCGTGGCGAGAGGTGCTGGCGCGCGTGCCCGGTGATTCGGCGGCGGCGGAGGCGGTGAAGTCACTGCAGTCGGCCGCGGCGCTCGCGGACGACCCGACGGCCCGCCTGGAGGCGGAGGTGTCCCGCCGCGAGGCGGCCGGCACCGCGCCCGAGGAAATGGAGCCGCTGGTGCGGCAGTTGGTGCAGCTTGCCCCGGAGGACCCGGCGGCGGTGCAGCGGCTGCAGTCCCTGTGCGTGGCGCTGTCCAAATTCGACGAGGCGGCGGCGCTGGCCGGCCGGCTGGCGGCGCTCGCGGAGACGCAGCTCGAGCGCAACGAGTGGATGGCCCGGCAGGCCAAGCTGTACGCGGAGCGGCTGGGCCGGCAGGAGGACGCGTCGGACCTCTTCCTGGGGCTGCTGGCGGAGAACGTCTCCACCGGCGTGGTGGTGGGCGGCCTGGAGCGGCTGGCGGCGGCGGGCGTGCGCACGGTGGAAATCGCCGAGGCGCTGGCGGCGCACTACGGCCGCCACGGCGACCACCAGCGGCAGGTGGCCGCGCTCCAGCAGCAGCTGGAGGCCACGACGGAAGCGGCCACACGCAAGCGCCTCTTCGCGCTCCTGGCCAGCATCCACGAGAAGCAGCTCGCCGACAGCCGTGCCGCCTTCGACGTGCGGGTGCGTGCGCTGCGTGAGGACCCGAAGGACGAGAGCGGCCGCTCGGAAGGCCTGCGTCTGGCACGTGACTTGTCCGCCCACGCCGAGCTGGGCCGCGTGCTGCGCACGCTGGCCTCCGAGTCCGATGATTTGACGCTGGCGGTGTCGCTGCTCACCGAGGCCGCGACGCTGACGGAAGAGGGTGGGCTGGCGGCGGAGGCGATTGCCGCGCTGGAGGCGGCGGTGGGCCGCGCGCCGGAGTCGAACGCGGTGCTGCAGCGGCTCGTGAAGCTGTACGGGCGCGCGGGCAGGTCCGCGGACGCGGAAGGACTGCTGCGCAAGCGCATCCAGGGCGCGCGCGGGCCGGAGAAGCTGCAACTGCTGCTGCAGCTCGTGGACCTCAACGTGGAGCTGGGCCGCCCGGCGCAGGCCGCCGAGGCGCTCCAGGGAGCACTGTCCCATGGCGCGGAGGAGGGGCGGCACCTGCCGCGCCTCTCCGAGCTGTACGAGAAGGCCGGCCGCACGCGCGAGCTGGGCGACACGCTGGCGCGGATGATTGCCCTGGCGGAGTCGGCCGGTGAGGCGGACAAGGTGTCGCGGTTGAAGCTGCGCCGCGCGCAGTTGCTGCAGGGCTCGCAGGACGGCAGCGCGGAGGCGGTGCAGAGCTACGCGGACATCCTCACCCAGCGCCCCACGGACCCGGATGCGCTGGCCGCGCTGGAGGCCATGCTCGCCTCCGGCCCGGCGCGCGAGGCGGCGGCGCGCGTGCTGGTGCCCGCCTTCGAGCGCACCAAGGAGCACCGCAAGCTGGTGGCCACGCTCGACGTGCTGGCCGAGGTGGCGAAGGACGACTCGGCGCGGGTGCAGGCGCTGCGGCACGCGGCCCAGGTGCACCTGGCGCACCTGCGGCAGCCGGAGCTGGCCTTCGCGGCCCTGGCGCGCGCGCTGCGGCTCGCCCCCGGTGACGCGGGCCTGCGCTCCACGGCGCGGCAGGCGGCGGAGGACGCGGACTCGCTGGACAGCTACGCGGAGATTCTCGGCGAGCTGGCGGAGGAGGGCGACGTCGGCCCCGCGCGGCTGGCGCTGCTGCGCGAGCTGGCCGAGGTGCAGGAGAAGAAGCTGGACGACAAGGCCGGCGCGGTGAAGGCGCTGCGCGCGCTGCTGGCCCTGGAGCCTGGCAACCTGGACAGTCTGCGCTCCCTGCAGCGGTTGCACCGTGCGGGCGAGGAGTGGGCGGCGCTGGCCGAGGTGCTGGAGAAGCTGGCCGCGGTCACGGCGGAGCCCGCCGAGCAGATGGTGTTCCTGCGCGAGGCCGCGCTGCTGCACGAGACGAAGCTCACCGACAAGGAGAGCGCCGCCGCCGCATGGCGCGCGATTGCCGAGAGAGACCCGGCGAACCGTGAGGCCGCGGCCACGCTGGACCGGCTCTACACCGAGGGCGAGCGGAGCGAGGACCTTGCCTGGGTGCTGGCGCTGCGCCGCAACCAGGAGGGCCAGAGCCCGCAGGGGCGCGAGGTGTCCTTCCGCCTGGCGGAGCTGAAGCGCACGGTGCTGGATGACGCCAACGCCGCGCTGGGCCTCTACAAGCGCATCCTCGCGGAGGACCCGGGCCACCCGGGCGCGCGCGCCGCGCTGGAGGCGTGGGTGAAGGCGGCAGTGCCCGCGAGCGGCGCGGCACTCGAAGTGCTGGACCCGGTGCTGTCCCAGGTGGGCGACCACGCCAGCCGCGTGGCGCTGCGCGAGGCGCGGATGGAGTCCGCCCTCACGGTGGAGAAGATCCTCCTCGCCGGAGAGGTGCGCCGCATCTACGAGCGCGACATGCACCAGCCCTCGCTGGCCTTCATGTCCGCGGTGAAGTCCTTCGCGCAGGGGCTGGACCGGGACGGCGTGCGGCCGGACCTGGAGCGGCTCGCTCGCGAGACGGGCTCGCATGAGGTGCTGGCGGAAATCTACGAGACGGCGGCGGTGGAGCTGACCTCCGGGGACCCGGCGGCAATCGAGCTGCTGCGGCGGGCCGCGGAGCTGCGCGAGTCGCTGGACCAGCCGGAGGAGGCCGCGCGCCTGTGGAAGAACCTGCTGGCGGATGCGCCACAGGACCGGCAGGCGCTGGAGGCCCTCTCGCGCCTGTACGAGAAGGGGCAGAACGCGAAGAGCCTCTCCGAGGTGTATGCGCGCCAGGCGCAGCTCTCCACCGTCCCGGAGGAGCGCGTGGGCCTGCTGCTCAAGGCCGGCGAGGCGTACGCCAACGCGGGCGACGACGCGAAGGCCGTCGAGACCTACCGTTCGGCCCTGGCGCTGCGGAAGGTGCCCGAGGGGCTGCTCGCGCTGGAGAAGCTGTACGCGAAGGCGCGGCGCTTCGCGGAGCAGGCGGACGTGCTGGACCAGCTCGCGGACGGCGCGGTGGACGACAACGCGCGCCGGGCCTGGCTGCTCAAGCGCGCGCAGTTGCTCGAGAAGGAAGTGGGCCCCGCCGAGTCGCTGCCGGTGTACCGCCGGCTGCTGGAGCTGGCGCCCGGGGACGGCCAGGTGGTGGCCGGCCTGGAGCGACTGATGGCGCACGACGGCCCGCGCGTGGAAGCGGCGCGCCTGCTGGAGCCCGTCTACCGCAGCCTCAACGACACGCGGAAGCTGGTGGAGGTGCTGGAGGTGCTGCTGCCCGGCGTGGCGCCGGAGCGGCGGCTGGAGCACGTCCAGGAGATTGCCACCCTGCGCGAGGCGCTGGGACAGACGTCGCTCGCCTTCGTCGCGCGCCTGCGGGCCTTCAACGAGTTCCCCCACGAGGCCGCCGTCCGGGACGAGCTGGAGCGGCTCGCCGCGGACTCCGGCTCCTTCGAGGAGGTGGCCGGGGCGTACGAGGACCAGCTGGAGCGCGACACGCAGGAGCCGCTGGCCGGCGACCTGTGGCGGCGCCTGGCGGGCATCTACGACAACCGCCTCAAGCGCTATGACCTCGCGGTCCGCGCGCTGGAGGAGGTGAGCCGGAGGGACCCCAAGAACAAGTCCGTGCTGGAGTCCATCGCCCGCGTGCACCGCCGCACCGGCGCGCACCGCGAGCTGGCGCTGGTCATGCGCCGGCAGGTGGCGGCGGAGACCAACGCGTCCACGCAGGTGAACCTGCTCTTCGAGCTGGCGCACCTGGCGGAGGAGACGCTCGCGGACAAGTCGCTGGCGGCGCAGGCGTACCGGGAAGTCCTCGTGCTGCGGCCGGAGAACGGCAACGCGCTGAAGCTGCTGGGCCGCGTGCTGGCGGAGATGGAGCGCTGGCCGGAGCTGGCGCAGCACATCGAGCGCGAAATCCAGCTCGCGGACGCGCGCGGCGCCCTGGAAGAGGCGTCCGATTTGCGCGTGCGCCTGGGCCGCCTCAAGGTGTCGCGCCTGGACGACCCGCGCGGCGCGCTGGAGCTGTACCAGTCCGTGCTGGCGCACCGCGCCGGGCACGCGGGGGCGGTGGGCGCGCTGGAGGAGATGGCGCGCTCGGACAGCCCGCTGCGTGGCGCCGCGGCCAGCGCGCTGGAGCCCATCTTCGCCTCGGTGGGCAACCACCTGAAGCAGGTGGAGATGCTGGAGTCGCGCGCGTCGGCGGAGGCCGTGCCGCAGGAGCGCGCCGCGCTCTTGCGCCGCATCGCCGAAATCTACGCCGGGCCGCTGGAGAACCCGGAGATGGGCTTCGTGTCCGCCGCCCGCGCGTTGCGCGAGCTGCCGGACGACCTGCGCTCGCTCGAGCTGTGCGTGTCGCTGGTGGACAAGGCCGAGGCTCCCGAGGAGCTGTGCGCGGTCCTCTCCGAGGTGGCGACGAAGGCGTCAGACGCGTCCCGCGCCGAGCTGTACCGCGCGCTGGCCCGCCTCCAGACGGACCTGGGTGAGCAGGCCGAGGCGCTGACGGCCTGGAAGCGCGTGCTGGAGCTGCGGCCCACGGACACCGAGTCGCTGGATGCGACGGTGCGCCTGGTGGCCTCGCAGGGCAAGCCGACGGAGCTGCTGGAGGTGCTGCGCCGGCAGCTCGCCGTGGCGGAGGAGCCGGCGCGCCGCGCCGCGGTGCTCTTCCAGATTGGCACGCTGCAGGAGGAGCAGCTCAAGGACTCGCTGGGCGCGCTGGCCACCTTCCGCCGCCTGCTGGAGCTCAAGCCGGACGACGTGCCGACGCTGGAGCGCATGGAGGCGCTCTGCCAGAAGCAGGAGCGCTGGCCCGAGCTGGCCGATGCGCTGGCGAAGCGGATTGCCCTGCTTCCGCCCGAGTCCGGGCTGGAGCTGAAGTTCCGCCTGGCCACCGTGCGCGAGACGCGGCTGATGGACAAGACGGGCGCGCTGGCGCTGTACGGCGAGGTGCTCGCCGTGCAGGCCAACCACCCCGGTGCCGTGGCGCGCATGGAAGCCATCGTCACCCGCGAGCCGCAGAACCTGCTCGCGGTGGAGACGCTGCTGCGCGCGCTCCGCGCCGCCGGTGACGTGCCGCGGCTGGCGCAGGTGATTGAGACGCGCGTGGGCGTGTCCACCGACGCCTCCGAGCGCAAGACGTTGCTGGGCGAGCTGGCCACGCTGCGCGAGACGCAGGGTGAGTCCGAGCTGGCCTTCCTGGCCCTCTTCCGCGCGTTCAAGGAGGACCCCAACGACGGCCAGGTGCGCCTCCGGCTGGAGAACGCCACGGACGCCTCCGACAGCTACGACGAGCTGGTGGCGGCGTACGAGGAAGCCCTGCCGCGCGTGGCCGAGGCCGCGGACGCCGCGCAGGTGTGCCTCAAGCTGGGGCAGTTGCTGGAGACGAAGCTGCGGGACTCGGACCGCGCCGTTTCCTACTACGAGCGCGCGCGCACGCTGCACCCGGCGGTGCAGGACAAGGCGCTGGTGGCGTTGGACCGGCTGTACCTCCACCTGGAGGCGTGGCCGGAGCTGGCCGGTATCCTGGAGGCGCTGGTGACGGGGGCCACCGAGCCCGCGGACCGCGTGGGCTACCTCTTCCGCCTGGGGCAGCTCTACCAGGAGCGGCTGGACAGCCCGGACCGCGCGGCCGGTGCCTACGAGGCCATCCTCAAGCTGGAGCCGGCACACCTGGCGACGGCGCGACTGCTGGAGGGCATCTACGAGGGCGCCGGTGCGTCCGAGAAGCTCTACGCCATCCTGAAGCTGCAGGCCGACAAGGTGACGGGCGCCGAGCGCGACCGCGTGCTGGGGAAGATGGCGCAGGTGTCCGCCGAAGGGCTGTCGGACCTGGGCCGCTCCATCGACCTGTACCGCGAGCTGCTGGCGAAGAACTCGCGCAACGAGCAGGCCTTCGCCGCGCTGGAGTCCCTGTACGAGCGCGCGGACCGGCCGCAGGACCTCCGTGAGCTGCTGGAGGGCCGGCTCGCCGTGACGCTGGACCCGCGCGAGGTGGTGCGCCTCAACGAGCGGCTGGGCCGGGTGGTGTACCGCCTGCTGAAGAGGCCGGAAGAGGCGGTGCCGTACTTCAAGGCCGCGCTCGACAGGGACGCGCGCCACCGCGGAGTGCTGGACACGCTGCGCGAGCTGTATGACGAGACGGGCCAGAGCGAGGAGCTGGTGGGCGTGCTGCGCCGGCTCGTGCCCCTGCAGGAGAACAGCGAGGGCGTGAAGGCGCTGCGCCTGCGCCTGGCGGAAGTGCTGGCCGGCATGGGCCGTCGCGAGGAGGCGCTGGACGCCGCCCGCCGCGCGCTGGAGGTGGAGCCGCACCACGTGTCGGACCTGGAGCGCGTGTACGCGCTCTTCGTGTCCCTGCGCGCGTGGAACGACGCCGTGCGCGCGCTGGAGCTGAAGGTGCAGGTACACCTGGCGGCCGAGGAGCGCGAGCAGGCGGTGGCCGCGTACGTCGCGGTGGCGGACCTGTGGGAAGGGCAGGGCGGCAAGCCGGAGCAGGCCGCGGGCGCACTGGAGAAGGTGCTCGAGCTGGACCCGGCCAACCGCACCTCCTACGAGCGCGTGCGTGGGCTGTACCGGACGTACAACGACTGGCGCGCGTACGCCACGGTGATGGACCGCTACATGCCCCACCTCGTCACCGACGAGGAGAAGCTGGCCGCGCTGCGCGAGCTGGCGAAGGTGCAGGAGGAGCGGCTGGGGCAGAAGGACGTGGCCTTCCTCGCACTGTGCCGCGCGCTGCAGCTGGACGCGTCGGACGACACGCTGCGCGAAGAAGTGGAGCGCCTGGCGGACGAGACGGGCAGCCACGAGGAGCTGGCCGCCGTCTACGAGGAGGTGGCCGACGAGTTGCCCCGCGGTGCGCTCGCCGAGCGCCTCTACGCCACGCTCGCGCGCGTCCACGACACGCGGCTGGATGACCCGCAGGCCGCGGAGGGGGCGTTCCGGAAGATTCTCGAGTTCGACCCGACCAACGCCACCGCGCTGGACGGGCTGGCCGCCGTGTTCCAGCGGCGCGGGCGCGACAAGGAGTACGTCGTCGCGCTGGAGCAGAAGCTGGAGGCCGCGGGCTCGATTGAGCAACGCAAGGGCATCCTCAAGGAGATTGCCCGCGTCTGGGACGAGAAGCTGGAGGACCCGACCGAGTCCGCCAGCGCCCTCTTGCGCGCGCTGGAGCTGGAGCCGGACTCGGAGACGCTGGGCGTGCTCACCGCGCTGTACCGGCGGGGCCGCGCCTGGCCGGATGTGGCGTCCTCGCTGCTGCGTGCACGCGACCTGGCCGACACCGCCGAGGAGCGCGCGCGCATCCAGGTGGAGGTGGCCGGCGTCTACGAGCGCGACATCGGCGACGACGAGTCCGCGGTGTCCGCGTACCGGCAGGCGCTGGAGCTGGACCCCGTCAACCGCACGGCGCTGGAGGCGCTGGAGCGGCTGCACACGAAGCTGGACCAGCCGGCGGACCTGCTCGCCATCTACGAGCGGATGCTGGAGCTGAGCGAGGACTGGCGCGAGAAGGTCCGCGTCCTCTTCCGCAGCGCCACCATCTGGGAGGACAAGTACCAGAACCCGGCCAACGCGGACGTGTGCGTGGAGGGTGTGCTCTCCATCGACCCGCAGAACGTCCAGGCCATCAAGTCGCTCATCCGCCTGCGCCGCACGCAGGGGCGCTGGGAGGACCTCATCTCCGCGTACGAGCGGCAGCTCTCGCTGGCCACCAGCGTGCAGGAGCAGGCCGAGCTCTACGTGGACATCGGCAACGTCCAGTACCAGCAGCTCAAGGCGCTGGACCGCGCGGTGAACAACTACCACTCGGCGCTCGCGGCGGACCCCGAATGCCGCCCGGCGCTGCACGCGCTGGGCAATCTGTACGAGCGCAGCGGCAACTGGCCCTTCGCGCTGGAGATGCTGTCGAAGGAAGCGGAGCTCGCCGGTCAGACGCCGAACGCGGTGGAGCTGTACTACCGCCTCGGGAAGATCAACGAGGACATGCTGATGGACTCCGGCAGCGCGCGGAACGCCTACCAGCACGCCCTCGCGATTGACGCGGGCCACCTGCCCAGCATCCGCGCCCTCAAGGGCATCCAGGAGCAGGAGAAGGACTGGAGCGGCTACGAGCAGACGCTGCGCCAGGAGGCGGAGCAGACCGAGGACCCCGCCGCCAAGGGCCGCGCGCTGCTGGACGTGGCGCGCTACCACGCGGAGACGCGCGAGGACCGCGAGACGGCCACCCGCTACTGGCAGGAGACCCTCAAGCACATCCCCGACAGCCTGGAGGCCGCGCGCCCCCTGTCCGATGTCTACATCGCCCGTGAGGACTGGGCGTCCGCAGAGAGGATGCTGGACATCGTCACGCGGAAGATGGCGGAGAAGGCGATGGTGGAGAAGGACGCGGTCAGCGCCGCGGACCTCTGCCGCCAGCTCTACCGCCTGGGCTACGTGGCGGAGAAGCTGGGCCGTCGCGACAAGGCCCTGAGCTGCTACGAGAAGGCCTACGAGCTGGACGCCACCTACCTGCCCGCGCTGGAGGGCTACGGCAACCTGCTCGTGCAGACGCGCCGCTACGAGGGCGCGCTCAAGGTCTTCCAGACCATCCTCATCCACCACCGCGAGGAGCTGACGGACCTGGAGGTGGTGGAGGTCTACTGGCAGATTGGCGACATCCACGCCGCGCTCGGCCAGGCGGACCGCGCGCAGAACCACTTCGAGAAGGCGCTGGCCATCGACCCGGGCCACGAGCCGACGCTGCGCGCGCTGGTGACGTTGATGGACAAGGCGGGCCAGTACGAGAAGTCCGCCGAGCTGCGCCAGCAGCTGGTGGGCGTGCTGGAGGGCGAGCCGAAGGCGAAGGTGGCGCTGGAGCTGGGCCGCATCGCCCGGGACGAGCTGCACGACCCGTACATGGCCATCGACGCCTTCACCACGTCGCTCAAGGCGGAGCCGGACGTGCCGGAAGTCATGGACCAGCTCTACGTGCTGCTGCGCGAGACGCGTCAGGGCCAGAAGGCCGCGGACGTGCTGGCGCGGATGCTCTCGCTGAACTCGCTGGCCATCGAGCCGCACAAGGCCAAGCGCGTCTGGTTCGCGCTGGGCGAGCTGCGCCGCGACGACTTGAAGGACATCGAGGGCGCCACCCAGGCCTTCAACGCGGCCCTGGATTTGGACCCGCGCTTCGTGGAGGCCTTCAGCGCGCTGGAGGCGATGCTCGGCGCGGCGCGCCAGTGGAAGCCGCTGGAGGAGAACTACACGAAGATGCTGGGCCGGCTGCCCAAGACGCCGGAGACGCACGGGGCGCGCATGGCGCTGTGGCGCGCGCTGGGCGACTTGTACCTCCAGGTGCTCAAGCACCCGGAGGGCGCGGTGGCCGCCTACGGCGTGGCCGCCAAGGGCCTGCCGGACGACGCGACGGTGCAGGAGACCTTCGCGGACATCGCCGGGCAGCTGCCGGGCCGCGAGGACGAGGCCATTGCCGCGCTCCGCCGCGCGCTGCCCCACACGACGGACCCGCGCAAGGTGTGCGGCCAGCTGGTGCGCCTGTCCGCGATGCGCAAGGACTACGACGGCGCGTGGCTGGCGGCCCAGGCCGTCGCGGGCCTGTTGGGCGAGGCGGGGGAGGACGAGCAGGAAATCCTCACCAAGCTGGGGCCCTACGCGAAGAAGAAGGAGTCGCAGGAGCCGCGGCCGCTGAACGACCAGCTCTGGCACAACCACCTCTTCCACCCGAAGGCGCGCGGTCCGCTGGCCGAGCTGATGGGCCTGCTCTTCGCGAAGACGGGCCACCTGTACGCGGTGCCCTTCCCGCAGTACCAGCTGGTGCCCAAGAAGCACCGCATCGACGTGGCCAGCGCGCAGGAGTACCACGTGCACCACTACCGGTACGTGGCGCGCATGCTGGGCATGGACGCGGTGGAGCTGTACTCGCCCTTCCTCGTGGCCACGCGCGAGCGCATGGCGAAGCGCTCCAACGAGCCGGCCCCCGAGCCGCTCATCAACACGGAGCTCTTGCAGACGCACCCGGCCAGCGTGCGCGTGGGCGGCAAGTACTTCGCGGAGCAGGGCCAGAAGGAGGTGTACTACCTCCTGGGCCGCACCCTGGCGCTGGCGCGTCCGGAGCTGGCCTTCAGCCAGCGCGTGGCGGTGGAGCGGCTGGAGGCCATCCTCCAGGCGGCCCTGAGCCTCGTGGTGGGCAATGTGCGCATCGCCGAGGCCCAGCACCTGGTGGACCCGGAGCGGCGGTTCCTGGAGAAGAGCCTCAGCGAGCCGGACCGCGCGGCGCTGGCGAAGGCCGCGCGCGCCTGGCTGCCCACGGCCACCCCGCACGCGGTGCGCCAGTACCTGGAGGGCGCGGAGCTGACGGCCGCGCGCGCCGGCCTCTTCGCCGCCGGGGAGATGGAGCCCGTCCGCCGCATGGTCCAGGGCGAGACGGGGTCCGCCTTCCGCGTCCCCGTGCGCACCAAGCTGCGGGAGTTGCTCGTGTTCGCGACCTCGGAAGACCTGCACGAGCTGCGCGTCGCCGTGGGCACCCACGTGGAGGTGCAGGTGCGCAAGTAGCGACAGAACCCGGAGAAGGGTTCACGCGTTGATTAGCAGACGGGCGGGCTTGGTACCGTTCCTTGACCCCTCCGGTGTGCACTTCTACGATTCAGGCGGGATTTCTCCCGTCATTTCCGAGGCTTACGGAAAAGATGCGTTTCGTCTGCGACAGCTGCCGCGCGCAGTACATGATTAGCGACGACAAGGTTGGCCCCAAGGGGGTCAAGGTTCGTTGCAAGAAGTGCGGCCACACCATCACCGTGCGCCCCGCGGGCGCACCGGCCGCGAAGGACTCCGCGCCGGAGTCCGCGACTTCTTCACCCGCCACCACGAGTGCGAGCAGCAATGGCAAGGAGGCGGAGTCGTCCGCCGCCACCATGCCCGCGTCGCTCGGCACGCCGCCCGAGGGCGGCCTCTTCACGGACTGGGAAGAGGACGAGATTGGTGCGGTCTTCGACCAGGTGCTCAGCTCCGGCACGCACAAGATTCCGGCGGGTGAGTCGGCCGGCGAGGCCGCGGCGCGTGACGCCACCACGGAGAGCGTGCGCAAGCTGGCCGAGGCCGAGGCCGAGCCCGCGAAGGAGGACGCGAAGTCCAACGCCGCCTCGCATGAGTGGTACGTGGCCATCGACGAGAAGCAGGTCGGCCCGTTCACCGTCGAGAAGGTGAAGGACCTCTGGGAGCGCGGCGAGGTGGGCCCGGACAGCCTCTGCTGGCGCTCGGGCTTCAGCGACTGGATTCCGCTGTCGGAGACGGCGGAGCTGGCCTCGGTGCTGGCGCCGCGCCCGTCCAAGCCCGTCATCGTCGCGCCCGAGCCGGTGTCCGGTTCGTCGCCCACGGTGTCCTCGGGCCCGGTGCAGTCCGCCTTCAGCGCGGGCAAGGCGTCGCGCGCCGACGGCGTGCTGGCCGCCAACACCGAGGAGCCGGTGGGCTGGAAGCCGTCGGCGGCCAGCGTGCTGGCCTCGCTGGTGAAGGAGGAGAACGACGCGCTCGGCAAGCCGCCGCCGACGCCCGCGCCGGCGCTGGGCCGCGAGCCTGTGTCGCAGTCGCGGCTGCTCGACGTGCCCATGCCTCCGCCGGAGCCGGTGTCCTCGCCGTCCCTGCGCGGCGCCGACGCACATATGGGCCAGCAGATGGCGCCCATGGCCGCGCCCATGCCCTATGGGCAGCCGCAGCCCGCGCCGTACCCGCAGCAGCCCATGCAGCCGCACTACGCGCAGCCCGCGCCGTACGCGCAGCAGCCCATGGCCGCGCCGTACCCGCAGCCGCAGGGGTATGCGCCGGCGTACCCGCCTCATGGCGGTGCGCAGGGCGGGGGCAAGAGCAAGATGGGCATCCTGGTGGGTGCCGCCGCGGGCCTGCTCATCGTCGCCGGTGGCGGGGTGGTGATGCTCATGAACAACGGCAACCGCGCCGAGACGCCCGCGGGCCCGCAGGCCCCGGTGGCCCAGGCGGCCCCTGCCGCGCAGGCGAACACCGGCCTGCCGCCCATGCCTCCGCCTCCTGCCGGCCTGGCGCAGCAGCCGGCGACGGCGGCTGCGAATCCGGCGGCGGCTCCGGCCAGCCCCACGGCGGCTCCGGGTACCGTGCCCGGTGGCGCGGTGGCGGCGGCGCCCGCGACGGCGACTCCGGCTCCCACGGGGACCGCGCCCGCGACGGCCGCTCCGGCGGTGGCCGCGGCGCCCCCGGCGGCGACTCCCACGCCCACGCCCGCTCCGGTGGCGGAGGCTCCGAAGCCCCCCACGGAGACGGTGGTGGCGAAGGTGGAGCGCGGCACGACGCCTCGCAAGCCGTCCAGCTCGTCGGTGTCCGCGCGCCGCGAGGAGCCCGAGGAGCGGCAGCCCGCGCGCGTGGAGCGCGCGTCCTCGTCCTCGAGCGAGGGTGACAGCGACGACTTCGACGAGCTGTTCGGCACGAAGAAGACGAAGCCGGAGCCGAAGCAGCCCGAGGCGCGGCCCACCGCGTACGTGCCGCCCGAGCCCGGCGGCGCCACCCCCGAGCGCCTGCAGCAGTCGGACATCATGGCGGTGGTGCTGGCCAACAAGCCGGCCATCATCAAGTGCGTGAACGAGCAGAAGAAGAAGGACCCGGCGCTGAGCGGCAAGCTGGTGATGCGGTGGACCATCCAGACGAGCGGGAAGACCACGGCCGTCTCGTGCCGCACGGATGAGTTCCGCTCGACCTACATGGCGAGCTGCATCTCCGGCCTCATCAAGAGCTGGGCCTTCCCGCGCCACAAGAAGCAGGGCGACCCCATCGACTTCCCGTTCACCTTCTGAGGCAACGGGAATCGATGTGTGTGACGGGCGTGACGTGTACGTCACGCCCGTTTCTCGTTTGAACTGTCCGCTTTCGTGAGTGCTGAATTTCCCCTGTGGGGGGCCCGTCTAGACGCCCGTCGACACTCGTTGACACGTCCGGACATGCAGGACTAAAGCCCTGCCCGCTTCCAATGGACGTTGGGGTCTGATGTCAGTGGCCGGAGACCCCGAGCGACGTTCCCACTCAGGAGGAAGGCTCAACATGCAGCTTCGCAAGATGATGCTGGTGCTCACGGCGCTCGGCGCGATGAGCGGTTTCATGGTCGGTTGCGGTGACGAGGAAGGAACCTCCAACACCTGCACCACCAACGACGATTGCGCTGGCACCGAGATCTGCCACCCGACCGCGGGCGTCTGTGTGACGACGTGCGAGAGCGGCTCTGACTGTCCGGACACCGCGAAGACCTGCGCCCCCCTGGGTGGCACGGGCGCGGACGCCGCCACGAAGATCTGCCAGTGCTCCACGGACGTGCTCTGCAACGGCGGCACGGGCTCCGACAGCACCGACATGGTGTGCTCCGACCTGGACAACGTGTGCGTGACCAAGTGCACCGCTGACTCCGACTGCTCCGGCGACCGTACCTGCAACACGGGCTCCGGCCAGTGCGAGGAGGGCGACACCACGGGCGACACCTGCACGGGTGAGGGCCTCTCCACCTGCACCTACGGCGAGATCTGCACCAACAGCGTCTGCGCCGCGCCGCCCACGCCGACGTGCCAGAACTACACGTCCTTCCCGAACAAGGCCGACCTGGGCACCACGGGCCCCATCATCTTCAAGACCGAGCTCGTGTCCGCCCAGACGGACAGCTTCTGCGCCGCCAGCGCGCCCAAGCGCCTGCGCATCCGGGTGTCCGCGTACTCCAACACGGCCTTCCCCCAGACCTCCGCGGAGCTGAGCAAGTTCTTCTACGTCCAGACGGACGGTGGCCGCCAGAACGCGCCCATCAGCAGCTCGTCGGGCAACTACACCGTGACGGGCACCAACCGTGACCGCGCGGACATCATCGTCAGCCTGTGCGTCGGCGCGACCAGCACCACCAACTCCGCCGGCTTCTACTTCTCGGGCGGCAACTTCGCCTGCCACACCTCCAACTACCAGTAGGCGACCAGGGTAGCTGAGGAACCGAGCCCCGCCCTGTCAGTAGGGGCGGGGCTCACGTGTTTGTGGAGTACCCGCGCGCGGGCCCGTGAATTTCATCAACACCCCAGCGTCTTCATGGTGCGCGCGGGGAACCCGGCGTCTGGAAAAGGAGAGTCCATGCTGTCTACCAAGCTGATTCGAGTGCTGACCCTGGGTCTGGCCTTTGCTGCTCCCGCGGCGATGGCCGGCGACACCGCCGCGAAGCTGAACTGCCCCGCGGGCACGGCCCAGGCGGGCACCAAGGCCGAGGGCTTCACCTGCGTCAAGGCGAACGCCAAGGCGGGTACCCAGCTCGCGCACGGCGCGTACGTCGAGTACCACCCCAACGGCAAGGTCTCGGCCCAGGGCCAGTTCGTGGACGGCCTGAAGGTCGGTACCTGGACGTTCTTCGATGAGTCCGGCAACAAGCGCAGCACCGCGGAGTTCAAGGACGGCGGCTGGGACGGCCAGCGGGTGATGTACTTCCCCAACGGCAAGCCCCGCCTCGTCGAGCAGTACCAGAACGGCAAGAAGAACGGCGTGACGAAGGAGATGGCCGAGGACGGCCGCGTCATCAGCCAGGTCCGGTACGAGAACAACCGCGCCGTCGCCAACGAGTAACCGACCGGTCGCTCGGTGGTCATGAAGGCCCTTTCCCCCACGGGAAAGGGCCTTCGTGCTTTTGAGGGGCTTTTCCCCTTGGGGCGGCTCGGATAGGAAGCTCGATGTGAAGCCCCCCTCGCTCACCCCCGTCCTTCCCGACATCCCCATTCGCACGGTGGAGGCGATGGGCCTGCGCGAGCTGGAGCGCATCCGCCTCATCCTCCGCGGTGGCTCGGTCATCGACTGGCGGCGGATGCACTTTCAGCGGCGGGACGAGGTGGACCGCTTCCTGCGCCTCTGCCAGCTCGACGTCTCCCGGCCGTACGACGAGGCCTGGGCCCGGAGCGTGCTCGCGGAGGCGGTGGAGTACCTGCGCAAGACGTTCAACTACCGCGTCGCGGACGGCGTGGCGCAGCCGGCGGAGATTCACGACCTGTTCCTCTTCGCGTCCGGAGCGAAGGGCTCTCCGCGCCACCGCCGCATCGCCTGCGTGGTGCTGAAGGTGATGCACGTCATCCAGCACATCGAGGGGCGGGATTTGCTCTTCCGCCTGGCGGTGTCCGAGGCGGAGCTGGCGGAGCTGGTGACGGAGAAGGTGCTCAGCGTCGCCCAGGAGATGAACGAGAAGGGCCTGCCGGTGGTGGAGTTCGCGCACTCCATCAAGACGCGGGACTCGCTCGTCACCAAGCTGCTGGCGAAGAAGGAGACGGTGGCCGCGCAGGTCTACGACAGGACGCGCTTCCGCGTGGTGACGCGCAAGCGGGAGGACCTGCTGCCGGTGCTCTACCACCTCACGCAGCGGCTCTTTCCCTTCCACCTCGTGGTGCCGGGCCAGACGGAGAACACGCTGCTGCCGTTCAAGGCCGTGCTCGCGGAGAACCCCCACTTCGAGGCGCACATCCCCCAGCTCCACCTGGACCGCAACTACGAGGACCGGGAGGACCGCAACGGCAACACCTTCTCGGGCAACACCTACCGGGCGCTCAACTTCGTGGTGGACATCCCGGTGCGCATGGACGCGTACCTGCCGCCGCCGGAAGAGGACACGCGCCAGCGCAAGGGCCGCATCGTCATCTCCCTGGTGGAGTTCCAGATTGTCGACGAGGAGACCGCGCGGCTCAACGAGCTGGGGGAGAACGCCCACGAGGCCTACAAGCGCCGCCAGAAGCAGCGCGTGCTCAAGCGGCTGAGCCAGGGCCTCGTGGTGCCCAAGAAGCAGGGCTGAGACTGCCTACCGCTTCTTGCGGTTCTTCTTCTTGTTGTCCTTCTCCCGCTTGCGGCGCTCCTTGATGGCGTCGCGGTCCTCGGGCTTCCCGCTCGCGGAGGGCGGGGCGTAGCCCATGAGGCGGGCCTTGGCCATGGCGGCCTGGCCCATGGGCGGCGTGTAGCCGGGAGCCACCTGCGGCAGCTGCATGGGCATGCCCATGCCCGGCATGCCTCCGCCCATCATCTTCTCCATCATCTTCGCGTCGCCGCCGAACATGCTGGAGAGGTCCATGTTCTTCATCTGCGACAGCTGACCCAGCTGCTTGAAGCCGGGGATGCGGCCCAGCAGGCCCGGGTTCTGGCCGATGGTGCCCATCACCTGCTGCATCATCCCGAACTTCTGGAGCAGCTCGCGGACCTCTTCCACCTTGCGGCCGCTGCCCTTGGCGATGCGGCCGATGCGGCTGGTGTTGATGATGTCCGGCCGCAGGCGCTCCTTCGCCGTCATCGAGTCGTACATCGCCTCGATTTTGGTGAGCTCCTTCTCGTCCGGGTTCAGGTGCTCGGTGAGGTCGCCGAAGAGGGGGAACTTCTCCAGCAAATCCTTGAGCGGGCCCATCTTCCGGACCATGCGGATCTGCTCGACGAAGTCCTTCATCGAGAACTGGCCGGACAGGAGCTTCTTCGCATCCTCCTCGGCCTTCTTCTCGTCGACGACCTTCTCGAAGTCCTTCATCAGGCCGACGATGTCGCCGAACCCGAGGATGCGACCCGCGAGGCCGTCCGGACGGAACTCCTCCAGCTTGTCCATCGACTCGCCCATGCCGAGGAACTTGATGGGCTTGCCGGTGACTTCCTTGATGGAGAGCGCCGCGCCGCCACGGGCGTCACCGTCCAGCTTGGTGAGGATGAAGCCGTCCAGCGTCAGGCGCCGGTCGAACTCGGCCGCGGTGCGCACGGCGTCCTGGCCAATCATCGCGTCGCACACCAGGAGGATGGTGTCCGGGTGGACGTTGGACTTGATGGACTCCAGCTCCGTCATCAGCGCTTCGTCGATGGCGAGGCGGCCGGCGGTGTCGATGAGCACCACGTCGCACTTCTGCTCGCGGGCGGCGGCGTAGCCGCGCTTGGCCAGCTCGGGCGGCTGGAGGCCGGGCTCGTGGTAGACGGGGACCTTGAGGCGCTCGCCGAGCACCTTGAGCTGGTCCACGGCGGCGGGACGGTAGATGTCCGCGGCGACGAGCAGGGGCTTGCGCCCCTCCGCGAGGAGCCGGTGGGCGAGCTTGCCCGTGGTGGTCGTCTTACCGGAGCCCTGGAGGCCCACCATCATGATGCCGGACAGCTGCCCCTTGGGCTTGAGCTGGAGGCTGGTGTCCACCGGTCCCATGAGGGACTCCAGCTCGTCGTGGCAGATCTTGATGAAGTGGTCCATCGGGCTGACCTTGCGCTTCTGGCCAGCCTTGTCGGTGATGGTCGTCTGCACCAGCTCACCCACGGCCTTCTCGCGGACGCGGGCGACGAACTTCTTCACCACGTCGAAGGCCACGTCGGCCTCGAGGAGGGACACGCGGATGTCGCGGAGCGACTCGTCGACCAGCTCAGGAGTCAGCTCGCTCTTGCCGGCGAGGCGGTTCTTGGCGGCGCGGAAGCCCTTGGTGACGGTCTCAAGCATGGGGGGCGCTTTATAACAGGGTAGGGCGGGATGCGACGGTGGAGCGCGTCCGGGCCGTCGAACAGTGGAGAGATGGGCCCCGGAGCCCCGCCGCGAGGGGCGGAACGGGCCCGGGGGCCTGAAAACATCAACGCCTTTCGGGGGTTGGCGCATCCCCTGGGAAGACTGGGGGGCAGCGGCCCGAGCCCCGGCTCACTCCGGGCGCGGGTAGGTCCCCGTACCGCGAGGGAGCTGGGCTGCCAGGCAGGGGGGCTGCTCCCGGTGGAGCATGCGGCTGAGGTCGGAGGCCAGCTCCAGGCCCTGGGCGGCGTTGAGGCGCGGGTCGCACGCCGTCTCGTAGCGCCGGTCCAGGTCCCCGGCGTCCAGGCCCTCGGGACCTCCCAGGCACTCGGTGACGGCGTCGTCGGTGAGCTCCAGGTGGATGCCTCCGAGCCGGCTGCCCTCCTCGGCGTGGAGGGCGAACGCCGTGCGCAGCTCCTCCATGACGTCATCGAAGTGGCGTGTCTTGCGGCCCCGCACCAGGCGGGTGTTCCCGTGCATGGGGTCGCAGCACCACAGCGCCTCCAGGCCCGCGGCGCGCAAGGCGCGCACGTGCAGGGGGAGGAAGCCGCGGATGGCGTCCTTCCCGTAGCGGGTGATGAGGGTGATGCGGCCGGGCTCCCGGCGCGGGTCGAGCAGGCGCACCAGCGCCACCAGCTCCTCGGGGGCGCAGCGCGGGCCGACCTTGATGCCAATGGGGTTGGCGATGCCGCGGAGGAACTCCACGTGCGCGCCCTCCAGGTGGCGCGTCCGGTCCCCCAGCCACAGGAAGTGGGCGCCCAGGCCGTAGGCGCGTCCGTCCTCGCCGGCGGGCCGGGTCATCGCCTCCTCGAAGGGGAGCAGCAGCGCCTCGTGCGAGGAGAAGAGGGGGCGGCGCTCCGAGGCGGCGTGCGTGCGCAGGGCGTCCATCGCCCGGGCGGCGTGCCAGTAGCCCTGCTCCAGCAGCGCCGGGTCCGGCTGTCGCGCTTCCCAGGTGGCGTCCGCGCGGTTGACGTTGTCACCGCGATAGACCGGGAGCTCCACGTCGCCCACGCGCTCGGTGTCCGTGGTGCGCGGCTTGGCGAACTGCCCGGCGATGCGCCCCACGGGCACCACGGGCCGCCCGGTGCCGCGGGCGAGGACGTCGCCCAGTTCCAGGAGGAAGCGCAGCTTGCGGCGCACCGTCACGGCCCCGCAGGCGCCGAATGGCTCGGCGCAGTCCCCCGCCTGGAGGAGGAACCGCCCGCCGCCCGCCGCCAGCGCGAGCTCGGCCTTGAGCTCCTCCACTTCCGCCGCGGTGACCAGGGGTGGCAGTCCCCGCAGCCGGTCCACGACTGCGTCGAGCGCGGCGGGGTCCGCGTAGCGGGGTTGCTGCTGCGCCGGGCGGGTCCGCCAGCTGTCGGGGCTCCAGGAGTCCATTCGTGTCAGGGGCGCCGGCTTCAGCGCACCGAGGTGTCTCCAGGGGGGAGAGGAGGAGCGACCGCGACACCGGCAATCTCCGGCAGCACGTCCGGGCGTCCGTGCGCCGCGCACACCGCCTTCAGGAGCACGCGCGACTTGAGGAGCATCTCGTCCAGCTCGGCCGCCGGGTCCGAGAGCGCGATGATGGCCCCTCCCGCGCCCACGCTCACCTGGTCGGGACGCACCACCGCGGTGCGGATGACGATGTTCAGGTCCGCCGCGCCGGTGACGGAGAAGAAGCCGATGGCGCCCGAGTACACGCCCCGGGCCTCGCGCTCCAGTCGCTCGATGAGCTCCATGGTGCGCACCTTGGGCGCGCCCGTCATGGAGCCGCCCGGGAAGGCGGCACGCACCGCGTCCACCGCGGTGAGCCCCTCGCGCAGCTGGCCGCGGATGGTGCTGACCAGCTGATGGACCGTCGCGTACGTCTCCACGTGCATGAGCTTGGGAACATGGACCGAGCCAATCTCGCACACCAGGCCGAGGTCGTTGCGCACGAGGTCCACGATCATCAGATTCTCGGCGCGGTCCTTCTCCTCCGAGCCCAGGTGTTGGCGCAGCCGCTCGTCCTCTTCCGGTGTGGCGCCGCGCCGCAGGGTGCCCTTGATGGGCTTCGACTCGGCCCAGCGCTCGCGGTCCACGCGCAGGAAGCGCTCCGGCGAGGAGCAGGCGATGCCCAGCTCCCCCAGCCGGAGGAACGCGGCGTAGGGGGCGGGGTTCATCTTCCGCAGGACGCGGTACAGGCCGAGCGGCTCCACCCGGGTCTCGGCAATCACCTTGTTGGTGAGGCAGACCTCGTACGTCTCGCCCTCGTGGATCTGCTCCATGCACCGCGCGATGTCGGCCAGGTACGTGGCGCTGTCGCGCGCGAGGCGGACGGGGAAGGGCGCGCCGTTGCCTGGCGTGGGCGGGGCGAGGGGCGGCAGCCGCCGCAGCTCGGCCTCGGTGGTGTCGAACCACGCGTGGACCTGGGCCTCCTCGCCCTCGGGCGCGAGTGCCACCAGGTACACCTCGCGCTGCGCGTGGTCCCACGCGAGCAGCCGGTCCGCCAGGAGAAGGCCGGCATCGGGGTCCGGCGAGGTGTGGGATGTGCTCGCGCCGCAGTCCTGCTTCAGCTCGTAGCCCAGGTAGCCCACGAAGCCGCCCTGGAAGTCGAACGGCAGCGTGGCCTCGCCCGCGCGCAGCCGCGCCAGCTCACCCTGGAGGAACTCGAAAAGACCGGTGGATAGCTCCTGCGTCTGGCCGCCGCGCGTCACGCTGAGTCGGCGCGGATTCACGTGGTAGCGGACGATGGCGCTGTGCGGCCCCGTCGCGTCCCCCATGAAGGAGAAGCGCGACAGGCCGGCCTCCACGCGGCTGCTGTCCAGCCAGAAGGCCTGCTCCTTCCCACCGTGGAGCGTGACGAAGGCCTGCTCGGGGTCCACGTCGAGCCGCAGTTTGCGGTGGTGGACGCGGAAGGACTCGCGCGTGGTGGCCGGATGAGGGTGGGGCACCACGGAAACAGGAGCGGCGGAGCGTGCCT